>NZ_JACSLZ010000002.1:0-329886 GCF_018618395.1 Exiguobacterium sp. s149
CCGCCAGCGTTCGTCCTGAGCCAGGATCAAACTCTCCAAAGAATTTGATATAGCTCTTTAAAAATGACGAAGCTTGCGCTTCATTCAAAAATTGTAAAACATTTTTGCCTCATCGTTCAGTTTTCAAAGTTCGTCAGTTTAAATGGTGGGCCTAAGTGGACTCGAACCACCGACCTCACGCTTATCAGGCGTGCGCTCTAACCGGCTGAGCTATAGGCCCATAATAAAAATGGTGCACCCTGAGAGATTCGAACTCCCGGCCTTTAGATTCGTAGTCTAACGCTCTATCCAGCTGAGCTAAGGGTGCATATTGGTGCGGTCGAGAGGACTTGAACCTCCACGGTGTTAACCACCACTAGGCCCTCAACCTAGCGCGTCTACCGATTCCGCCACGACCGCAGCGTATTAAGGTGTTACGAGGGATAAAAAATGGTGAGTCATGCAGGGCTCGAACCTGCGACCCTCTGATTAAAAGTCAGATGCTCTACCAACTGAGCTAATGACTCAAATTATAAGCTGGGCCGGAAGGGATCGAACCTTCGCATGTCGGAATCAAAATCCGATGCCTTACCACTTGGCTACGGCCCAACGTAAATGGCGGTCTTGACGGGATTTGAACCCGCGATCTCCTGCGTGACAGGCAGGCATGTTAACCCCTACACCACAAGACCGTTATACGTGCTTAAATTTGAAATGGTGGAGGATGACGGGATCGAACCGCCGACCCCCTGCTTGTAAGGCAGGTGCTCTCCCAGCTGAGCTAATCCTCCGTATGATGGTGACCCGTACGGGATTCGAACCCGTGTTACCGCCGTGAAAGGGCGGTGTCTTAACCGCTTGACCAACGGGCCAGATGTATGTGTTTTCTAAAAAATAAGTGGCGGAGACGGAGGGATTCGAACCCTCGCACCGGTTTCCCAGCCTACTCCCTTAGCAGGGGAGCCCCTTATAGCCTCTTGGGTACGTCTCCAAAATAAAATGGCTCCGCAAGTAGGATTTGAACCTACGACCTACCGGTTAACAGCCGGTTGCTCTACCACTGAGCTATTGCGGAACGTTGCTTGAATTTATCGAAGTAACGATTTAAATTGTAACCGCAAACCAGAAACCTGTCAATCACTTTTTTAGAAAAGCTTTAATATTCCATGTCGTCTCTCGGCGACTTCTATAAGATAGCACAGGCAGAAAAGACCGTCAACACTTTTTCATAAAAAAAACCGAGCAAAATGAAAAACATTTTACTCGGTGCTAGTTCCTTCTTATTTAACGTTTCGGCTCCAACATCGTGAGACTGATCCGTCCCCGATTGGCGTCCACTTGTTCGATCCATACGGTGACGATATCACCGACCGCAACGACATCAAGTGGATGCTTGACGTAGCGATTCGACAATTTCGAAATATGGACGAGTCCATCTTGCTTCACCCCGATGTCCACGAACGCCCCAAAGTCGATGACGTTGCGTACCGTCCCTTGGAACTCCATCCCCACTTGGAGGTCCTCTAAGTTCATTACGTCGGTCCGAAGCAATGGTTTCTGAATATCTTCGCGCGGGTCACGCCCAGGCTTCGCGAGCGACTTCAAGATATCCTCGACTGTCGGTAATCCGGCATCTAGCTTCTCACTTAGCACTTTGGCATCGACCGTCTTTAATCGTTCCCGCAGTTCGGCCGTGCCTACCGCTTGCTTCGAAACACCGAGTTCCTTCAATAGAGAGAGTGTCAGTTTATAGCTCTCTGGATGAATCTCTGTCTGGTCGAGCACATCGCTCCCGTTCGTGATTCGTAAAAAGCCGGCTGCTTGTTCATACGCCTTCGCTCCAAGACGTGGTACTTTCTTGATTTCTTTCCGTGTATCAAAGCGGCCGAACTCATCCCGATACGCGACAATATTTTTAGCCGTCGTCTTATTCAATCCGGATACATACGTGAGCAATGACTCCGAAGCCCGGTTCACATCGACGCCGACCATGTTGACGACACTCTCGACAACGAACTCGAGCGATCCTTTCAACTTGTTCTGACTGACGTCATGCTGATATTGCCCGACCCCGACAGACTGCGGATCGACTTTGACGAGTTCCGCCATCGCGTCTTGAATACGCCGAGCAATCGAGACGGCCGAACGTTCTTCCACTTTCAATTCTGGGAATTCTGATCGGGCAATTTCTGAAGCCGAATAGACACTCGCTCCCGCTTCGTTGACGATGGCATAGGCTATCTCGCGTTCCGCCTTCTTCAGCCAGGTCGATACGAACTGCTCCGTCTCACGGGAGGCGGTCCCATTCCCAATGACGATGACCGAGATTGGATAACGCTTCACGAGCGACGTCAACACTTTCTCTGAACCGGCGACATCATGTTTCGGTGCCGTCGGATAGAAGACACCGACCTCTTCGACTTTTCCAATTTCATTGACGACAGCCCATTTACAACCCGTTCGATAGGCTGGGTCAATCCCTAGGACGACGACCTCACGAAGCGGTGGTTGCATGTAGAGCTGTTTCAAGTTTTTTGAGAACACATCGATTGCCTGTTCTTCAGCCGTCTCGGTCAACTCACTCCGGACTTCGCGTTCGATGGCCGGGAACACCGACTTCTTGAAGGCATCCTTCACGGCGAGCGTAACGAGTTCGCGTTTCTCCGTCGGCAAGCGGTCAAACTTACCGAGCGCTTGTCGTATGAAACCCGTCTCATCGAAGACGACCTTCACTTGCAACACATCAGTGCGCTCTCCACGGTTCAAGGCGAGGATTCGGTGTGGGACGATTCCTGCGATTTTCTCTTCATATTCATAATACTGGGCGAACACTTCTTTCTCATCTTCCGCCTGTTTTTTCTTCTGTGAACGAAGAAGCGCCTCTTTCCGGACTCGTGTACGGAGTGATTGTCGAAGCGTCGCCACTTCGCCCCACTCCTCCCCGATAATCGATTGGACGAACGGAAGTGCTTCTTCAAGCGAGAGGTCCCCCGCTAACGACTGTGCTTCGGTCACCGAATATGGCGTTGGTTGACGATACCAGTCAGCGAGCGGTTGGAGCCCTTTCTCCCGTCCTTGCTCGGCTTTCGTCCGTCGCTTCGGACGATAAGGAAGGTAGATGTCATCGACTTGTTGCAGGCTCGTCGCAGCTTCAAGCGCACGGATCAACTCTGGTGTCGCCTTCTCGAGTTCCTCGAGTTTGGCGAGGACGTCCGTCTTACGTTTGTGCAAACTCTCTTCATATTGTAAGGCATCGAGAATGGCTTTGATTTCCACTTCATCGAGATTACCGGTCATTTCTTTACGGTACCGGGCCATGAACGGAATCGTCGCTCCGTCCGCGGCGAGTTGTTGCACCGTCTCGACTTGACTCGTCTTCAACTTCAAATCTTTTGCGATTTTCGTAATCAATCGAATCACTTCCTTTTCTCTTCTCTCTTGAAGTGTAGCAAACTCACGCGTGGACGACAAAAAAACGATGACCGTTTAGTCATCGTTTGAGAATACTTCATTGAGCGGGACTTTGATGGCCTCGCGTAATTTTTCGAGCGCACGACGCTGTAAGCGCGATACGTGCATCTGTGAAATCCCAAGGAGCTCACCCGTCTCTTTTTGGCTCATGTTTTTATAATAAGCACATTCCAGAATCGCCTGTTCCCGTTCATTCAACACGCTGAACGCTTTTTCAAGGATGAGGCGCTGGTCAACCGATTCGTAACCACGTTCTTGACTCCCGACGAGGTCGAGGAGCGTGACGGTCGAACCTTCGTTGTCCGCTTCGATTGAGCTGTCGACGGAAAGGGCTTGGTAGCTCTTACCCATCTCGAGCGTTTCGAGAATCTCTTCATCTGAAACACCGAGGTGATCAGCAATCTCATCGATGCGCGGTGAACGTTGCAGTTCGGTAGTCAATTCTTCGACCGTCTTCTTAATTTTCGGCCCAAGCTCTTTAATCCGGCGCGGAACGTGGACGCTCCACGTCTTGTCACGGATGAAACGCTTGATTTCACCGATAATCGTCGGAACGGCAAACGACTCGAAACTGCGTCCAAACTCAGGGTCGAAACGACGAAGGGCAGCGAGAAGTCCGATCATGCCGACTTGAACGAGGTCGTCATGAATGGCCCGGCCTCGCGAAAACTTTCGTGCAAGCGCCTCAACGAGGTCCGAGTATCGGTTGATGAGGAGCATTTGGACTTCTTCGTTTTGATCGTCCTGTTGATAACGCTCGATCCACTCTAATACTTCATCATCACTGTGATGGCGTTGTTGAGATTTTGCTGGCACTCTGATCCACCTCGTCCCTGTTAAGGAGTTTCGTCATCGTCACCTTGACACCATTGTCCTTGTTGATCGAGACGTCATCCATTAAGGCTTCAATGAGGAAAAGACCGAGTCCTCCTTCGTGAAGCGATTCGATTTCAGCCGTCTCTTCGACTGGCGCCGCTTGGCGTTTCACGTCGTCGGCAAATGTTTTGCCCGAGTCCTCGATCGTCATTTCGAGACGATCTTGATGAACGCCACACGTAAGCTTCACTTCACCTTCTTGATCTTCATAGGCATGTTGAACAGCATTGCCACAGGCTTCCGAGACCGCGATTTTAATATCCTCGATCTCGTCGTACGTATATCCCATACGGTTAGCGATTCCTGAGACGACTAAACGGACCACACCGACATACTCCGGTTTGGCCGGGAACGTCATCACCGTCTGTTCGATGTTACTCATTGCGTGCCACCTCTTACGTTTGTATTGATCGAGAGCAACTTGTGCAGTCCTGTCAATTCAAAGAGACGGTTGACGCGGTCGGTGACGCCGACGAGCGACAACTCTTTCTCGTTACGTTTGGCTATTTTAAGGGCACCGACAAATACGCCAAGACCAGTTGAATCCATATAATCCACTTCATCCAAATGAACGGTAACATCCTGCTCCGTAATAGCCGGGTGCAAGACTTCCTTCAATTTTGGTGCGGTATATGTATCCACTTCTCCGGATACGTAAAGGTGTAATTGTTCTCCAATGACTTGCTCGCGAATCGCTAAATCCATCGTATATTCCCTCCTAATGTGCGTACAGAAAAATTGAGTACGATTAAACTAAATTCCCGTTTTACAGAATTCTAAACTATTTTTTGAAGATTTTTTTGAAAAAAAACCGATACCCATGTATCGGTTTCTTTATATGTAAGCTAGAGAGGGATTAATCCCAGACTAATCTCTAGCGCTCGGTCAACTTTGTGCATCGTCTCATCATCGAGATGAGTGACTTTATCTGTCAGACGACGCTTATCAATCGTTCGAATCTGTTCAAGCAAAATCACGGAATCTCGTTCGAGACCATGTTTGACTTGATACACCTCTACATGAGTCGGCAGTTTTGCTTTCTGGATCTGAGCCGTAATCGCAGCGACAATGACGGTCGGGCTAAAGCGATTGCCGATATCGTTTTGAATGACGAGAACCGGACGAACTCCACCTTGCTCTGAACCGACTACGGGCGACAGATTCGCATAAAACACGTCACCACGCTTTACGATCACTCCGCTCACACCCCGCTTACTTGACGTAAGAGAGCATGTTCGGCTTCCGTCTCAATCATCAGCATCTCTTCTGCCATATTCAAATTAAACGCGGCCATCTCTTGATAGCCTCTCGCCAATTCTTCGCGCAGTGTTTGTTGTCGATCAGCAATTTCTTTGGACAAGTACGTCACTACATCGTTCAATGACAATGATTCACGATCTTTCATCGAAATCGGACCCACATGTTGCGAGAACCGATCTGGAACGGACGCTAAAGCACCCGCAGTTCGCTGTTTCAACATCTTACACCTCCAGAATCGTTTCAATGACTGGCGGAAATCTTCCCGCGTTCTTTACCAATATAACACGCGAGTTTGGGAAAATATAGAGGATTCCCGAAAGAATTCAGATAATTTCACACGTTTTCCGCTTTACACATAACGTCGTGGGAGGCGGCTCGTCAATTGACAGACGACCTCGTAGTTGATCGTCTCGAGATGCGTGGCCAGTTCATTAATCGCGACCGGTCCACCGATGAGCGTGACGACCGTCCCGACCGGAACTGACTCGGGAAGCCTCACCATGAAGCGGTCCATACAGACACGACCGACAATCGGACAACGGTGTCCGTTTACGTCGACTTTGAATCCGCTCGCTTTACGAATCCAGCCGTCGGCATATCCGACCGGCACGGTACCAATCCACTCATCTTCAGTCGTCGTATACGTCGCCCCGTAGCTGATCGTCTGTCCGGCCTCGAGTTGCTTCACTTGCATGAGCTTGCTCTTCAACGTGAAGGCCGGACGTAAAAATGAATAGAAGGAAGCCATCTCAGCCGACGGATACAATCCATAGAGCGCGATGCCGACCCGGACCAAGTTATACGGCACATCTTGTCCGGCCATGCGGATCGCCCCGGCCGAGTTCGATGTATGGATGTAACGGAATCGCGAGTGGAGTCCATCCATCAATTGAGCGAACCGCTCCTGCTGCTCATAGTAAAGCTCACTGTCCGGCTCATCCGCCGTCGCGAAATGCGTATAGATCCCTTCAATGACGAAACGGTCATCTGCCGCTTCTAAAAGGGCATCAAGTTCGGCGCGGGTCCGCAAACCGAGACGACCCATCCCCGTGTCGACTTTCACATGAACGGTCAGCGGACGGTCAGATAGATGTGTGCACGCCTCACGCAACCAGTCGGCCGAAAAGACGGACAACGTCACATCGTGTTCGGCTGCGACGCCCGCAGTTTCTGGGAACTGGGCCTCCATGACGAGAATCGGCGCTTTAATCCCGGCCTCTCGGAGCTCGATTGCCTCCTCGAGTAAGGCCACACCGAGCATCGTCGCCCCGTTCTCGAGTGCAATTTTCGCGACTTCAACGGCTCCATGTCCGTAAGCGTTCGCTTTGACGACGGCCATGAGCGCTTGCGGGATCCGTTTTTTGATTTCGATTACGTTATGCTTGATCGCCGCCCGATCAATTTCAATCCAACTTGGACGAAACATCGTGATCCCCCTCTTCAATGATGACTTGTGCCACGGCGTATTGCTCGCTGTGGCTGATACTCATATGAATCCGGCCTGAGTACGGCGCCGTCATATGTGGTCGCCCGGCCTCGTCCGGTAAAATTTCGATTTGTTGCCACGACAGGCCCCGGGCAATCCCGGTTCCGACCGCTTTGGCATAGGCTTCTTTCGCCGCGAACCGTCCAGCGACGAATTCGATGCGGCGTTGTTCTGGATAGGCGTCGGCGAGCGCCCGCTCAGCTTCGGTCAACAGACGCGCGACGAAACGGTCATTCTTGATCGAGCGAGCAATCCGCTCGAGCTCGACGATATCGATTCCGATTCCCACAATCACAGGACACTCGCTCCTTTCCTTTTTCACTCGTTTCCTTATACAATTAAGGAAAGAGGTGATGCTATGTTTAGTCGTACTGAGAATGTCCAAACGTTCGTCCGAGCGTATCCGCTCGTAACGCTGTTCATTGTAATCCAACTGCTCGTGTTTGTCATCGATTCTTTGGTACCCGATCTCCGAATCGTCGCACTCGGTGGGTCGTTCCATCTCGCGCTCGCCCAAGGGGAATGGTACCGTCTCTTGACGGCCAACTTCATCCACTTAGGGCTCGGTCATTTGCTGTTCAACTCGTTCGCTTTGATTATCTTTGGACCTGCCATGGAACGTATGGTCGGCCATATCAAATTCGCCGTGTTCTATATCGTCGCTGGTGTGCTTGCCAACCTGCTCACGTTTTTCACGGTGACTGAACTGTTCTACCTGCAAGCCGGTGCGTCAGGTGCGATTTTAGCGATTCTCGGTTTCTACGTGTACATCGGTCGGTTCCGTCGGACGCTCATCTATAGCCAGGACGCGCGACTTGTCTATATCTTCGTCGCCATCAGCGCCGTGTTCACGCTCATCGGTGCGAACGTATCACTCTGGGGGCATGTGTATGGCTTCCTGGCTGGGTTCTTGCTCGCGATTCCGCTCTCCCGGTTCGCGGTCCCGTACTCGCGTCCGCTCCGTTACGGGAAGTACAAGCCGCGCAAGTATTCACCGCCAATCATTCATACGGGTGAAGGCAAATGGATTTTCTACGTGATCGTCGGACTGGCCGTATTCGGTTTGTTCGCCCGCTTCTTATGACAGCATTATTAAAGAGAGGATTCGCCAAAGCGGCGAATCCTCTCTTTTCGTTCAGGCGAGTAGCGTGAGCATGAGCGCCTTTTGCGCGTGTAAGCGATTCTCAGCTTGATCGAACACGACCGACTGCGGACCATCGATGACGTCGGCCGTCACTTCTTCGCCGCGATGGGCCGGGAGGCAGTGCAGGAAAATCGCCTCTGACTTCGCTTGTTGCATGAGCGCAGCATCGACTTGGAACGCCGCGAACTGCGTCACCCGTTCCGCCGCTTCCGCTTCTTGGCCCATACTCGCGAACACATCCGTGTAAATGACGTCCGCCCCCGAGGCCGCAACGACCGGATCTTGCCACAGCGTGACGCTCCCCCCTGTCGTTGCCGCGAGTTCGTTCGCCCGTTCGAAAATGTCGGTCTCGACCGTATACGCTTCCGGCGAGGCGATGCGGATGTGCATCCCGCTGAGCGCGCCCCCGATCATGAGCGAGTGGGCCATATTGTTCCCATCGCCGATGTACGTCAACGTCTTCCCTGTTCTCGTGCCGAACACTTCCTCGACCGTCAATAAGTCGGCGAGCACTTGGCACGGATGATGGGAATCGGTCAATCCGTTGATGATTGGAATCGACCCTGCCGCAGCGAGCGTCTCGACCGTCTCGTGGGCGTACGTCCGAATCATGAGCGCGTCGACATAGCGGCTCATGACTTGAATCGTATCCGTCAGTGGTTCCCCACGTCCAATCTGTAAATCACTGCTGCTCAAGAACAGCGGATAACCGCCGAGTTCGACGACACCGACCTCGAACGACATCCGGGTCCGGGTCGAGGCCTTCTCGAATAAGAGCGCCACTTTCTTGCCGGCGAGCCCCGATTGGAACGCTTCCGGCTGTCGTTTCACCTCGGCCGCGAGTCCGAGCAAGTCGTCAAGGGCGGACGGAGTCAGTTCCTCGAGTGTCAGTAGATGATTGATTGTTTTCGTCGTCATAATGGTAGTCCCTCTCCTGTCTGCATCGTTTGAAGTGAACGGACCGGCATCGGTTCCGCTTGCATCGCTTGTTGATAGTATTCGGCAAGATGTGTCTCCGAGATGACATGGACGCCGTTTCGGACCGCCGTCTCACGTGCCGCTTGCTCTTCTGGTGCGTTCGAGAATAGGACCGACACGTTTTGGAACTCGGTCGTCTCATCAAGCGTTTGATCACTATATGACGACCAGCCTTGGCCGGCTACGGTCTCAGTCCGATTCATGACGCGCGTCGTCGTCGCATCGTAACAGAACCGTTCGGACACGTAAGGGGTCATGCTGAATTGGAGTGTCTCTCCAGTCGAGCGCATGACGGGGCCGGTGAGCGGGTCGACGCCCGGCAATTTCAAACTCGAGAACACCGGTGTCTTAATGGCATAGCCGCTCCATACCGGACGTGCGTCTGGGACGACGGTTGCCAACTCATGGCCGAACGCCGCGAGCGTCGCCCATTCGATGAGTGGTTCCCCGGTCACTTTACTGACGATTGGGACCGTCCGAGATGCACGCGGATTGATTTCGAGCACGTAAATGACGTCGCCTTTCAAAACGAATTGGATATTGAGCGCGCCCCGATACGTGAGTGCTCGTCCAATCGTTTGAACGATGGCTTCAATCTCGGCTTGTTGCGCTTGTGACGTCTTGACCGGCGGCAGAATCATCGTCGAATCGCCCGAATGGACACCGGCCGCCTCAATCTGTTCGAGCAAAGCCGGGACGTAGACGCTTTTCCCATCAGTGACACAGTCGACTTCGAGTTCACGTCCATCGACATACGCATCGACGAGGAGCGGATAGGTCAAGTGTGGTTCGACTTGGTGCAAATCCGCCGCGGTCCGGATAATATACATCCCTTTCCCACCGATGACATAAGACGGACGGACGACACATGGATAGCCGAGACGATCGATTGCGGACGTCAACTCGTTTACTGATCCGACCTCTTCTCCAGGGATGTGGGCCACCCCGATCTCGTCGAGGAATTGATAGAACCGATCCCGGTCCTCCATTTGATCGATGACGTCTGCCGTCGCCCCGAGCAAGTGGTAGCCTTTGGTTTCCAGCGCATGGGCGAGTGAGATGCCGGTCTGGCCGCCGAACTGGATGAGGACGTCCTGACAGCCTTCTGCCTCCAATACGTGGACGACATCTTCAATCGTCAACGGTTCGACGTACAGTTTGTCGGCGACCGTGAAGTCGGTCGACACCGTCTCCGGGTTGTTGTTGATCATAATCGTCTCGACCCCGAGCTTTTGAAGCGCCCAGACCGCATGCACCGAACTGTAATCGAACTCGATGCCTTGCCCGATTCGAATCGGACCAGACCCGATGATGGCGACTTTCTGGCGCTCGCTTGGAACGACTTCGGACGTCCCGTGCCACGACCCGTAAAAGTACGGCGTGCGGCTCTCGAATTCGGCGGCACACGTGTCAATCATCTGGTAGACCGAATGGATGTCGTGTTCGAGCCGTATTGCTGCGATTGTGTCGGCCGTGACATTCATCTGTTGCGCAATCTGAGCGTCGGTGAAACCGAACCGTTTCGCCTGTAACAGGTTCGCTGGCGTGGACAGATTCAGACGGATTGTCGTCACGAGTCGCTCGAACGTCATCATGAAGTGCGGGACGATGCCCGTCAGCGCTTCAAGTTGTGACGTCGTGGCGATTCCTCGGTCGAGTAGCGCGAGGCACGCCAGGAGACGACGATCGGTCGGCGCCGAAATTTCAGCGTATAGCGCGTCGGCATCAGCTGTCGCCATCCAACTCGGATAGAGCGGATTCTGCTCGACACCGGCACCACGCCATGCTTTCTGCAGCGCTTCTTCGAGCGTTTTGCCCATCGCCATGCTCTCCCCAGTCGCTTTCATCTGCGGTCCGAGTGTCCGGTCCGTCCCGTTGAACAAATCGAACGGGAACGTCGGCACTTTCGCCGTCACATAATCGAGGGCCGGTTCGAAGCTCGCCATCGTCCCGTTCGTGACGGGATTGATGCAATCGTCGAGTCGTTCCCCGAGGGCAAGACGAGTCGCAATCTTCGCAATCGGATAACCGGTCGCCTTCGAGGCGAGCGCCGAGCTACGTGAGACACGCGGGTTCACTTCAATCACGTAATAGGCGTCTTCCGTCGGATGAACGGCGAACTGGATGTTACACCCGCCGACGACACCAAGTGCCGAGACGATTCGGAACGCGGCGCTCCGTAACGTCTGATGCATGACATCCGATAGCGTCTGGGCCGGGGCGAACACGACCGAATCGCCCGTATGGACGCCGACCGGGTCGATGTTTTCCATGTTGCAGACGATGATGCAAGTCCCGTTGGCGTCGCGCATGACCTCATATTCGAACTCTTTATAACCGGCGATACTCTGCTCGATTAAACACTGTGAAATCGGACTCGCCTCGAGACCACGTTGCGCGAGCGTGTAGGCGGCATCGATCGTCTCTGCAATCCCACCGCCGGTACCGCCGAGCGTGAACGCCGGACGGACGATGAGCGGGACGCCCGTCTCGGCGATAAAGCCGTCAAGGGCTTCGATCGATTCGATGGTCGTGCTGACGGGGAGCGGTTCCCCAAGTTCGTTCATCTTCTGTTTGAACCGTTCGCGGTCCTCCCCGTCGCGAATCGTCTCGAGCGACGTCCCAAGAAGGGCGATCCCGTATTGTTCGAGCACACCGGCCTCGTCCAAGGCGAGCGCCAAATTGAGGGCGGTCTGCCCGCCGACCGTGGCAAGCAAGTGGGTCGGACGTTCTGTCTCGATAATCAACTCGGCCTTCTCTAACGTCATCGCCTCGATGTATGTGTGATCGGCCAAACCGGGATCGGTCATGATCGTGGCCGGGTTCGAGTTGAAGAGCACGACCTCACAGCCTGCTTCCCGAAGCGCTTGGCACGCCTGTGTGCCCGAGTAATCAAACTCGGCCGCCTGTCCAATGATAATCGGACCTGAACCGATGACGAGTACTTTTTTATGCATAGACGTTCACCCCTTGCTGAATCATTTCGTCGAAGCGGTCAAAGATGGCTTGTGCTTCCTTTGGTCCCGGACTAGCCTCCGGATGGAACTGGGCCGTTAGAATCGGGGCAGTGCGGTGCAACGTCCCTTCGACCGACAAATCGTTCACGTTTTCAAATAGCAGTTCGAGCGGCGTCGCTTCCAAACTGTCCTGTTTGACGACGTACCCGTGATTTTGCGACGTCATCCACACTTCACCCGTCTGGACATTTCGGACCGGATGATTGGATCCGCGGTGTCCGTACGTCTGTTTTTCAATCTCACACCCGAAGGCGAGCGCGAGCAGTTGATGGCCCATACAAATGCCGAGTGTCGGATACGCCAGTGACACTTCACGCACATCATCGAGGTAGTCGATTAAATCACGTGGGTCTCCCGGACCGTTCGACACGAGAATCCCGGTCGGCGCGAGCGCATGGACTTGGGCGGCCGTCGTATCGAACGGAACGACTGTCACCGTGTACCCTCGCCCCACCATCGCTTGAACCATCGACGCCTTCACGCCGAAATCAAGACAGACGATATGTCCGTTCACCCCGTCACCGTGACGCACATGACTTGGCGTCGAAACGGTCTCCGTAATCTGATGTAGGTCCCCATCGAACGACACATCTGATTCAGACGTCATCACACCCCACTGATCGCCGTGTTCACGAAGGGCATGGACGAGCGAGCGCGTGTCGATGTCAGACAGTACCGGCACCCCGGACTGCTCCAGCCAATCCTTCAAGTCGGTCGCCACCCCGTTCCCGGCTAACGTCTGGACGAGTACGCCCGCCACTTGAATGTCCGCACTTTCAGATGCTGTGTCGGTCAACCCATATTGTCCGATGAGCGGATAAGTGAACGCGACGATTTGACCGGCGTACGATGGATCGGTCAACACTTCTTGATAACCGGTCATCCCTGTGAAGAAGACGACCTCCCCTTTCGCCGAGCGCGCACTCGTCTCCCACGTCCCTTTGAACTGTTGACCGCTTTGTAACGTCACTGTCCCCGTCATGACACCATCTCCTTTGTAATCACATGTCCAATGATTGCGAGCGCCTCATCCACTTCGGCTTCTGTAAGCAACAAAGACGGCAAGAAGCGAATCACGTCAGGACCTGCCGCAACGACCAAGAGGCCAGCGTCTCGCAACTGTTCGATCCATGCCGCGACCGATTGCGTCGCGACGAGCCCGAGCATCAAACCGAGTCCACGCACTTCAGTGAATGTCTCTCCGTCGACAAATTGTTCCAAGCCCGCTCGTAATCGCGCCCCCATCGCATTGACGTGAGCAAGTGCGTCCGCCTCGAACAAAATGTCGAGCGTCGCTTCCGCCGCGGCCATCGCGAGCGGATTGCCGCCGAACGTCGAACCGTGACTGCCAGCCGTGAAGACGTGTTCCGCACCTGCTGCTGTCAAAATCGCTCCGACGGGGAACCCACTGCCGAGCCCTTTCGCGAGCGTGACGACGTCCGGTTTGAGCGGGGTCTGTTCGAACGCGAAACGGGTACCTGTGCGGGCAATCCCGGTCTGCACCTCATCGACGACGATTTTGACTCCATACTCGGTCGCTTTCGCTTGAAGCGCTTCGAGCCAGGCCGTGTCAGCGACGACGACCCCGCCCTCGCCTTGGACGATTTCGAGCCAGACCGCAGCCGTCTCGTCATCGATCATGTCGAGTGCGTCCATTTCATTGAACGGTGCGTGCACGAAATCAGCCACCATCGGGCCGAATCCGGCTTTGACCTTGTCTTGTCCAGTGGCCCCAAGCATGGCAAACGAGCGACCGTGGAACGATTTCGTGAACGTCACGATTTTCGTCTTGTTCGTCCATTTCCGAATCAATTTGAACGCCCCTTCGTTCGCCTCGGTCCCGCTGTTACAGAAGAACGCATGCGTCAAGTGCGTCTCCGACACGAGTTTTTCAGCGACACGCGCCTGCCCGCTGATGTTATATAAATTCGAGGTGTGCCACACTTTTTGCAGCTGCGCCTCGAGCGCTTGGCTCACGTGTGGATGACGATGGCCCGTCCCGCAGACGGCGATGCCCATGACGAAGTCAAGATATCGGTTGCCTGCCGTATCGGTCACGTAAGAGCCGTTCGCCTGTTCGATTTCAATAAGTCGTTGTCCGTATGTCGGTAGTAGTGAATGCATGGTGCACCTCCTGTAGTGTTGTCCCGGGATGAGCCGGTTGCTTGCCGTCACGGATGACGGCGACTTCAATGCCTCCTGTTAAAGCGCCAAGGAGCGCCTCGGTCTTCGGAATCATGCCCCCATAGATTTGCCCCGAAGTGATGGCCGTTTCGATGTCTTCGCGCGTGAGCGTTTGACGGAACGTCCCATCGATGCGAATACCCGGCACGTCGGTAATCATTTCAAAACGATCGGCCTGGAGCGCGACCGCGACGGCAATCGCACAATCGTCCCCGTTACAGTTCAACGTGCCTTCCGGTCCTTGTAGAAGTGACGTCACGACAGGCACGTAGCGACCCGCGAGCAACAGCTCGAACAAGTCTGTCTCGACCCGGTCGACTTCACCGACCGCCCCGAGTTCCACCAATTGCTTTCCTGTCAGCGTCTGTCCGTCCACACCCGAGAGACCGACCGCTTGAATATGATGACGACCGAGGGCAGCGACGATTTCGGTCTGCATCTCCCCCGCGAGCACGCGCTCGGCACCGGTCAACACGTCCGCTGTCGTGACACGACGTCCGTCTTGAAACACCGGTTCGATTTGTTGGTGCTCGCAATAAGCGGACAACGCAGGTCCACCCCCATGAACGATCACAAGTTCATGCCCTGCGTCGAGCCACGTCCGCCACTCGTTGAAATAGTCCGGATGGAGCGTGTCCCAAACGCTCCCGCCGAGTTTGACGATTTTCCGTTGTTTCATGTCCGGTAACTCGCGTTGATTTTGACGTAATCGTAAGTCAAATCGCAGCCGTACGCCTGACCCTGTCCGGTGCCGTCCTGCAATCGGATTTGGATTGAGACGACGTCTTGTCCCATCTCTTCTGTCGCGAGCGCCTCATCGAACCAGACCGGCGCACTTTCCATCAGCACATGCTGTGACCCGATGCGGATGTCGACGTGGTTCACGTCAATTGGTTGCTCCGAGGCACCGATGGCGGCGATGATGCGTCCCCAGTTCGCATCTTGTCCATAGACGGCCGTCTTCACGAGCGACGAGCCGACGACTTGTTTCGCAATCATCCGAGCCGCCTCATCCGTCTTCGCCCCGACGACCTCGACCTCAATCAATTTCGTCGCCCCTTCCCCGTCACGAGCAATCGCCTTGGCGAGATCTGTGCACACGTCAGTCAACTCTTGGCAGAAGCGGTCATAGGCTGTTGTCCCTTCGATGATTTCATCCATCTCGGTCAGTCCGCTCGCCAAAGCGAGCACCATATCGTTCGTCGAACTGTCCCCGTCGACGGTGATGCTGTTAAACGAGGCGTCCACGCTCTGTTTCAGCGCCCGTTGCAACACGTCGGGCGCGATGACGGCATCGGTCGTGATGAAGCCGAGCATCGTCGCCATGTTCGGATGAATCATTCCCGAGCCTTTGGCCACACCTGCGATCGTCACGGTCGCTCCTCCTTCGGTGTACTCGACGCCCGTACATTTTGTTCCCGTATCGGTCGTCAAAATCGCTTCCGCGAACGACTCCGCCCCCGCCTCCTCATGAATCGGTTCAAGCAAATCGATCCCGTTTAAGAGCGTCTCCATTGGCAACAGTTGACCGATGACACCTGTCGAGGCAATCGCCACTTCTTCCGGTTTGACCCCGATATGTTCGGCCGCCTTATCGCGCATCGTATACGCGTCCTCGAGCCCTTGCGGACCGGTGCAGGCGTTGGCGTTTCCACTGTTAATCAAGACGGCACGAATCTTCCCGCTCGACGCGTGTAGCGTTTCTTTCGTCACTTGAATCGGGGCCGCTTGAAATTGGTTCGTCGTATACACCGCGGCGGCACTAGCCAGCTGTTCGCAGACGAGCAACGCCAAATCTTTACGTTTTCGTTTTAATCCGGCGTGAACTCCGCACGCTTGAAACCCTTTCGGCGCGACGACGTGGACGACAGGGCTGATCGTTGTTTCAATCATCCGTTTGACCTCCTTATATGTACTGGGGTTGTTCATTCAACCCGGCTGTTTCGTTTAATCCAAAGCGGACATTGGCGTTTTGAATCGCTTGTCCGGCCGCACCTTTTTGCATATTGTCGATGACCGAGATGATGGTCAGTCGATTCGTTCGTTGGTCGAGGTACACCCACAAATCGCAGTAGTTCGACCCGACGGCCGTTCGAATCTCCGGTTCGCCTTGTTGCACCCGGATAAATGGTTCATCCGCGTAAGCCTGTCGCAATGCGTCCACCCAATCCGCTTCGCTCTGCTCAAGCGTCGGGACGACGCTCATCGTCGCCATGATGCCTCGATTGATGGGCAACAGGTGTGTCGAGAGTGACACGGTCGCTTGCGTCCCGCTCACTGCATAAAGCGTCTGTTCAATCTCCGGGATGTGTTGATGCGTATGGATTTTATACAGTTGCACGTTTTCGTTGGAGCGGGCGTGGTGCGTCTTGGCGCTGAGTCCCTTCCCGGCACCCGTAATTCCGGAGCAGGCCGAGACGATGATTTCGTTCGGGTCGATCCAGCCTCCGTTCACGAACGGCAATAAGCCGAGCGCGACCGCCGTGGCGTAACACCCGGGATTGGCAATCCAATTGGCCGACCTTATAGTGTCTCGATTCCATTCCGTCAATCCATATACCGCCTGCGCTTGTAACGATGCCGGTAAGGCCGGTTTGCCATACCACGTCTCGTAGCTCGATGCCGGCAGACGTAAGTCTCCGCTCAAATCGATGACTACCCCTTCATATTCCGTCAACTGCGTAACGTATTGCGCCGACACCCCGCTCGGCGTCGCTAAAAAGATGACGTCGATGTCGTCCAATGCGTCCACTTGGAACGGCTCGAGCGTCAAATCTTCAATCTCTAACCATGGATACAGTTGCGCGAGCGTCGACCCGGCGCTCGAGTCGCTCATCGCCCGGACGAGCGTGAACTCGGGATGTTTGCCGATGAGCTTTAACAGCTCCATCCCGGCGTACCCCGTGACGCCGACGATTCCACAAGTGATCATCTGCCGAACCTCCTTAAAAGAATAAATTGATTAAAACATACGTATATTTATACTGTCAATTGTATTTTTATACAAATTGAATAGAGCGATGCTCGCCGGAACATGAAAAAACGGCCCGGTGCAACAGCACCGGACCGTGGACATGAATTAGATTTGATTTTTATGACGAGCGTCTTGAAGCGCATCGACCAAGTCTTTCACGTCTTCGACAAGATTTTGAATCGTATCTTGGTTCTCTTCGTAGAGCGCCTTCAAATCCATGACGCGATCTTTCAAACTCGCTTTCGAAGAGGCTTGAAGGCCGACCGAATGAGCTTGTGTAGACGTATCGTGTGACTTGAGTCGTGATTTCATATGCTTGAGCTGGCTGACTTGTTGCTCGCGCGTCTCTCTGTGGAGAAGCGATGCCCCGGCTCCGATGACGGCACCTGCGGCCATACCTAACCAGAAATAGTTCTTGTTCATAAAAAATCCTCCCCTAACGTGACGTTATGTTTATTATAGGTCATCTGTTGCATCGACGACATAGTGTTTTATGATCGGACCTGCTCCTTTTTGTTCGACGGCTTCTTTCAGCCATTCTTGGAACAAGACGTAGTCGGTCGAATCACGAAAACGATTCCCGCCTTCGGTGAATTGGATGAAAACAACCCCGTGGTTGTCTTCCGGGTCGACACCGAGCCGATAGGCGGCAAAACCGCTATGGCCAGACCCAAGGCGTGATTTGTCTTTCAACAAACGATGGAACAAGAGCGACCGGGCGTTCGAATCGACCGGAATGTTCGCATAGACAATATTCCCTTTCGGGGCGAATTGTCCTTCTGCTTCTTCGATTTGAAACGTCTTTCCGCTCTGGAACGGAGACTTGTCCCCTTCGGCGAGTAAAATCGTTTCCGTCCCGTTTGCGACGAGCACACCCGGTTGTTGACGCAATCGTTCAGCGACCGTACCTGAGGCAAATGTCATGAATAGCTTAGACAAGCTCCTCACAACCTTTCGCGAGCATGATGTCTTTCTCCGTGATTCCACCTTCGTCATGCGTCGACACGGTCAACGTGACGTTCCGATACTCGATTAAGATGTTCGGATGGTGATCGAGCGACTCCGCCAAATCGGCGACGAGATGGACGAATTGAATCGCCTCTGGAAACGTCTCGAGACGATACGTCTTTTGCAATTCTCCTTCGACAACGTCCCAGCCGTTTAAGCGGGACAGTTGCTCTGACAGTTCGGTTGATGACAGCAGCATGTGCTGATTCCCCTTTCGCAAACAGTTCTTCTTACACTTAGTACCCGACCGCAATCAAAAATAATCTTTTTCGCTTTACGCAAAATGATTTAGAATAAAAAGGATAGCCAACTATTCTTCACATGAGAGAGGAGATCTCGCCATGCGAGCATTGATTGTGATCGACTACACGTTTGATTTTATCGCAGATACGGGTCGTTTGACTTGTGGAAAACCAGGGCAAGACATAGAAGAACGAATCGTCCAGTTAATCGAGGAGTTTGCGGACGAGGATTATGTCGTCATCGCGAACGATGTCCACGACGCCGGCGACACGTATCATCCTGAGACGACGCTCTTCCCGCCCCACAACATCCGCGGCACGGAAGGCCGTGAACTGTATGGAACCGTCAAAGCGGCAGCAGCGCGGGCCGACCATTGGATCGATAAGACACGCTACAGTGCCTTCGCCGGGACCGACCTTGATTTGCGTTTACGCGAACGGGCCATCACGGAAATCCATCTCGTCGGTGTGTGCACGGATATTTGTGTGCTCCATACGGCAGTCGACGCGTACAACCTCGGCTATACAATCGTCGTCCACGCCGATGCCGTCCAAAGCTTCAACCCAGTCGGACACGATTGGGCGCTCGAACATTTTGTCACGACACTCGGGGCCACTGTGACCGGGAAGTGACGTAAAACAGAAAGGAACGATTATGTTACATCGCAACCTAGCGCTTCACACTGACCTATACCTCCCACGTTGGATGTATATCTATTGGAAACAAGGTCGTCACAACGAACGGGTCGTGTTCGACCTCTACTATCGCTCGAATCCGTTCAGCGGGGGCTACGTCGTCTTCGCCGGCCTGCAAAACATCGTCCACTACTTAGAGAACGTCTCGTTCACGGAAGAGGACATCCATTACTTGAAACAACAACTCGACTTCGAGGACGAGTTTGCGGACGTACTCCGCAACTTCAAGTTCACCGGCTCGCTCTATAGCGTCCGTGAAGGAGAAGTCATCTTCCCGAACGAACAAGTCGTCCGCATCGAATCGACGATTTTTGAGGCGAAACTGTTCCAGACGGCGCTCTTGAATATCGCCAACCATGAATCACTCATCGCGACGAAATACGCGCGTATCCGTCAAGCCGCGCCGAATGAGACGTTGCTCGAAGGCGGGGCCCGTCGCGCCCAAGGTGTCGATGCTGCGTATTACGGGACTCGGGCCGCCTATATCGCCGGTTTCGACGTCACGAGTTTAGTTTCGGCCGGACGCGATTTTGATGTCCCGACCGGCGGAACGATGGAACACGCCGACATCCAGTTCCATGATGAGGAGCTTGAGGCGTTCCGCTCGTTCGCCGAGATGTATCCAGACAACACGAGCCTGTTGATTGACACGTACGACACGCTCAAGTCCGGTCTTCCGAACGCGATCACGGTCGCCAAGGAACTCGAGGCGAAAGGCTATCGCTTGAAGTCGGTCCGACTCGACTCAGGTGACTTGGCCTACTTGTCGAAACGGGCTCGGAAAGCACTCGATGCGGCCGGACTCGACTACGTCAAAATCGTCGTCTCGGGCGACCTTGATGAGTACGTCATTCAAGACTTGCGGATGCAGGGCGCTGAAGCCGACACGTTCCTCGTCGGGACGCGCGGCATCACGGCCTACGAACAACCCGCGCTCGGCATGGTGTACAAGCTCGTCGCCCGCGAAGGTGCCGACGGGAAGCTGAAGCCGGTCATCAAAGTCTCGTCTTCGAAAGTGAAGACGACGACACCACACAAGAAAGAATTGTATCGCATCATCGATAACGAGACCGGGAAGTTCAAAGGGGATTATATCGCCCTAGCTGACGAGCCGGTCGAGACGTATAAAGAGATCGACTTGATTGATGTGCGCGACCCAGCGTTCCGCATCAAGACACGCAACTTTAGTGTCAAACGTTTGCTTGTCCCGATTTTCCAAGACGGCGAACGCGTCTATGACTTACCGAACGCGACAGAAATCCGCACGTATCATCACGAGCAGATGAACGGTCTGTGGGAAGAGTACAAACGCCTCCGCTTGCCGGAAGTGTACTCGGTCACATTCAGTAAACCGCTCTGGGACTTGAAGCTCGAGATGATTCGTCAAACTCGGATCCCGAAATAAAAACAAGAGGCTGCGGATTTTTTTCCGTAGCCTCTTGTTTTATGCCGTCGTCATCTCGTTCGCATGGATTTTATCTTCTTTTCTCCGAAAGTAAAGTGCGATTGAAAGAGAGATCAAAATCAATATGAAGTAAACGGTCCGTTGCCAAAACGTCGCTTCCGTATCCCCTTGGAACAACGCGATGATATAATCACTCCCGCTCACGAAAAACAATCCCGCGAGCAAGAGAAAGATTCGATATCCGGCCCGACTCCGCTCCTGCTTTACTTTGAAGAAAAGGACACCATAATAACCGATTGCTAGAATCGTGATATACCCGATTATGCCAACAACCCAACTCATCTTGATGCCTCCTTGTCCTCTATTTTTTTACGTCGCTTCCCCGCTATCGTAACACAATCTTCGAAGCAGACTATGTTAAGATGGATTAAAGAAAATGTGGAAGGGACCGATATGATGAAAACGTTCCGCCTAGTCCAAGTTCGCCTCGTCCAAGACGAGTATGGCAACGAGTTGAACCTCCCCGTCGAACTGCTCGATGGGTTGATTATCTCGAAAGAGCATGACAACGAATGGCTCCTCGAGATGCTCGTTCCGACCGAATTTGCCGTCACGCTTCATCACTATTTGAATAAGCGAATCCTGCTCCTTGCCGAAGCCGTCATCACGTCACCGGCGAACCGCCCGGCCGCCCTCGCGTTGACGTTCACGAGCGAACGGTCGCTCAGCGACCATCACACGTTCGTCGCGGAAGGGCTCATGCTGATGCCGAAACAAGATCCGACCAAGCAAGTGCTCGATTCGTTGATTTCCGAAGGCGTGGCGAACGCCGAACTCAAACCGTCCTTCTTCGAAAAACAAGTCGAACAGCAGCAGTCGTTCAGCCGCTCCGCCTTCACCCAGCTCGTCAAGACAGGATCGTTCGAATAAATCGAACGGTCTTGTTTTTCTTTCCCCGTTTTTATAAAATTCTCAACCAAAAAAGGCGAAGAAGTTTCTTCGCCTTAGATGTAGATGAAAAACAAGATGACCATCATCGTCATCCCGACAACTTTAAGCATCGTGCTGCCGAGGAAAGCGAGTACGGTCCCGACACCGATGCTCCACGCTTCCCGCGTCGACTTCCCGAGCGTGAGTTCCGCTAAAAACGCGAAGATGAACGGGAAAATGAGCACTCCGACGAGCGGGAAGATGAACGGCCCTGCAATCAAACCGATGGTCGCTCCCCACTTCGCCCGTTCAGAGCCGCCCCGTTTATCGACCGTAGCCCGGGTGACGATATAGTCGACCACGAACAGGAAGATCAAGAACAAAATCTGCCAGAGCCAAAACGTCCATGTGAGCGGCTCGAATGAGAAACCGAAGCCATAAATCATGTAACCGATGAATAAGAACAAGACGCTCGGGATGACCGGATAAATCAATCCCGCGAACGCGACAACAAATGAAGCGATGATGAATATCCAGAGCAATGTCGTCATGAGCTTCTCCTCACTTTGCGACGATCACATTCGTAATATGGTCGGCGACATTGACCGCCTTGACCACGAACTGACCGTCTTGATGTTCGATATAGTTCGAGCAGGCGTTGCGCATGGCATGACGGAACGTATACGTGTCATCAATCGCCGACAGGGCGGCTTTAATCGCATGTGAATGACAGACGGCGATGACACGCTTCCCGGCATGTGTCTCGACGAGATCGCGCATGCCGCTCAAGACGCGGGCCCGCATCTCATCCTCGGACTCAAGACCGGGTACGCGGTCTTGATCGTCGGCTTGAACGGCCTCATAAATGCCCGGTACCGGTTTTCCCGACGCGGCTCCGAATTCACGCTCGATGAAGCGCTCATCTTGAATGATGTGTGCTGCGTCGATGCCGCACGCCTCCGCGATGTAACGCGCCGTGTCGACGGCCCGTGACAACGGGCTCGCCACGATAACGTCCCAAGATTCTTGACTTAAAAAGGCCGCACTCTCTTCGGCCTGCCGATGTCCGAGTGCGTTGAGCGGGATATCTTCCCGTCCTTGAATGATTTCTTGAAAATTCCAATCGGTCTGACCATGTCGGACCAAACAAAGTTCTGTCACGCGAGTCACTCCTTTTTGATTCCTAAATCCTATCCCATCGTACCATCTTTGCGAAAAAGCGCAACGTCACATCATCGCGTCATCGATGAAACGGTCGATGCGAGCCATGAGCTGCGTTTCTTTGATCGGGTTGTCGGATTGGAGAAAGCTCGCTAACGAGTGTGTGCCGTTCGGGAAGGAAATCAGTTGCACGTTCGCACCGACCTCACTCGCGTGTTCGACGAAGTGAAGCGCCTGTCCGAACGGGACGATCGGGTCTTTCTTTCCGTGCAAGATGAGAATCGGTGGTGCATCGTCATAGAGATGTGTGACCGGCGAGCACTTCACCATCAGCTCGCGCCACGCTTCGCGACTCCCCTCATAAAATTTCAAATGAGCGAGCCACGTCTGGATGAACTTGAACAATAAGAAGTTCGTCGGCGGATAGAGCGCGATCACCCCTTTAATCGGTGGCACGTCATCTCCAAGTTCACCGGTGAACTGTTTGCTTCGATCGAGCGCCGTCGCTAAGACGAGGGCCGCACCTGCCGAGTCACCCCAGACGATCAATCGGTTAATATCCAAGTTGAGCAGACCGTCGTGCTGTTTCAAATAACAGAGCGCATCGGAGACGTCGATGATGTTGTCCGGGAAATAGACCCCATCCTCGAACAGACGATAGTCGATACTGATGACCGCGAACCCTTTGGCGAGAAAATGGTCGAGTAACGGATGGAACAACGTCACCATGCCTCGGTTCCCTCGGACGAACGCCCCCCCATGGGCATATACCGCGACCGGGAACGGTCCATCCCCTGGCGGATAATACACGTCAAACTGGAGCGGGCGGTCATTGACAATCTTGTACGTGTGCGTTCGACGTTTACGGGTGGAGGGTTGCGCCGGCAATTCGGGCTCTTGCCAACGCACGAGCGATCCATACTGGTTCCATACGCTGGCCCCTGCTGCCGTGGCGGCCGCGAGTGCCGCACCTCCGACGAACCAGGCGGTCTCCTTTCTCATATACATCCACTCCTCGTTCTTTTTTTAATCATATTCCCTTTTTCTCGAAAAACCATCCATCGGAAGTCGGACTTGACGTGCACGGGTTCGCCCCCTATAATATAACTCGCAGTCACAGAACGTAACGGTTACGATTTAAAGGTTCACATAGAGAGGACAGGTGGAAGAGTTCATGAATAAAAAATTATTAAGTGTCGCCGCTGCCGGCACACTTTTATTAGGTGGATGTGCAAGTAATGAAGAAAACGGAGCGACGGAGGAGACGAACGACCAGTTGACCGTCTATGCGTCAACGTTCGCTTTGAAGTCATTTGCGAAAGAAATTGGGGGCGACCGTGTCCGCGTCGAGATGGTCATCCCGCCTGGCGCTGACCCTCATACGTACGAGCCGACATCGAAGCAGATGACCGATATCGCCGAAGCCGACTTGTTCTTGACGGTCGGGCACGATCTCGAGCCATACGTCGAGTCGATGGAAAAGAGCTTGGCCAATGAGAACGTCACGTTCGTGAAGACGGCCGAGGACGTGACACTCCTATCGGCAGAAGACACGGTTCACGTCCATGGCGAGGATGAGCATAGTGAGGACGAACATAGCGAGGACGAGCACGGACATGAGGTGGACGCTCATGCCGAGGAAGAAGCCGGGCATAGCGAAGATGACGGGCATAACCACGGCCAATACGACCCACACGTCTGGCTCGACCCAATGAATGCCGTCTCGATGGCGGAAGCTGTCGAAGCAGCCTTCAGCGAACAGGCACCGGACTATAAAGATGAGTTCGCGGATCGTTTAAGCGCCTTCAAAGAAGAAGCTACGACGTTAGATGGCGAACTACAAGCAGCAGTCGATGGCGGCTCGAAGTCAGAGTTGCTCGTGACACATGCAGCTTACGGCTACTTGGCGGAGCGCTACGGCTTTGAACAACTCCCGATCACGGGTCTCACACCTTCCGAAGAACCGTCGCAACAAGCGTTGAAGCGCGTCATCGAAGAGGCACAACTTCACGACTTGAAATATATCGCTTTCGAGGATACGGTGACACCGAAAGTCGCACAGGTCGTTCAAAACGAGATCGGTGCGGAGACGGTGACGATTTACAACTTAGAATCGGTCACGAAAGAGCAGATGGACAAGAGTTACTTCGATCTCATGCGCGAGAATGTCAAAGCGCTCGAGACGGCATTAAAATAAGACAAAAACTCGGCGCTGCGGCGTCGAGTTTTTGTTTGTCTGGAATGGCATTACACTCGTCTCACTTACTAGCGTTTGTCGTGATTGGCTTTGTCCTGTAGAAGTCGTTCCGCGACCAGGACATAGACTAGAGAAACTAAAACTCCCACGGTACCTGGTAAAACGGCCACGATCGGGTCGGCTAAATATGAGGCTGGGATTAGGTAAGTGAATAAGGACTTCACGCTATAAAGTGCTAGTAGAGCCGTAAGGAGAATGATGATTCTAGTTTTTTTCTTCACATTTCCGAAAAAACTGACGTTCAGTTTGATCTGTATTCGTTATGCCTAACCAAGATAACATTCAGTGGACCTCCATCGAATTATAGATACATTACTAGTTAATCAGGTCACAGCACCGCTCGACGCTATGTCGTCGAACTTTTCACTTGTCCGGCTGCCAATCGATTTGTCGCAACCGAATCCAGATGACACTTGTGACAAACAGTACGACTGTCATCATACTCGCTTGTAGCATCATTTCCCATAGCCCATCACGTGAATCGAGACGATACGCGACTACTAAGCTTCCTAAAAGGAAACTGGTTGCTACGGCAACGATCCGCATCAAAGAATGGTTAGGCCAACGTTCATATAAAAACATTGCGCTAGTCATCACAGTTAATAAAAGATTCAAGAACAGCAAGATGCCCCAAAGTATCGAGACAGGATGGTCGGAAAGCGTCCCCGCGCCAAGGACATATCCCCAGCTTACGATATAAAACAAAATCGTCATCATATTCAGCTTCGCAAAGCGTTTTCTACCGATTCGATATGCAAACACAGGGCTAACTATCATATACAATAAAGCCAAATTAACAAGGAAATTACCCACTTATCCCACCGCCATTTTTTCAATATTATACCATTTAGGCGATATCATTCATAATAAATCAACACGAGCTCATCCCGCTCCATCGCTTCTTCACAGAATCGTTTCAACAGCGTCCATTTGAGCCAGACGTCATCGAGGCCTTCATGGTCGACGAACGCCATATCGGCCACATCTTCTTTCGTGAATGCGTTCATCGCATCTTTGACGATATGGAGCAGCTGCGGCGTCAAAATCCCGACGACGACCGCCTGCTTCTCGTTGACGATTAACTCCTCCCCGATGACGGCCATCTCTAAGTTATACGTGTCATCCCCATCGATATAAATCTCGATTTGTCCGAGAATCTTTTGGAAGCGCTCGATACTCGGGAGCGTCAATGTCTCATACGTGTCACGTTGTTGACTATGCACGTGCAGCAGCCAATCTAAAATCATTTCCGGATCTTGTCCGAATGAGACCCATACTTCCGGGGAAATGCGTATATAGTGTGTCGTCTCCATCATTGAACGCCCCCCTTTTCTTCAGTTTACCCATCTTGCGGGCGCAAAAAAACCGTCTACGTGCTTTCGTAGACGGTTTGTCGTTTATGAACGGATTGTACCTGTTTTGACTTCTTCTTCCGATTCCCAAGCCTCGATGTACTCGCGGCCTGGCAGATCTTCAATCGAATCGGCGTAGAAGACCGGATCTTCACCTTGACGGCGTTGCTCCAAGTAATCGTCGAGGACGAGACGGGCAACTTTCGCGAGGCGGAAAATCGCATACAAGTTGACGAGTGCCATGAGACCCATGAACACGTCCGCGATTGACCAGACGAGACCGGCCGAACGGACCGCTCCGAAGAGGACCATACCGACGACACCGATGCGGTAGAGCGTGACGTAAATCTTTTTATCCGAAATGAACTGGATGTTCGTCTCACCATAGTAGTAGTTTCCGAGAATCGAGCTGAACGCGAACAAGAAAATCGCGATTGTGAGGAAAGATGTCGCCATCGGACCAATCTCGGCAGTGAGCGCGGCCTGTGTCAACTCGACACCAGCGAACGACTCTGAACCGGCGACGCCTGACAATAAGATGATCATCGCTGTCGATGTACAAACGAGAAGTGTATCGACGAACACACTGAGTGATTGAATCAACCCTTGTTTAACCGGGTGTGATACTTCAGCTGTAGCTGCCGCGTTCGGGGCTGAACCCATTCCCGCTTCGTTCGAGAAGAGACCACGACGGATCCCTTGAAGTACCATTGCTCCAATGGCACCACCGAACAGTTGCTGAAGACCGAGTACGCCTTCCGAGAAAATCAAGCCGAACACTTCAGGCAATAGTGAAGCGTTCGTAATCATAATCCAAGTGGCAAGTAGAATGTAGCCACCCGCCATGACCGGAACGATGATACTCGAAAGAACGGCAATCGATTGAATCCCACCGAAGATGATGACTGCAGTGACGAGCGCCAAAATGATACCGACTGTTGTCGTGCTAATCCCGAACTGGTTGCTGACTGACAACGAAATTGTGTTCGACTGAACCGAGTTGAAGGCGAAACCGAACGAGAACGTGATCAAGATGGCGAACAAAATCCCGAGCCAGCGCTGACCGAGCGCACGTTCCATGTAGTAAGCTGGACCACCGCGCCATGTGCGACCGTCGCGGATTTTATATACTTGCGCGAGCGTACTTTCGACGAATGCCGAAGCCGATCCGATGAGGGCGATGAGCCACATCCAGAAGACGGCTCCCGGGCCTCCGAGCGCGATGGCCGTCGCGACACCGGCGATGTTCCCGGTCCCGACGCGCGCCGCCGTCCCGATGGCGAATGCCTGGAACGACGAAACTTGGCCTTTTTCACGCTTCATGCCATCTTTGAATAAGAGACGAACCATCTCTGGAAACATCCGGAACTGGACGAACCCCATGCGAACGGTGAAATACAAACCTAAGGCGACAAGGACAACGATTAGCACTGACGACCAGAGCAGGTCGTTGGCTGATGAAACGAGATCTTCTACGAATTTCTCCATCTTTCAATCCTCCGTGTATGTGTGAGTTATAAGAAAAAGTTATGTCAACTTTCTTTACATGAGTAGAATTATAGGAAAAACGTTTAAAAAATGCAATCTTTTTCGACAATTTTCATTTCGGGTGTCGAACAACAAAAAGGCGACCGGTCAAGTGACCGGCCGCCTAGATTATCTCAGTTGGTTAGATAAAGAGGTTCAAGTTACCGTCTTCGGCTGCCCCGAGGTATGCTGCCACACCACCGAGGTCGATGCCGTCGATTAACTCTTCTTCTTTAATGCCCATGACGTCCATCGACATCGTACAAGCGACCATTTTAACGCCTGCCTCTTGAGCCGATTTAATCATTTGATCAAGTGATGGCACGTTTTTGTCGCTCATCACTTTCTTCATCATCTTCTGACCAACGCCACCGAAGTTCATGTTCGAGAGCGGAAGCTCACCCGCATGAGATGGCATCATCATGCCGAACATCTTCTCGAGGCCTTGCTTCTTCACTTCTGGCGCATCTGGTTTACGGATGACGTTGAGTCCCCAGAATGTGAAGAACATCGTGACGTCTTTACCCATTGCTGCTGCACCTTGCGCGATGATGAATGAAGCGAGTGCACGGTCGAGGTCCCCACTGAACACGACCATCGACGCGCCGTCGCCTGCTGGTGCGCCCGCTTGGACGGCTGCAGGGCCTTGACCTTTTTGGAGGACCGCTTCGACGCGACCGTTCACAAATTGTTTTGAGACGAGCTTGTTGCCCGTTTTCTTCGCCCATGCTTCGATGTCCGCAAAGAAGCCAGGATCACTTGCGAGGACGCGGAGCGTCTCGCCTTCGCCAAGTTCGGCTACTTTTTTGTTGACTTCTAAGATTGGTCCTGGGCATTGCAGACCGCACGTATCTAAGAAAATCGGTTCCCCGACTGTTTGATTCATCATTGCTGGTGGTGCCTCCTCCGTTGCTGTTGCGGCAGTCTCATTCGCTGCCTTCGTTCCTGCTTCAATCGCATCAAAATCACGTCTCACTTGTGACCACGTCTTGTAGCCACCGCTCAAGTTTTTAACCTTGAATCCATTTTGACGCAAGATGCGGGATGCGAGATATCCGCGAAGCCCGACTTGGCATGTCACATAAATCGTTTCGTCTTTGCTGTAGTTGTCCAAGTGATCGCGTAGCGAGTTGAGCGGAACGTTGATTGAGCCTGGGATTTTACCGAGCTCGTGCTCTGATTCGTCACGGACGTCGAGTAATGTCGCACCGTTTTGGACCAAGTCGTCAATCTCGTTCCAATGTACGACTTCGTTATCGCCGAGGACGACGTTCGACGCCACGTAACCGATCATGTTGACCGGATCTTTCGCCGAGCTGAACGGTGGGGCATAGCTGAGTTCGAGGTCTGGAAGGTCAAGGACCGTCAAGCTACCTTTCATCGCTGTCGCAATGACGTCAATCCGTTTATCGACACCGTTCATCCCGACGCCTTGCGCGCCATAGATTTCACCGGTCATCGGATGGAACAACAGTTTGAGCGACACGGGTGTCGATCCTGGGTAATAGCCCGCATGTGAACCCGGGTGCACGTGAACGGCTTCGAACTCTTTACCAGCTGCTGTCAAACGTTTCTCGTTCCAACCTGTCGAAGCAACGGTCATATCGAATACTTTGGCGATCCCAGTCCCCATCGTTCCGTTGTATTTAACGTCACGACCGTTGATGATATCGGCGACGAGACGACCTTGGCGGTTGGCCGGCCATGCAAGCGGAACGACCGTCGGCTCTTTGAAGATATAATCGAGCACTTCGACGGCGTCACCGATGGCGTAGATATTCGGGTCTGACGTGAGCATCTTCTCGTTGACACGGATGGCGCCGCGGATGCCTGTTTCAAGTCCTGCTTCCGTTGCGATCGAAGATTCGGGCACAACACCGATTGACAAGACGACCATATCGGTCTCGATGACGCGACCGCTCTTCAAGTGGACACGTTTCCCTTTCTCAGAGAAGGAGTCGACACCGTCAGAAAGCTGAAGGTCGACGCCGTGCAAACGCATATGCTCGTGAACCGGTGCGACCATCTCACGGTCGAGCGGCGTCATGACTTGGTCGGCCATCTCGACGAGCGTGACATCGACGCCACGTTCCCGTAAGTTTTCAGCCATTTCAATCCCTATGAAACCGCCACCGATGACTGTCGCGTGTTTCGGCGCTTTGTCATCGACGTAGCTACGGATTTTATCCGTGTCCGGAATGTTGCGGAGCGTGAAGATGTCTTCTGCCTCTTCAATCCCTGGGATGTTCGGACGAATTGGTTTCGCACCTGGTGACAAGACGAGGACGTCGTACGACTCTTCGTACGTCTCACCTGTCTGGACGTGTTTCACCGACACCGTCTTCTCGGCACGGTTGATTTTCGTCACTTCCGTCAAGTTACGGATGTCGAGTTGGAAACGCTTGTTCATCCCTTCGACGGTTTGAATGAGCAATTTTTGACGGTCTTGAATCACATCACCGATGTAATAAGGAAGTCCACAGTTCGCGAACGAGATATACTCGCCCCGGTCGAACATGACGATTCGGTTCTCTTCATTTAAGCGACGAAGACGGGCGGCTGCCGAAGCACCACCAGCGACCCCACCGACGATTACGATTTTTTTACTCATTGCGCATTTCCTCCTTTGACGACTTCACCTGGCCAGCTCATCAAGCCATCTTCTATATTGACCACTTTATAACCTTTCGCTTCCATTTGCCAAGTTGCTTGCGTGCTGCGAGCCCCTGAACGACAAAGGACGATGTATTCTTCTTCAGGGTCGAGTGTCTCAATCCATTCCGAAATTTCAGATAGCGGATAATTTCTCGCACCAGCAATGTGCGCTTCCTGGAACTCGTCACGTTCACGAACGTCGACGATGTTCACTGGTACTTCGAAATCCATTTGACGTTTCAAGGCAGATGCTTTCATGTTTGTTTACCCATCCTTTTGATCTATGATATTTCACTTATTTATTCGTCAGCTTGGTAGCGGGCGTTCGACGAAAATTTGTGATTCGTTGAACATATCGCTTTCACGTCATTAATATACCCCCTGTGGTATTTGATTGCAAGGGATTTGTTTGTCGAATCGGTAAACGTTTGAAAAAATTTCACATCAAACGTTGTTGCTCGACACATACTCCCCCACGTATTAAGATGAGACTACACAATAAATAGTTGGGTTACTGAACGATTTGAATATAGAGGTGAATCTAATGGAACAGTATCAATACGATACAAAAGTGTTGAACCGGATGAAACGGGTCGAAGGACAAATCCGGGCCATCATCCGCATGATGGAAGAAGGGAAAGAGTGCCGTGACGTCGTGACACAGTTGAGTGCGGCTCGATCAGCGCTTGACCGCGCCTCGACCATCATCGTCGCGAAGAACTTGGAGCAGTGCATCATCACCGCCCAACAAGATGGCGAAGATACGTCAGAAACCGTCGAAGAAGCCATCAAAATGTTGATGAAACGCTAGTTCCACTTGCTTTCCCTCCGCAAATGGGCGAAAGTTAGAGTAACGACTTTTAAGGGGGACTTGTTTGTGAACTTCGAAGAAAAAGTAGAATCATTTAAAGCGCTCGTCGCTGAACGCAATATGACGTTCAAAGAGAGCGAGACTGAAACGCATGTCACATTTTTGACGCGTGAAACGACTAAATCCGGGGCTCAGCCCGTTATGATTATCGCCTTCAATAAAAAGACGACAGATGCGGAACTGTATGCCGCGACGGTCACCCACGTGCCGGATTACGTCGAAGACCTACCGATTCTGAACGCCTTGAACGAGTTCAACCAAGAGTTCAAATACTTCCGCTGCGTACTCGACAGCGACCGTGATGTTACGCTCGCCTCGACGCTCGACCTCGACCTCGGCTTCTCGCCAGAGATCATCTTGCAACATTCATTCATGATGTTCCAAGCGGCCGATGAAGTGAACGAGTATATGCAGAAGTTGTATACGCAAGTCCAATAACAAGCAGCCGCCCCGGACGAATTGATACGCTCCCTAAAAAGTAGACAGGTTAAAAAATAAAACCTGTTTCCTTTTGAAGGGAGTTTTTTGTATGGCTCAAAAAAAGTATCCTCCAGAGTTAAAAGTTGAAGCTGTCACAGCCTACGAAACAGGTCAAATGGCTTTCTCTCAGGTATTACGACAGTACGACATACCCCAAAAGACGTTCCAAGATTGGATTAGGCTCTATCGAGCCGATGGGATTGACGCTTTCCTAAAACCGCGTACTTGGAAGAACTATTCGAAAGAACTCAAAACCAACGTAGTTCTAGATTGTGTTAACGGCAAACTCTCACCTAATGAGATTGTCAGGAAATACGGATTGTCATGTCGGAGTGTTCTTCAGGGATGGATAAATCAGTATACTGGTCATAAAGAACTCAAAGCCACCTCGAGGGGAAGAGACACGATGACCAAGGGGAGAGAGACGACGTTCGAAGAGAGACTTGACGCAGTGATTGACTGTTTGAGCCACAGAAGGGACTATCGCAAAATTGCGGAGACCCATCGGGTATCTTATCAACAGATCTATTCATGGGTGAAGAAGTACGACCAGGGTGGCCCTGACGCCCTGCTTGATCGACGTGGGCACAAGAAGGATAAAGCTGCCTTGACACCTGATGAACGTGTCCAAATAGAGCTAAAACGTTTAGCGAAAGAGAACGAGCTCCTCCGCATGGAGAATGACTACCTAAAAAAATTGAAGGAAATCGGAAGGGGGCAAAGCTGAACCAAATTTGGTATGCGCATGAATATGAGTCCATCCGCCGTCTACATTCCACGTGTGGTCACCCGGTGGCTCGCCTCTGTGAAATCGCTGTCGTCTCAAGAGCAGGATATTATAAATGGTTGAAACACGAACCCTCGGCACGTGAAATCGAGAACAGACAAATCCTCGAAGAACTGCGAAGCGTCCACCTTGAGGTCAAGGGTATCTACGGGTATCGTCGCATGGGCATGAATCTTCGGAGACGGTTCGACCGACATATCAATCACAAGCGTGTGTACCGACTCATGGAGGCCGGTGGCCTGCGTTGTGTCATCCGTAGACGAAAGAAGAAATACGTCTATTCGACTCCTCAACAGACAGCTGAGAATCTTTTGAACCGGGAGTTCCGTGCCGATCGGCCGAATGACTAAGGAGGCCGGTATCACCCAGAGTATGTCACGTGTGGGTCGATGTATTGACAATGGCCCGATGGAAGCCTTTTTCGGTGCGCTCAAATGTGAGAGCTATCGCCTTCGAAAGTATCGTACCTATGACGATCTCAGTGAGTCCGTGGCAGAGTACATTCGTTTTTACAACCAAGACCGTTACCAAGAACGACTAAACGGCCTCAGCCCTTTAGAATTCAGGGCTGAAGCCGTCTAAACGATTTTTATTATTTCCACTGTCTACTTGACAGGGGGCGGTTCACTATTCGGTGACAGGAGAGGTTTCTTGTTTATTGAGGCTCGATAGACGGTTCCGAATCGATTGGTCGAACTAAGACTTGATCGATTCGACGACCATCCATATCGACAATCTCAAAACGCAGACCGTACGCCTCGATTACGTCTCCCTTTTGAGGGACTTTACCGAGCTGCGTGATCAAAAAGCCGGCCAATGTGTGATAGGCGGCCCGTTCTTGTCCTTCTAAAAAATCTGGAAGTCCAAACAACTGTTTGGCCTCGTCGATATTGAGCATGCCATCGGCGAGATATGAGCCGTCCTCGCGCCGGACGACCGATGGCTCTTCCTCCTCGATGATGACTTCCCCGACGATTTCTTCTAATATATCGAATAAGGTGACGATCCCAAGGAATCCGCCATACTCATCCAACACGAACGCCATCCCGACACCACTCTGTTGCATAGCTTGTAAGACGAGGCTCGCTTCTCGCTGGCGCGGCACAACGAGCGCTTGTTTGACCCGCTTCAAAATCTGCGACTCGTGTTTCAGTGACGGGAGCGTCAAAAGATCGCGCACTTCGACGAAACCGATGAACTGATCAAGACTTCCGCGACCGACCGGCAGCTTGCTATGTTGACTCTTATAAATTCTCTCTTGGATCCCTTCAATTGAGTCGTCGAGATCAATCCATTCGACAGTCGTACGTGGTTGCATCAATTGATAGATGTAGCGGTCATGGAAGGCAAACAATCGCTCGACTTGTTTGACTTCGTCATGGGCAAAATCACCTTGTGCCATCCCTTCGCTCAACAACTGTTTGATTTCAAGTTCCGTTTCTCCGCTTGATTGCTCAGATTTTAACCCGAGTAACTTGTATACGATGAGTGTCGATTTCGACAATACCCACACGAACGGCTTCATCACTTTACTGAAAAAGTCGAGCGCAGGGATGATTGTCATCGTCACCCGCTCCGGTGTCACGAGGGCGATCCGTTTCGGGACAAGTTCCCCGATGATAAGCGACAAGTACGTGATGATCGTGACGACGATGATGTATCCGAGTGTGCCAGCAAGCTCGCTCCCGATACCGAGCGCAATCAACTGTTGCGCCAATGGCTCCGAGAACCGCGCTCCACCGAACGCCCCGTTGATGATTCCAATCAACGTGATTCCGACTTGGACGGTCGACAACAAGTCGGTCGGATCTTTCGAATGTCGTAAGGCAATCTCCGCGCTTCGGCTACCTCTTGACGCAGCCGCCTCGAGTCGGCTCGGTTTAGAAGAGATGAGCGCAATCTCCGACATCGCAAAAATACCGTTCAATACAATGAGAAACCAAATAATCGATAAATCAATCAGCCAGGATGAATCCAAGGCTTATTCCACCTCTTTCAAGTTTGTTACTTCACATTATACGAGAGCCTGTCCTTCATTCTCAACTTCGCAGGTGCTCGACAGTATTTTCACACAGTTCCCTCGCCAAAATTCCTCAACCTGCTTTTAATTCGAACAATCTGTATTTAAATGCTTTACTTTAAGTTCTTACGACCTCAAATTGATTATATAGAGTTCATATGACCTTAAAATGAGGAATTATTGTTGACCCTACTCATCGCCTTTTTGGCACTCGTCATCTTCATGCTCGCACTTGACCTCGGGGTGTTCCACCGCAAGGCACACGAAGTCTCGCTCCGCGAGGCATGGACACGGACGTTCGTCTGAATCGGGATCGCCATCGCGTTCGGCGGTTGGTTGTTCTACTCGCAAGGCAGCACCGTCGCGACAGAATATGCGAGCGTCTACTTCATCGAGAAGGCGCTCGCCATCGATAACGTGTTCGTCTTCTCGCTCGTGTTCGCCTACTTCGCGATTCCGCTCAAGTATCAGCACAAGGTGTTGTTCTGGGGCATTCTCGGGGCAATCTTCTTCCGGGCCGTCTTCATCGTCGCCGGTGTGTCACTCTTGGAAAACTTCGGTTGGGTCTATTACGTGTTCGGTGCCTTCCTCATCTATACAGGATGGATGATGTTCAAGAACATCGGCAAGGACGAGTCGCTCGAGGAGAACAAGACGATCCGTTGGCTCGAACGCCGCTTGCCGATCACGCAAGACATCTCGTCTGGTAAGTTCACGAAACGCATCAACGGCAAGCTGTTTTTCACGCCGCTCTTCATCGCGCTCATCTTCATCGAGCTGTCGGATATCGTCTTCGCCGTCGACTCGGTCGCGGCTAGCTTCGCCTACTCGCGTGACCCGTATATCATCTTTTATGCGAACATCATGGCGATTCTTGGACTCCGTAGCCTCTACTTCGTCCTCGCCAACTTGATTGACCGCTTCTACTATTTGAAGCACGGGCTCAGTTTCATGCTCGTCTTCATCGGGGCGAAGATGGTGTTGGGCGACGTCTACAAGATGCCGATTTGGATGTCACTTGGCGCCATCATCCTCGTCATCTTGATCAGCGTCGTCTATAGTTTCTATAAAACGAAACCTGGTCAGAAAAATCACGTATAACAAAAGGGAGATGTGCTAGCCTCCCAGGTGGTTCACTTCTCATTGGTGGGTAAACCTTTAGCCTAGCGAACACAGAAAAGGTGGTTACGAATGTTTGACCGTATGGGTGATGTGAGTATTGGACTCGTCTTCGGGATCGTGTTGATGCTTCTGTTCAACAGTCTTTGGGGACTTGGGGTCGGCGTGATGTTAGGAATCTTCTTCCTCGTCGCACCACGCTCGACAAACTGCCGTACTAGAAAATATATACCGCAGACCCGCTAAGCCTGGGTGAACTGCTCCCCGATTAGGTAGACAGATGAAATAACAAATCTGTTTATCTAATTCGGGGAGTATTTTTTATGGCAAGAAATCGACATTCAATCGAACAAAAACTGAGTGCACTACATACGATGGAAGAACAAACATATATATAGGGATTCATCTGGAGCTAGGGATGTCCATACGGTTTATTGTGAGATAGCTGAACGCACACAGGAGCGCTAAATACGAAGCTTGACGAAACTACGCTCCTGACGATCATCCGGAAGCTACCGGCAACCTGGTCCCCAGAACAGATCGTCGCTCACCTCTACATGGGAAAAATCGCCTTCTCGACGATTTATCGCTGGGTCTATGGGGGTAATCTACGTGCCCATGACCTTGCTCCGGCAGAAGGACAAGCACCGGAAACGAGTGCAGACCTGCGGGCTTATCAACGTCGGTTTGACCATCCCGGACCGCCCGTGGGAGGTGCGCACACGCGAGACGTTCGGGCACTAGAAGCTAAACACGGTGGTTTAAATACGAGGGAAGGCGAAGGCCTGCATCGCGGCGAAAGAGCCCACACTGCCGATCAAGGGCCGCACCGAGGCCTCGATAAAGGGAACGATTCGTGCATTGATTGGCGTGCCGATGAATTTCGCCGACCCGTACTTGTCATGGCAACATGAACTCCAAGAGAATCCTTCGCGAAAATCACGCATGACGCGCTCGCCAAGAGCAACGGGAGGCCGAGAAAGTGTCTGAACCGGAAAACGGCACAGCGGACCTTTACGAGGAAGTATTGCGCTTAATTTGACAAACCGCCCATCTAAAGGACGAATGTATCTTATGCACAGGTAAGTTAAAGTCAGCATTTCTTTTAAGAGTGATCCAAAACAATTATTTATTATAAATATCATGTTTTACATTAACTTAGATCGGGGAAATATACATGAACCAAACTATTAGATTGATTAAGGGGGCAAGGAAGATGTCGACGAACAGCTGTGATATTTGTGGAAAGCCAGCATCAGTCAGAGTCCAGGCAAACTTGAATGGTCAGTTACGAAATATGGAGTTATGTGAAGGTCATTATCAAGAATTTTTACAACGCAATGGATTAAACATTTCTCCAATCGAATCGTTATTTGGAATACGTGGCACTATGCTCGATAACTTTTTTTCGAGCAAACTACCTTTTTTTAATGTAGATGAAGAAGTTAGTAAAGAAAATGTTTATGATGAAACCTCGAGCGAAGTGGCACGGCGCAAGCGTGGTAGTGCTTTAACTAGCCGATTGAGTGAAAACGCGGAAGAGATGCTTCAAAAAGCGGGACAATATGCATCTGAATTTAACAGACCCGAAATAGATACAGAGCACTTATTGTTGGCGTTGACAGACAGTGAGGTTGTTCAAAGTATATTTAATCAATTCAAAATTAAAGTGGAAGATTTGAAAAGACAAATTCAAGCTGAGGCGAAGCATGGAGAGACAATGCATGAAGGTGAGATTAGCGTTTCACCGCGAGTAAAAGACGCCTTAAGTCGTTCTTTTATTGCTTCAAATGATTTAGGACACACTTATGTTGGTCCCGAACATTTTTTGATTGGTTTATCTGAAGAGGGAGAGGGACTGGCTGCAAACATCCTTCGCAAATATGGTTTGACGCCTCAATCTATAAGACAGCAAGTGAGTAAGGTTGTCGGGAACGGTGAAAACAAAGGAGGTCTATCCAATTTGAGTAACACCCCTGAACTGGAGAAATTTTCGCGCGATCTTACTAAGATGGCTAAAGAAGGGAAGCTAGATCCGGTCATAGGTCGTGCCGAAGAAGTGGAAACCACAATAGAGATATTAGCTCGACGTAGAAAAAATAATCCAGTACTGATTGGTGATCCAGGGGTTGGAAAAACTGCTATTGTAGAAGGCTTAGCACAACGAATTGTTGACGGTGAAGTACCTGAAGGTTTAAAGGATAAGCGATTAATGGAGTTAGATATTAACGCAATGGTTGCTGGATCAAAATACAGAGGAGAGTTTGAAGAACGTGTTCAAAAAGTGTTGAAGGAAATATCGGAAAATAAAGATGATTTAATTATGTTCATTGATGAGGTCCATACGATTGTAGGCGCTGGACAAGGTGGGGAAGAAGGCGGTCTAGATATAGCTAACGTTTTCAAACCAATGCTTGCTAGAGGAGAGTTGAATCTCATTGGCGCGACTACTCTGAATGAATACCAAAAGTACATTGAAAAAGACGCGGCTTTAGAAAGAAGATTTCAACCGGTTATTATTCACGAGACGACTCCAGAGCAAACGATTATGATTTTAAGAGGTTTGCGCGATACTTTTGAAGCGTATCATAAGGTGACTATAACCGAAGAAGCTATTATTTCTGCAGTAGAGTTATCAGATCGATATATTCCTTCTCGTTTTTTACCTGATAAAGCCATTGACCTTCTTGATCAAGCGGCAGCTAGAGTTAAACTAGTTGCCACTTCACGTCCTGCCGGAATTCAAGAAATCGAAGCTGAATTGCAGCACCTTCTAAGAGAGCGAGATTACGTTGCAAATAGAAAGCAGTACGATAAAGCAAGCGAACTTACAAAAGTTATTGAAGAAAAAGAAAGTGAGTTAAAAAAATTAACAGAAGAATGGGAAGCCGAAAAAGGATCAGGGAGTACAGAAGTAAAACCTGAACATATTGCTCATGTGGTTTCGCAATTGACTGGCATTCCAGTGAACGAACTAACAACAGAAGAAAAAGACAAACTTTTACGCATGGAAGAACAACTACATCAGCGCTTAGTAGGTCAAGAAGAGGCAGTAAACGCTGTTTCAGATGCAGTTCGTTTGTCTCGTTCAGGATTACGCGAAGAAAATAAGCCTGTCGCTACTTTTCTTTTCTTAGGACCTACCGGGGTAGGTAAGACCGAGCTTGCAAAGGCTTTATCAGAAGTTATTTATGGAGATGAAAATGCATTATTACGAATTGATATGTCAGAATATGGAGAGCGGCATGCAGTAGCACGTCTTGTAGGTGCTCCTCCTGGGTATGTGGGTTATGATGAAGGCGGTCAGCTCACCGAAAAAGTACGACGTTCACCTTACAGCGTGATATTGTTAGACGAAATTGAAAAGGCTCATCCTGACGTGTACAATATCTTACTTCAAGTTTTCGATGATGGACGACTTACTGATGGAAAAGGAAGAGTTGTAGATTTCACCAACACGATAATTATAGCTACGTCAAATTTAGGGTCGGATATTATTCGTACTAGATTAAACAGCGATAGTTCTTCTAAAGAAGATTATGAAGGCGTAAAAAAAGAAGTTATGACTGTCTTGGCAAGTCATTTCCGTCCTGAGTTTTTAAACAGGATTGATGAAATTATTGTATTTAGTGCTTTAAATAAGGATCAAATACACGAAATTGTATCACTTCAACTACAACGTGTCGCGAAGAATGTGTCGAAACAGGGTATTACTATTTCTTTCGATCAAACTTTAGCTCGCCACTTTTCAGAAGAAGGGTACAAACCTGAATTTGGTGCCCGAGAACTCAAACGTGTAATCCGTAGTGAGCTAGAAACGAAATTAGCTCGTGAAATTTTAGGAGGGGCTATTGAGAAAGGGGATAAAATATTAGCTAAATGGGACGAACAATCACAACAGATTGTTTTTGAACGCACGGAGACTAATGAGGATTAACCCAATTTTGGGAGTATAGCCTATATTTCAGAGAAGGTGTCAACAGCGTTTTTTCATTTTTCTCTGATAACTGTGTAGTTCAAAATAAGAGTGATTATTATGCGATGTTGGCTAACGATGACGAGCGACCGCCTTTGGGTGGTTGCTCGTTTTTTTCAATATCAGTGGGCGCAGCTCAGGTCAGAATTTCGACAAAGTATCTGAAACCTGAGCAAATCAAAATTTCCCCTTCTATAATCATGATTGTCTCCAGAAATGACAAAATAACTCGAGGCCTGTCTAATACAGGTCTCAAGCCGCCTAATCTGATTTTCATTATTTTCCCTGTCTACTTGACGGGGAGCAGTTCAAATCCAGGGCGGCTTTTTTTGAATCATTCTTTCGATTAAGCTCGTATAAGGAGAAAAAGGAGGAATTGCTGATGATGACACGCTATACGCATTACCTCGAAGCACTCGAGGCAATCAGAGGAGCGACAAAGTGGTTCACCGATGATTTCCGACGCTTGATGGCCATCAATTATGCCATACACGACACCCCGTTCGATGAAGCGCGGTTCGAGCAGGCTCAAGCGGCCGTCAAACGGAAAACAAAAGCCTTCTCCAAGTTTCGCGGCAGCAATAATTTCGTCTGGCTGTCGTTTCTCGATGCCAAGTATGAAGACATCGAATCCGCCATCGACGAGGCACTCCGGCTTGATACGCTACTCGACCGGAAGCACTTCCGTTTCAGTATGTTGCGGCCCTTCATCGCGAGCCAACTGATCAACGTCGATGAACCCGAGCGCCGGCTTGACGAGGCGAGCGCACTCTATCAGACGTTCAAACGAAACCATCCTTGGCTGACGAGCGAAGAAGACCTTCTGTCTGCTCTCGTCCTCGTTCAAGCGTTCGATGACCACGATGCGTTGAGCCAACGGATTGAGACGTATTACGAAGCGTTGAAAGCCGAGTTGCCCCGCTCAAACGAGCTCCAACTCGTCTCCCATCTGCTTGCTTTTAGCGACTTGCCTTCAGACGAGGTCATCAATCGCCTGCTCGAGTGGCGCACGCGACTCCAAGGACAAGCAATCGCCGTCAAAAACGAGCATCTGCCAGCGCTCGCCCTCTTGGCCATCGTCGCGGCCCCGAACGACAACGACGAGCGCGACCTGATCGACATCACGAACGCCGAGAAGGAAAAGCATCGCTGGTTCCACACCCATGCGTTGACGGTCGCCTTGCAACTCGTCGCGGCAAACAACATCAAGGAAGACGCGAGCGATTTACTGTTGCACGGGACGTTCGCCCATCTGCTCGCCATGCAACAGGCGGCAACGGCAGCGGCGACCGTGGCTATCATTTCGAGTACATCTTCGAGCGACTAAAAAAGAAGGGCTTCCCCTTCTTAACTAAATAAATACCAACTGAGACAACCGAGCACGAACACCGAGTTGGCGATTTCGACGATCCCGATCTTCATGATGGGGATCTTTTTGCCGTAGAACGCGACCGCCCGGACGAGACTCGGCACGTAAGCGAGTGCCAAGACCGGATAGCCAAACGCGATGAAGATGGCGACGAGCAAAAAGTGATACCCCCATGATACGTTCCGATAAAACAAGCTCTTCTTCTCCCGAATCATCGTTTTGACGAAAAAGATACTTCCGAGGAAATATAAGTACGGCAAAGCGAACATCCACACTATCGTCCCATCCAAGATGCGCGCCCCGAGATAATAGCTCGCCATCCCGCCGATACAAAATGAGGTGACGGCGCTGACGTCGTTCCAGACGTTGCGCTCATCCTTAATTTTGGCAAAATAGGCGTTGATGAGACCGAATGGAATCATAGCAAGGACAAACCAGACAAGACGCCACTCGGACAAAAACACCGGGATGGCAGCTACAATCGCAATCGTTAAATACGTCACGACCGTACGCAACAGCTCTTGTGACTTCTTCCGTTGCTTAATGTATTGGAACAAGAAAAATGTACCCATATAAACGAACAACCAGGCGATGGCGAACGGGATGTGCGCGAGCGTCCACCCTCCGACAATGCCGCCGAGTAAGAACGGTAAAATCAGCATCGACCAAGCGCCGTGCTGTTTTGGAATCATCCATTTCATGTGACTTCCTCCTTCTATGTTTAGTGTAGAAGAAAGATGACTGTAAAACTGTGATAAATTTTACAAAACAAAAAACGATCTCACGCGAGATCGTTTTTTGTTTTTAGTTTGGTCACACTTGGTACGGTTACTTCGACCACATCGTCCGTCAACATCTTCGTGACGACACGACCTGCGATCGAGACCGCGAGAAGCGTATAAAGCGCATTCGACAATGGCAAATAGATGAGCGAGATCGCCAAAACGATGACATCAAATATGATGAGAATCGTCCCGACCGATACGCCGGTCCATTTTGATAGGCCGAGTGCGAATAAATCGTCGCCCCCGGTCGCCCCGCCCGATTTCAAGACGAGACCGAGACCGTAACCAGTCACAATCCCGCTCGCGATGGCGGCGAACAACGTCGCCGGCCACACTTGGATATCGAACGTGAGTAAATCCAACCGATCCCACATGGCGTAGCTGAGCGACAGTGACGCCGCGGCAAGCACGGCTTGCCCGACGAAGCGCCAGCCTTTCCACCACAGGGCGATTAAAAAGAAGGGAATATCGAGTACAATCATCGAGATCGCCGGATCGATATCAAATAAATAGCGGCCGAGCAATGCTAGCCCGACGAAGCCCCCTTCTGCCAAACCAAACTGTTCATTCAAATAATAATAACCGAACGCCATGATCAGCGTTCCGAGCACTATGGTAGCAACTCGTTTCATTCCGATTGTCCTCCCCGTTTTCAACGGAGAGGAGGATCCTCAGTCGTAGCCGCGGTTCCATCTGTTCCATCTCCGATCTTCCGTTTGTTGATTTTTACATTGATGTCGCTTGTAAAAACTCAACGCTAGAAGTCCGGTAATTGAAACAGAGGCCATGTCCTCTCGGTATCCATAAAGACCTTCCTTTCCCAAATTGCGCGTAATCATGAGACTATTTTAACATACTCTCGCGATTGTTTCATTAAATGTATATTTAGTTTAGATTACGTTTCGGTAAATTTTTCTTACCAAACCACCACCAGTTCCAGTCCCCGAGCAGTTTCATCAAGGATGGGACAAGTAAAATCCGGATGATTGTCGCATCGATAAAGATCGCGAGCGCGATGCCGACACCGAGCTGTTTGATTGGACTAACACCGGTAAAAGCGAACGCCCCCGTGACGACAATCATGATGACTGCGGCCGACGTGATGATTTTACTCGTCTTGGCGAGTCCCATCTCCGTCGCGTAATCGTTATCCCCGGTCTCCCGATAATATTCCTCAATCCGCGAGACGAGAAACACCTCGTAGTCCATCGATAGGCCGAACACGAGCGAGAAGATGAACACCGGGGTCAAGATACTGATCATCTCGGCATCGTACACGTAGCCTGATTCGAAGATGATGACGAGCAGACCGAACGTCGCCCCGAGACCGAGCACGTTCATGATGATCGCCTTAATTGGAATCAAGACTGAGCGGAACGCCCACATGAGAATGACCATCGTCGCCAAGATGACAGTCACGACCGCATACGGGATGCTGTCATAAATCTCTTCATAAATTTCTTCGTTGAACGCGGCTGGTCCCCCGACGTCAAAACCGCTCTCGCGCCAATCTCGGACGAACGCTTGCGCGTCTTTATCACTCGGCGGGACGTTGAAACTAACGTTGACGAGGGCAAGGTCTGTATTCCCTTCAAGCGTGACGAGACGTTCGAACGCCTCGAGTTGCTCTGGTGCCGCTTCAGCGAGTTGTTGGAATTCGGCTGGTTCGAGACCGGATGCCGTCAAGAACGTCGTGACGTTGTCGACAATCGGATCCTCGGATAGCTCATCGGTGAGTGCGGTCAATTCATCGAGAATCATCGAATCGGTCAAGTCATTCGTCTCAAACAAGAGCACCGCATCGGTCGACGTCTCCCCGAACACGTCGTCCCACCGCTCAAGGGCGGCCCGCGACTCGTACGAGGTCGGGAGTGCATCGGCGTCCGGGATGTTCAATTCGAGGTCACGGACGAACCAGAGACTCGGTAGTAACAGCAAGAGCGCGACGAGTGTCATCGTGACGGGACGTCTCATGACGAAACGGGCCAACTTCTGCCACCGTACTTCAGAACGCGTCTCATTCGTTTTGATAAGAGGCCCTTTATTGATCGCATCTCCGACGATATATAAGGCGGACGGCAACAGCGTGAGCGCCGATAAGACCGCGCCCGCCACCGCAATCAGCGCACCGAGCGCGATGGCTTGGAACACGTCGACTTGGATGAATAGCAACCCGGCCAGTCCGACGAACACACAAAGCCCTGAGAACAGAATCGAACGTCCGGCCGTCGCGACCGTTCGGACGATGGCTGCCTCTCGCGACTTCCCATGTGCGAGCTCTTCCCGGTAACGGTTGACGAGCAATAGGGAAAAATCGATGCCGAGCGCGATGGCGATCATCGCGACCGCATTCAAGACGAAAATGGATAGTTCCATCGTCTGGGCAAAGAAGAACAACGAGCCGGCAGCCACGATGAATGTAATCAATCCAACGAATAATGGCATGACCGCGGCGAGCGGCGTCCCGAAGACGAGCAAGAGGACGAGCAACGCGACCGGGATTCCAATCAACTCGGCCCGAATCAAGTCATTCTTCGACGCTTCATTCAAGTCATCCGCGAAGACCGGCTCTCCGGTCAATCGCACGTCTGTATCCGTATCTCGAATCAAGGCGTTGCGAACGTCATCGATTGACGCCTCGGCCGTATCGTAATCCTCGAACTCGAGCAATAAGTAAGCTGCGTCCCCTGAGCGGGCATCGGGATTCTCGGCTGGCGTGATCACGCCGTCGATTCCATCGACGTCAATCAGTCGATCCCGTTGCTGCTCGATGACCGTATCAAGGTCCCCACCTTCCAACAAGACGATCATCGAGGCCCCGGCCCGGTCGAACCGGTCGTTCAACGTATCTTCCACTTGGGCGAAGCGCCCGTCTTGAATCGCAAATCCATTGCCGCGCAGTTCACTTGGCAACTGTAATCCGAAATATACCGATACCGCGAGCAATACCGTCCAAATCAACACGACAGCGTAGCGCCATCGGACTAACGCTTGTCCTAATCGTTCCATCCCTGTCCACTCCTCTCCATCTAAGAAGACTGTTCCCGTTTTTAGACGAGATTCTGTAAGCCTTCGTAAAAAAATCCTGAACCATGCCCTGGTCCAGGATTGTCAACGCTCGAACACTTGCAGCCAACTATGGCAGAAGCGACGCGGCGTCGATAGGACGACAAGTCTGTCGCCCGGCTCGTCCAATAAGACGACTTTCAACAATTCGGTCTCGGCACATACTTCTGATGAGAACACTTCACAATCGCGCTCAAACAGTTGGAACGATGTCATCGAGGTGATAGCAGTCGTCACACCCATTTGATCGACGATGACCAAGTCACGGTCACCCCCGTATGGAATCTTCCAACGCGCGCCCGCTTCGACGTCCTCGACCATGAACTGTTGATTCCGTTCATCGTACAAGGTCACGAGGCCAGGTGCCGTGAATCGTTCGAAATCATAGGTCGATTGATATGCGAGTTCGATGATGTTCCCGAACTCCGGGATTTCCTCGTAACGGCTATACCGAAACGTGTGATCGTTCAAGTTCAAGGCGACGATATCTGATTCGGCCGAGTACAAATACAAATCGTCCCCTGACCAGTAATGCAGGTTACTGAACCAATCGTCATGGAACGTCCGTGGAATTGGGTGACGTTCCATCGTCCCGTTCGTCAAATCCATGACTCCGTATGTCTGCAAATCTCGAAATAGCGCGACGGCTCTTCTACCATGTGGTTCAATATATAGTGCGCAAGGTGCCCATTTCCACTCGAGTTCCCATCGGATTTGGAATGTCTCGTCAAAAAACAGAAACCCGGTTTGCGCCAAATACAACATCCATCCTCCACCAACGCGCTCTAACCATTCAACCGTTTCATGAAATTGATAGTCTGCTACTTGTTTGTACATTTGATCACTTCCTAGTTTCAGCTTAGCAACGCACGACGCATTTTTCGATTTTGAATGTGTTCACAGAACACATTCTCCATCTGTCCGCTTTTCCTGTATACTGGCAGTAGCACACCCGTAATCGGAAAGGAGGAACCCTCATGCGCCCACTTCAACTCTCTCCCGAGACGGCGGTTGAGCTTGCCAAAAAGCTAAACGTCCCACTCGAGGAACTCATGCATATGCCAAAACACATCATCGTCAAAAAGATGATGGAGCTCGAGGCAGCCAAAACTGAAACGAACGAGGAAAAGGAGACGGAATGACGTCTCCTTTTTTCGCGCTTACTTTTGTTTCGGTTTCCGTTTTTTCGCAACATACCAGAGACCGAGGATAGCCAAGGCAGCTCCACCGGCGACCGCATATTTGCTGTAATCCGGACGGCGTTCCGTCACGACGAGTGTCGATAACGGCGCGACCGTGACATGCCGCTCCTCGAGGAGACGTGGTGCCGTCAAATTGACGGTGTGATCTTCGACATGGACCTCGAACTTGCCGGACGGTAGTTTCACCTCGACCGCTTCTTCGAGTCCGTTATGGTATACGAGATGGCGTTCGACGTAACCTTCGACGTGGCGACTCAGTTCAAAGGCGATGACGCCCTCGTCTTCATCGAAGAAACGTAAATGTTTACGAATCTGTTCCGCGTTCTCAAGACGGAACAACGGATATTGTTTGCGCAGGCTGATCAAGCCCTTCACATATTCGACGCTCGGCGTCTCTTGCTCGGCCCGCGTCCAATCCAAACGGTTGACAACCTCCCCCGAATTGAAGCTGTTCTCGTCCCCGTCTTTCGTGCGGAAGAACTCTTGACCGCTATGCAGGAACGGGATGCCTTGACTGAGCAACACAATCGATGTCGCGAGACGATGCCGGCGGCGGCGTGTCGTCTCATCGTCGTCCGGATTCGTAACGGCCAGTTTGTCCCAAAGCGTCAAGTTGTCATGGCACTCGACATAGTTCACGACTTGGTTCGGTTCGTCAGCAAAGCTTTGGCTCGTGACTGCACCGGCAATCCCACGTTTGACGTCCGCCGTCATATCCGCGTTGCCGCTGATCCAACCTGGCAAGTCTTCGATGAACACATCCCCACGGACACCGTCGCGAATCGCGTCGTTGAACTGGGCGATGCGCGGCATCTTGTGGGCGTTATGTTGGTTCGCTTTTTTACGGACCGGAAGCGGTGTGTCGAGATCCCAGCCTTCTCCGGTCACGAGAATCGATGGGTCGACGCGATCGAGCGCCCTGCGGACCTGGTTCATCGTCTTGACGTCATGAAGTCCCATCAAATCGAAGCGGAAGCCATCAATCATGAACTCTTTCGCCCAATACGACACACATTCGACGATCAATTTGCGCATCATCGCCCGTTCGGACGCCGTATCGTTCCCGCACGCCGAACCGTCGGCGAGCGTACCGTCCTCGTTCAAGCGGTAATAGTAGTCCGGTACGAACTGTCCGAGCGGCGTCGTCAATGCATCATACGTATGGTTGAACACGACGTCCATGATGACACGGATGCCACGATCGTGAAGTGCTTGAATCATCGCTTTCAACTCGATGATGCGAGCGGCCGGATCATCCGCTGAGGAAGCGTATGAGCCTTCGACGGCAAAATAGTGGACCGGGTCATAGCCCCAATTATAATTCGCCTCACTCTCGCGTGACTCATTCACTGAACCGTAATCGAAGAACGGCATGAGTTGGAGATGCGTGACGCCAAGCCCGGTAATATAGTCGAGACCCGTCGGATAACCCGTCGGTGTCTTCGTTCCGACTTCGGTCATCCCGAGGAATTTCCCGCGATGCATGACACCACTGTCCGGATGACTCGTCAAATCACGGACGTGCGCTTCATAGATGACCGCTTCTTGTGACGAGTGGAAGAGCGGACGTTCTTTGACCCAATGGTCTGGGTTGAGCGTAGATGGGTCGAGCAGACACCCGCGCTTCCCATTGATCCCGACGACTTTTGCATACGGGTCGAGCGATTCGATACGTTTCCCAGCTACGACCGCCTCGAACACATAAAACTGACCTTCAAACAAAGCACGATCGAGTTCGATGACCCACGTCCCTTTCTCGGCCCGTTCTAACGACAACCGTTCGAACTTCCGCGCTCGCGGTGTCCGGTATAGTTTTACCGTCATCTCTTCGGCAACCGGTGACCAGACCCGCAACCGGATGAGGTCACTTTTAAACGTCACCCCGAGGTCTTTGCCGTGATATGCCATATGGTCTAAATCTACATTTGTCTGTTGATCGATAGTATGTTCCATCTCTTTCACTCCTTCACTACTTCAAATCTGCTATCATTATAACAAAACCCTTGTAAAGGATGGATGAAACATGGCAAAAGACAATTCTTTTGATATTGTGTCAGAAATGAACCTCGAAGAAGTGAAGAACGCGATTCAAATCGCCGAGAAAGAAATTTTGAACCGTTACGACTTTAAAGGTTCGAAGAGTGAGATGTCACTCGATAACGGCGACCTCGTCCTCGTCTCAGATGACGACTACAAACTCGAGCAATTGAAAGACGTCATGATCACGAAATTGATTAAACGTGGCGTACCGACGAAAAACCTTGATTATCAAAAAGTAGAACGTGCGCTCGGCGGCACAGTGCGTCAACGCGTCAAATTGAAGAGCGGCATCGATAAAGACGATGCAAAAAAAATTAACAACGCCATCAAAGAATCAAAACTGAAAGTGAAGTCGCAAATTCAAGACGATCAAATCCGTGTGACAGCCAAGTCGCGCGATGACCTTCAAGCCGTCATGCAGCTCGTCCGTGAGCTCGAATTGTCCGTCGATGCCCAATTCACAAACTACCGATGAAACTCGCCATCATCAGTGACCCACATGGTTCGTTTGATGATTTGAAAGCCGTGCTCGAGTCGGTCCTCCGCGAGACGGAGCACATCCTTTGCCTCGGCGATCTGTACGAGTGTCATATCGGTAAGAAACGGCGCAACGAGCGCTTCCATGAAGTGTCCGATGTCGTGACGTACGACCCTGACTACGAGGCGCTCCTCACCTTCCCTAGCCTGCGCGGCAATCAAGAAGAGCGGATTGACGAAGTGCTCGTGGTGTCGCATCCGGTCAAGACACGAATCGCCTTATTACCGGAGCAGACGACGCTCGATGAGGCGCTATTCTTGCATGGACACCAAGTGAAATGGAGTCCGGACTGGGAACCGCTTGTCGAGAAAGGGAAGTATCCGCTCGTCTTTATCGGACACAGCCATATTCCGGGGATTTACCGGAAAGGTCGCTCGATTCCCTGGGAAATCGGGAAGCCGTTCACCTTGAAGAAAAAACGGTACGTCATCAATGTCGGCGCCGTCATCTTCGACCGGGAATGGTGTCTGTATGATACAAAAGCCCGGACGGTCACACGCATGAAGGCATAGGAAAAGGGACCCCCTCAAAAGGGTCCCTTATTTGTGCTTACATTTCTTCTGGAGCTTGAACACCGATCAAACGGAGTCCTTCCGTCAATACGATCGTCACCGCTTTGACGAGGGCGAGACGTGATTGTTTGCCTGCATCTTCTTCGAGGACACGGACATGACCGTAATACTTGTTGAACGCTTGCGCCAAATCGAGCACGTAACGGCTAATGATTGATGGTTCGCGACGTTCATGGGCACGTGTGATGACGTGTGGGAACGCGTTGAGCATCGTCACGACGCCCCACGTGTGGTCGTCGTTTGCGCCAGTGAACGTCGAGCCGTCGTAGTTACCTTTACGAAGGAGCGAGTTCGCACGCGCGTTCGTGTACTGCACGTACGGGCCCGTCTCGCCTTCGAATTTGAGCATGCTATCGAGGTCGAACTCGATGTTGTTGATGCGTTCATTCTTCAAATCGTGGAAGATGACCGCGCCGACACCGACCATGCGTGCCACGTCGTCCGCGTTCGCAAGTTCCGGATTCTTCTGAGCGATGTTCGCTTGTGCTTTCTCGATTGCTTCTTTGAGCACTTCCTCGAGCAAGACGATGCGACCTTTACGTGTCGACATCTTTTTCCCTTCTTGCAAAATCAAGCCGAACGGCACGTGATGCATGCCATCGACGAAGTCATAGCCGAGCTTGCGCAGGACTGAAAACAGTTGTTTGAAGTGAAGCGCCTGCTCGCCGCCGACGACGTAGTTCGCCTGGACGAAGTTGTACGTCTCATGACGATAGACGGCAGCTGCCAAGTCGCGTGTCGCATAAAGCGTCGCGCCGTCTTTCTTTTTAATCAAACATGGTGGCAAGTTCTCATCTTCAAGCGAGACGACCATCGCCCCTTCACTTTCGACGAGAAGGTTTTTCTCTTCGAGCATGGCGACAACACGATCCATCTTGTCGTTATAGAACGCTTCCCCGCTAAAGCTGTCGAATTCGACACCGAGGAGGTCGTATACTTTTTGGAACTCTTTGAGTGATTCGTCACGGAACCACGTCCACAGCTCAGTCGCTTCCTCGTTGCCGTCTTCAAGTTTCTTGAACCACGCACGGCCCTCATCTTCAAGTTCCGGTCGAGTCTTCGCTTCTTCGTGGAAATGGACGTAGAGCTTCAAGAGCTCAGCAATCGGATGTGCCCGGACCGCTTCCTCGTCGCCCCATTTTTTATAGGCGACCATCAGTTTACCGAACTGTGTGCCCCAATCTCCGAGGTGGTTGATGCCGACGACGTCATAGCCGTTTTTACGGGCGATTTGGTTGATGGCATTCCCGATCACCGTTGAACGAAGGTGTCCCATCGAGAACGGTTTGGCGATGTTCGGTGACGAGAAATCGGTGACGATTGTCTCGTTGCGTGTCGCATGCGTCGCATAGTCCGCTTGTTCATCGAGCACCGTGTTGATGATTTCTTGTGAGACGACGTCACGGCTCAAGAAGACGTTCACATACGGGCCGGCCGCCTCGACTTTCGTGAACAACTCATCGTTCAAGTCGTTTGCGATATCCGTCGCGATCATGACCGGTGCTTTACGATAGGCTTTCGCAAGTTGGAAACACGGGAAAGCAAGGTCCCCGTGTGCCTCATGTTTCGGTTTTTCAATCAATGCTTCAATCTGGTCGAGCGTCAACTCGTCCCCGATGACACGGGACAAGGCTTCCGCATATTTGCGTTCATAACTCATTCTAATTCCTCCTTATCATTTGTTCATAAAAAAAACGCCCTTTGCACAGATGCAAAGAGACGGGATGGCCCGCGGTACCACTCTTCTTGCCTGCTTGACGCAGACCGCTTTATCGGTGATAACGGGGGTCCCCCGGCTACGCCTACTCAAGTTCGGATAGCATCTCAAAAGTGCGTTTCGCGATGTTTGTCAGCCTAGGCTCTCACCAATCCCTAGGTCGCTTTGTTGACGGAACGATCGTTACTCTCTTTTTCATCGACTTTCGTCTATGTGGTTGAAAAGCAATTTCATTATAGAGGATATTTCATATAGACTCAATGCTAGAATTCCGCCATTATGGTGGATAGGCAGGACTCGGGCGTGATTGTGCCGAATCTTCTACCATACATAATTGAATTTTTCCCACATAGGAGGGAACCATGAACCATTTCCGCAAGATGTCCGTCCTCGGTTGGAGTATTTGGAGTATGCTATTCAGTTTGACCCTCATCTTGTTCGCTACAGGCGTATTAAACATGCCGGCCATCGAGCCGTTACCGTTCATCTTGATTGCGTTGCTCGTCATTACTTTTCAAATGGACTCCATTGAACGGAAAGGCGTCTACTTTACCTTTTCAGAAAGTATCGTCTTAATTATTTTTTTATTCTTTGATTTTGAGACAGCGCTGTTCGTCAATCAGATTGGACTACTCGTCTTCCAGTTCGTCAACTTGAAACCGCGCGTCGCGCTTCGACGGTTCCGTTTTACGTATCCGTGGAACGCCATCACGTCGTTTTTGGAAATCGCCATCCCGGCCAGCGTCTACTTGGCACTCGGTGGTGTGACCGGTCTCGGTTTTTATTCCCAAGATTCGTTTCTGCCGCTTGCCGGCTTGATTGTGGCCATCATCTTAAACACGGTCGTACAAAAGTATCAAGTCGGTTGGTGGTTCCGTGTCGATATCCCGGTCCGCGACTTTCTAAACATCGCGTTTTACACGTATATCGTCAGTCTCGTCTTCATTTTAGCAGCCTCGCTCTTCCGTGAGACGAACTTGCTTGTCGTCAGCAGTATCGCCGCCGCACTCACCTTCTTTATTAAGCGGCTCATCATCCAGAAAGGTCGGCAAGACGCCTTCAAATCGTTGATTGAACAATATGATGAGGCAAAAGAAGCCGTGTCGTTGTCACAAAGCGAGGCGCAAGCGATTGAGGTGTTCCTCAGTCAATGTGAACGACTCAACGAGTACGACGAAGGGTTCGTCGAGTTCAAACTGTTCGACCGCACACTTTACTTTGATTTAAAGACGCGCCAGCCGATCGATCGCCACGTCGTCTTTGATTTACTCGATGCAACCTATCCGAACGAAGCCTCGGTCGAGTATGAGATGCGCTTTGAATGGGACGCCCCGTTATCGAACGAGTTCGATGAAGACTATCATAGCTTCATCTCGGTCCGTTCCGAGGAAATCGAAGGCATCCGCACGTGGCTCGTCATGACCGGCGAGCACGTCTATGGCTATCCGCCCATCATTCAACGTGAGATTGTCAAACTGCTCAAATCGTTCAATCGAACGATCAGTCGTTGTCATGAACGCGACCGCCTCTATACCGAGAGCCGGACGGACAGCTTGACGTTGCTTGCCAATGCACGGGCTTTTTATGAATACGGGATTCAACAAATCTCGGACGGCTCGATGTATCCGATTTCCGTCGCAATGCTCGATATCGACTTCTTCAAAAAAATCAACGACACGCACGGTCATCAAGTCGGAGACAGCGTGCTCCAAGAGTTTGGTCGCCGCATCCGCCAAGTGCTCCGCACCGATGATTTCGCAGCCCGTTATGGCGGCGAGGAGTTCATCTTGCTGTTGAACCGATGCGATGTCGAAGCCGCCGTCGAGATTGCCGAGCGCATCCGTCAACAAATCGAAACCAAACCATTCCACGTCGACGGAATCGATATCCCAGTGACCGCCTCAATCGGCGTCGATACGATTCAAGCGTTCGGTGACAAACGACTAGACGATACGATTCGCAACGCCGACCGAGCGCTTTACGTCGGCGGGAAGTACGCAGGACGCAACCGCGTCGCCCATTACAATTTTTTGACGTCCTGACTCGCCCCCACGTGCATCGCGTGGGGGTTTGCTATTGACAAGCAGATTTGAAACAGGTACGTTAGGGAACGTGTCTTATAACTAAATATCACAACTTTTTTATCAAGAGAGACTGAGGGACTGGCCCGATGACGTCTCGGCAGCGGGTAACCTGTGCCAAATCCAGCGAGCGGTCTGCTCGAAAGATGAAAAAAGTGTTTCTTGTAGAGAGAGCCTTTTTTCAGAAGGCTCTCTTTTTATTTTTATGAATGAGGTGAATCGATTGGAACAACCAACAGCTAACAAATGGGCGCTCTTGCCCTTACTCGTCTTCCTCGTCTTCTTTATCGGGGCAGGCATCTACTATGACGATTTTTATAAATTTCCCGTCTTGATTGCGGCCTTGATTGCCGTCATCGTCGCGGCGATGATGACGAAAGGAAGCGTCACCCAGACGGTCGAACGTGTCGCCCAAGGCGCCGGCAACCCAAGCATCTTGATCATGGTGTTCATCTTCTTGCTCGCCGGCGCGTTTTCAAGCGTCGCAGAAGCAATCGGGGCGATTGATGCGACCGTCAATGCGGCATTGACGTTATTACCGCCTTCGCTCCTCTTGAGCGGCCTGTTCGTCATCGCGGCTTTCATCTCAATGGCGATGGGCACATCGACCGGGACGATTGCCGCACTGGCGCCGATCGCCCTCGGCATCCATGAGGAGAGCGGCGTCAATATCGCCATCGCAGCAGCGGCCGTCGTTGGCGGTGCCATGTTCGGTGATAACTTGTCGTTCATTTCGGACACGACGATTGCAGCCGTCCGCACCCAACGGACGAACATGCGCGACAAGTTCCGGACTAACTTTTGGATCGTCTTGCCGGCAGCCGTCATCACAACGATTTTGCTCGCCGTCTTATCGAGCGGTGAATCGACCATCGAGCCGGCAGCGTTTGAATGGTATAAGCTGATTCCGTACCTTGCGGTCATCGTGCTCGCCTTGACGGGAATGAACGTCATCCTCGTCTTGCTCGGCGGCATCGCCCTGACCGGCATCATCGGTCTGTTGGACGGCAGTCTAGCCGTCACCACGTACGTCACCGCCATGGCGGACGGCATGATGGGCATGGCCGAGATTTCACTCCTGACATTGCTCATGGGTGGGCTCGTCGGACTCATCTCGCATAACGGCGGACTCACGTACTTGCGTGACGCGCTCACGTCCCGAATTAAAAGACGGGCCGGCGCGGAGTGGAGCATCGCCGGGCTCGTCAGTGCGACAAACGTCGCGACGGCGAACAACACGATTTCGATTCTCGTGGCTGGTCCGCTCGCCGCGAACATCGCCGACGATTATGACATCGAACGTAAAAAGTCAGCGAGTGTACTCGATATCTTCTCGTGTGGGGTCCAAGGTCTGTTGCCTTATGGGGCACAGCTTCTCATTGCGGCCGAACTGACGAACACAGCGTCACCGGCGCTCGTTCCGTATATGTTCTATCCGTTCTTGTTGTTCATTTGCGGAGGATTGGCCATCGCCTTCAACTTCCCGCGTTTCAAAAAACGCGCTTAACGAAAACGACCTTGTGAAGCAGTCGCTTCACAAGGTCGTTTGTCGTTTCGCTTCAAGTTCACGTTTCAGCTGCTCGTTCCGTTTTCTGAAGGCACGCCGTTTAAGCAGTTCTTCGAGTCCACGGCTGATGGCCCATAGGACAATCAGTAATAAGACGAGCATCGATAATCGGAACGGGCTTTGGATAAACTCTTCCCACTGGTCGCCAATGACAGAGAAAATCAAGACGACGAGCAACTTGCCGAACCCGGCCGCCATGATGAACGTACGGAGCGGCATTTGAATGAGCGCGAGTAAGTATGTGATCAAGCTGACCGGAATAAACGGGAGCGAGTACAGAAACCCGAGTGAGACCGGACTCATGTGCTTGATGCGTTCGAGCCAATAGACGCCTTGCTTATGTCTCTCGAGCCACCGCGTCATCGGCTTTCGGAACACGTAGCGAACAGCTACAAACACAAGAATTGTTCCGAGCAAACTCCCGATCCAAGACAGTAACGTCCCAAGCAAAAATCCATATGTCGCTGCGTTCGCCGAGATGATGAGGACGAGTGGGAGAAATGGAAAGATCGCCTCCAGGAACGGTGCCCCAAGTCCTGCCCAAGGTCCGCCTGGAAGTCCTTGTAGCCATTCAATCAAGTTTAAAATATATTGTTGGAGTGATGTCAGCATGTCAGTTTCCACCTTCAACTTTCGTTATTCCTTTTTACCCGATTTCGCTCAGGAAGACGCATCCCCCTGCCCACCGCCGTAAAAAAATAAAAAGTATTTGCGAAATTCCGCTGTGATATCTATCATATAATATGGACTTGTGGTTGCAGGCAAGTCCGTTCGTCGAACGACACAACCCAACGTTCGTTTTCCTGCAAAAAACTGAACACAGGGGAGTAACACACATGGAAACAAAACCAATGCGGGTCTTGCTGTACTATAAGTACGTCAATATCGAAGACCCAGAAACGCTCACACAAGAGCACCTCAAGTATTGCAAGGATCTCGGCATCAAAGGACGCATCTTGATTTCTTCCGAAGGAATCAACGGGACGTGCTCTGGGACTTGGGAACAGACCGAGCAATACATGAACGACTTGAAAGCGAACCCGCTATTCAGCGACATCGAGTTCAAAATCGATGAAGTCGAAGAGCATGCGTTCTCGAAAATTTTTGTCCGTCATAAGAAAGAGCTTGTGACGTGGCGCTTTGATGGTGAGTTCGACGTGCCTAAACAGCACGGTGCATACCTCGAACCGGCAGAATGGAAAGAGATGATGAATCGCGACGATGTCGTCATCCTCGACGTTCGTAACAACTACGAGTACGATCTTGGTCACTTTAAAAACGCGATCAAAATCGATGTAGAGGCTTCTCGTTACATGCCAGATTGGCTCGAAGAGAACAAGGACCTCTACGAAGGGAAAACGTTACTCACGTACTGTACCGGAGGCGTCCGTTGCGAGAAATTTACCGCATATATGCGTGACCAAGGTCACGACAACATTTTCCACCTTAAAGGCGGCGTCGCCATGTACGGCAAAGACGAAGCCACGAAAGGCGAGGACTGGGAAGGTGAGCTTTACGTCTTTGACGAGCGCATCAACGTCCCGGTCAACACGGTCAACCCGTCCGTTGTTTCGGAGTGCATGCACTGCGGAACGAAGACGGTCCGCTACGTTAATTGTGCCAACCCGGTGTGTAATGCCCAACACTTCTGTTGTGAAGAGTGTGAACCAAAACAAATGCGTTCATGCTCGAAAGAGTGCCAGGAGCATCCACGCAACCGCTATATCATCGAGAATATCGCGGACAAACTTCAGGAGACTGAAGGCGTCGTCGGGTAACAAAAATCGACCAGAAAGCACTTCGAGCCTACGCTCGGGGTGCTTTTTTGACAGAAACTTTACGTCTAGCCGATGACAGAATCGGGTATAGTGTAGATACCATTGTCAGACAGGAAGTGAATCGATTGCTCTTTAACGAACCTTTACTCGCCGCCTTGCTCGCTTGGTTCATCGCACAAGCAGCTAAGCTCGTAACCGAACTCATTAAAACACGAGATTTTGAATTAGAAATCATGTTTGCCTCGGGTGGGATGCCAAGTTCCCACTCTTCGACCGTCGTCGCCTTAGCGACCGTCATCGGTCGAATCGAAGGGCTCGATTCCAGCATGTTCGCGCTCGCCTTGATTTTTGCGACAATCGTCATGTACGATGCGACCGGTGTGCGTCAGGCGGTCGGATTCCAGGCCCGCTTGTTAAACGACTACTTCAAAGGAATCAAGCACGAGACGCCCATCTTAAATGAACTGGTCGGTCATACCCCGTTCCAAGTCATCGTCGGTGCCTTGCTCGGTCTCGTGGTCGGACTGTTTTTCCCAATTTAATGTGAATGATGCAGGCATGTCGTTCCTCCTTCTAAAAACTCACCATCTTTTTGTGAACTTTCACAACAGAGACGGTATAGTGAAAGAGAGGAGGAATCGACATGCCTTTTTTGCAGAAATCTTATGAGTCGCTCGATACGCTCGCCGAAGCAATCGGACAAGCGATTCGGGCCCCCATCACGATTGAAAACCGACACCATCAGTTACTGGCCTATAGCACCCATCCCGACTCGACCGATCCGGCACGTATCGCGACGATTATCGGCCGCCGTGTCCCGGAGGCGGTCATCGAGGACTTATGGGAAAGCGGGATTCTTCAAGAAGTGATTGACCGTGACGAACCGGTCGTCATCCCTGCTCGAATGGCTGTCGGACTAGGCGAACGAGCAGCCGTCGTCATCAAACAACAAGGTGACGTGCTCGGTTACATTTGGAGCCTGGCCCGAACGACGCCGTTCTCGGAACAAGAACTCACCGTCCTACAAGAAGGAGCGAACATCGCCAAAAAGCTACTGATGACCATCGCGATGCACGAGCGGCGCATCGATGCCGAATTGGAACGCTTCTTTTTAGAAGTGCTGGCCACTCCCGTCTTATCGCCACCCCACCGCGACCGCTTGAATGAGCTCGCACCGATTGCCGTCGCCAGCCGCCTCACCGTAATTGAATGTGCCCAGCCGGTCACCCCACAACTGGCGGAACGACTGTTTTATGTATTAGCGACCCAGCAAGCGATTGAAGTCGTCCTGCACGCTATCGATGGCCAGCAACTACTCGTCTGGCATTATATGAAATCGGACTTGGCCGAGGAAGAAGCGGCGCTCTTACAGTGGGCTGACCGTTTTGAAAGTCAGCTCCGAGACAAGTTCATTGAAGCGGAGCCGCGTCTTGGCATCAGTCGACGCTTTTTTGAGAGCGATATGCTCTATGCGGCGATGGAAGAAGCACGACGCGTTACGTCGCTTCGCCGAAAGTTCCCGTATGAGCTTGCGACATCGCGCACGTTCGAACAGATCGGAATTTATCAGCTCGTTCCCGATTTGGCCCGACGCATCGGGCTTCGTCTCGAGACGCATCCGACCATCGAGCGCCTACAGGCGTATGACGTCACGCATCACACCGAGCTCGTCACGACGCTCGAATGGTATTTCTATTTTGATGGGAACGTCAAGCGTGTCGCCGCTCATCTTCACATCCATCCGAACACCGTGCTCTACCGGATTCGGCGGATTGAAGAACTGACGAACATCACACAAGTCTCGCTCCCTGAACGGGCCGCCGTTTATCTCGCCATTAAGGCCGGTCAATACCGCCAAGACGATTGACGCCTACTTTGTGTTTTTTCACAAAGTGGGCGTTATCACTTTTAGAATCCATGCTAAAGACAGCGTTTTCGGATGGGTCTATACTAAAGGTGTGAACAAATTGTGTCAGTAGAGAAAGGGGAACTTTACATGAAAATCGGGGTATTGAAAGAGATTAAAAACAACGAAAACCGCGTCGCATTGACGCCAATGGGTGCAGCCGTATTAACTGAACTTGGACACGAGGTCCTCGTCGAGACGGAAGCGGGCGTCGGTAGCGGCTTCACAAATATGGAGTATGTCGATGCGGGGGCAACCATCGTCGACACAGCCGCAGACGTTTGGGTAAACGTGGAATTGGCGTTGAAAGTAAAGGAACCGCAACCATCGGAATATCGTTATTTCCGTCCTGACTTGACCCTCTTCACTTACTTGCATTTGGCGGCCGAACCAGAACTCACGAAAGCACTCGTCGATTCTGGTGTGACGGCTATCGCCTATGAGACGGTCGAGATCGACCGCACATTGCCGCTCCTCACACCGATGAGCGAAGTGGCCGGACGGATGGCTGCTCAAATCGGCGCCCAAATCCTTGAAAAACCGCACGGTGGAAAAGGGATTCTCTTGTCTGGCCTGCCAGGCGTACCACGTGCGAACGTCACCGTCATCGGGGGCGGTGTCGTCGGGATGAATGCCGCCCGCATCGCGATTGGTCTTGGTGCCAACGTCACGATTATGGATATCAGCCCGGCTCGCCTGCGCCAAATCGATGATCAGTTCGGCAACACAATCAACACACTCATCTCAAACAGCTATAACATCGCCAAACAAGTCGCTGAAAGTGACCTTGTCATCGGTGCCGTCCTCATTCCAGGCGCGAAAGCACCGAAGCTCGTCACGAAAGAAATGGTTCAACAGATGTCACCCGGTTCGGTCATCGTTGATGTCGCCATCGACCAAGGCGGAATCTGCGAAACCATCGACCATATCACGACGCATGACGCGCCGACGTACGAGCGTTACGGGGTTCAACACTATGCCGTCGCCAACATGCCAGGTGCCGTCCCACGCACGTCGACACTCGGTTTGACGAACGCGACGATGCCGTATATCGTCGAGTGCGCACAAAAAGGGATTTTCCCAGCACTCCGCGAGAACGCAGCCTTGCTTAAAGGATTGAACGTCATCGACGGGACGGTCACGTATGAAGCCGTCGCCCGCGACCTCGGCTACACGTTTGTCGCTCCAGTCGAAGCCATCACGAAGCAACTACAAGCGTAAACGTAAAGCCGTCGGCATTGTTGCTGGCGGCTTTTTTGTTTTCCTCGTCCCATTCAAAAACGCTCGAACCAATCGGTTCGAGCGTTTTCATGCTTATGCGTTCTCGACGGCGATGTCCTCACCGATGATTTTCACTTCTGGTTCAAGCTCAATCTCGAACTTCTCCTTTACCGTCGCCTGGACGTGACGGATGAGCGAGATGTACTCAGTCGCTGTCGCTTCATCGATATTGACGATGAATCCGGCATGTTTGAGTGAGACTTCCGCTCCACCGATCCGCTTCCCTTGCAGGCCACAGTCTTGAATCAATTTGCCGGCGAAGTAGCCCGGTGGTCGTTTGAAGACGCTACCGCATGATGGATACTCGAGCGGTTGCTTCGACTCGCGCTTGTACGTCAAGTCGTCCATGACGTCTTTGATCGCTTCATAGCCGAGCGGCTCGAGTTCAAACGTCGCTTCGAGCACAATCAACCCGTCTTTCGAAATCCGGCTCGTCCGGTAGTCGAGATCGAGCTCGTCTTTCGTAAGTGTCATGAGCTGCCCTTCAGGCGACAACACGACCGCACTCGTGATGACGTCTTTCGTTTCTCCACCGTAGGCGCCTGCGTTCATATACACCGCGCCACCGACCGTTCCCGGGATGCCACAGGCGAATTCTAAGCCAGATAACTCTTCGGTCAACGCTTGACGTGAGACGTCGATGATGGCCGCACCGGCTTGGGCGATCAGTTGATTCCCGTCTCGACGAATCGTTTTCAGTTCGTTCAAGTTTAAGACGATGCCACGAAGGCCTCCGTCACGGACAATCAAGTTCGACCCGAACCCGAGAATCATGAATGGGACGCTCTCGCGATGGGCGAGCTCAAGCACGGCTTGAACTTCTTCATACGTGTGCGGGGCCACGAAATAATCGGCCTGCCCACCTAATTTTGTATACGTGTGTGCCGACAGCGGCTCATCTTGCTTCACGCGATCGGCCGGAATGATAGTGAGTAGTTGATTTAAAAAGCTCATGCGTTGCCTCAATCCTTTACGTTCAATTTTAAAGCATGCCTCGGTTCGTCAAGAGAGAGGCAGGCACGTCACTGAATGATTTCAGTACGAAACACAGTATACAAATCTTTGACAGGGGTGACAAGCAACGTTTTCTTTACAATGAAGGAATTGATTTATAACAATAATGATGTAGCAACGGCCACGACGATAGGAATTGTAAAGTTATCCCAATCTCGATACGAAATTGCTTCTGTGAGTGTGGCAACGATTGAAATAATGAATCCATATGTTACCACTTGCCAAAGTGGAATATCATCCCACAAAAATAATAAAAAGAGGACGGCATACGAGCTGAGGAACATGGCCATGCTACCTTGGAACGAGCGCTTCTGTCCGTATAAATCATAGGTCACTGTCCCGTACTTCCGACCAATGAGCGCGGCCAGGCCATCGCCCCAAGCCAAGACGAGCGATCCTGCCAAAAAGGCGAGCGGCTCTGATTCAAAGAAGAAGAACAGGATGACAAGCAAGGCGATCGGATAATAGACGGTGCCGAGCGATTTACGTTCCGTCTGATGAACCGGTGACGGACTCTTATAAAGAAGGAACGCGTTCGCGAACGTGAAAAAGACGAGCGGCACGGCGGCGACGTACCAAGTTTCCATTAACCAAACTGCAAGCAGCGACCAATGGCCGACCGCGATATGTACACTTTTACGAATTGTCTCATCCGTCCAACCGAGGCGTTTGCCAATCTGTTCAAGACCGACGAGAAACACCAGGACAATGACGATGGACAGGATGGAACTGACCCATTCATTCATCGATGAACCACCTTTATCTACATTTTTTTGTACGTTTTCATTATACCTTAATCGAGCGATAGCCTAGCTTCCTTTTCAAACATTTGGTAGAATGAGGTCAAATGACTGTATAGCCAACGAACGAAGGCGGCTATAGAAAGGATGCCTGTATGCGCGACGCAATTTCGATTCAAACTTTGGCTGATTGCCTTCACTATATGCGGGTTGGCGACGTTGACCGGGCCATCTCGCTCTTTCCCGAGGACGTGCGCGAACATTTCCCGAAAGAGCTTCGCAAAATCCACTTGTTTCATATTGAAAAGAACGGACTGTCAATCAATCAAATCGTCGCTTTGGCGAACACGTTGACCGGAGAGCATTTATCCGCGACCACGATTCAAAACTGGACGAAGCGAGAAGTCCGCAAAATCATCGGGGTCCCCCGGGTCGGAAAGAAATACTCGCTCCAACAAGCGGCTATCATTTATTTGCTGGATGATTTGAAGCACTTGTTCTCACTTGAAGAGACGAGTTCTCTCCTCGCACTCATCTTCAACAATCCTGACCGCGACGAGGACGACCTCATCTCGCCCATTGACTTTTATCGTCTCTATGCCGAGTACGCCAAGTCGACGAGCCCGATCGAGCTCCTCGACACGCGTGCGAAGCGCTCGATTGAAAAGATGGGGGTCACCCACCCGAACATCTTGCACGTCCTCAAACTCTGTCTATACGCCCATCGCGTGACGACACTCGAGATCGAGGCAAAACACTATTTGAACCGCTTCATTTGATTTTCGTCGAATGAGGCTTTTTTTTAGAAAAAAACACCAGTCGCAGTGACTGGTGTTCGTCATATTGGTTACACCGATACCGCGATTGGCATCCGTGATTTGACTGTCAACGTTTTAAGGACAGACAACAACTCGAACATCGAGAGTTGGTCGGCCTCTTTCGTCAGGCAGAAGCAATCATCGTCTTGTTTGCGGAGTTCCGCCACAAGCTTACCTGCTTTGTCTCGAACGCTGAACTTGTAACGCTCGACATCGTATTGAATCGTATAGAGACCGCGTTCGTAGACGTTGTACTCACACTTTTTCCCGAATAATGAGAATTTGTCCTTCAACTGACCGATCGCTTGTCCGTCGTGGTTCATGACGACCCACTTCTGACAGTTCGGGATATACTTCCCGTGAGCGATTTGACGGCCTGACAAGTTGTGCACTTGAACACTGCCCTCCGCGTCGCGGTGAACAGATCCGATCGCATCATTTGTCTCGTCATAAATGGTCGCTTCGCCTTGCGTAAAGACGCAACCTTTTACATAAATTAATTTGCGCACCGCTCTTCCTCCTAATACGTTCCAACCGTTGATTTGTGTGTGTTTGGTTGGTATTTCTATGAAACCCCAAATTGGTACTGTGCGTCGCGTTTTCTCGTTTCAGCGACTACATATTTCATATGACGAAGATGATTATTGCACCTATTCGTGAAAAAGACAACCCCTTTTTCTTCGACACAATCCGCCATTCTGTCAAACTTGTGAACACGCCTGATATTATCGCTTGAAACCGGCCTGTTTCAACATCTCTTCGAGCTCCGTTCTTGCAATCAAACGAACTTGATTTGGCTCCGCCAATTCGTATGCACTATCGGTATAAGAGGAGTTCGTCACGACCCAACCTTCGTTCACCCCATAGTATGGAACGGAGGCTGCGACTTGTTGGACTGCCTCAAGCCCGACCGCTTTTTCATAACGTTTCGCTTGGACCGCGATTGACCATCCGTCCTCCGCTTCAAGGAGCAGGTCCGCCCCAAAGTCACGCGACGCCGGCGTCACCGTCACCGTGTAACCGAGTGCGGTGAACACTTCTTCTAAAAACAATTCAAATTCACGACCGTCCATCCGATCGATGCGGTGAATCGTCGACAGACGCATGCGCCAGATGAGCCAGAGCAGGCCGATTCCTAAACACGCGACGATACTCCATATCGGCGCATCTCTCCACCATAATCCGATGGCGATCAACAAGCTGAGCCCCATTCCCTTCACATCTATCGTCCTCTCTATCTGTTCTTGTCTTCACTTTACCGTTTGGAGGCAGGAAAACAAAGGGGGAGCTGTCGAATGTATTGAAGATGTACCCGTGTGACATACAGAAGGAGGGATCATCGTTAATGGAGAACCGAGGACATCTCCAAAACGAATTGCTGCTCGCCTTGCCTTACGGTGTAGCCTTAATCATGACGGACGGGACAATCGTCCAAGCGAACCGGCCATTTTTAGAGCAATTCCCTGAAGACTTACAAACGAGAACAAACATCTTTCATATGGTCAACCAATCACCGATTACGATGGAGCTATCGAGACGAATGGAGCAAGGCTTGCCTTGGACGTACGAGATGCCGACAATCCGCATCCACGCTATCCCGAACGGTGACGTCTATATCTTATCGATTGAACCTCTCCCGCTCGATACGCGCGTGACGGTCCAACATAACGCGTTCGAAGCGATGATGCACACCGAACTCGACATGGCGATGGTTATGACCGATGCAAATCTGTTAATCAATCGCTTCAATAAAGGGGCGACCGAGCTGTTCGGTTACGAGCCGCATGAAGTACTTTACGAAATGACCCCGTTCGGTCTATTCGAGTCGCGCGAGCTGAGCGAGAAACGGACCCATTATCAAGACGAGACAGAGCGGTTGTTGTCATTCGAACAGATGCTGCGTGTGGCGTTAGACCGCGGCGACCGTGAATGGAAGTTCCAACGAAAAGACCGGACCCATTTCGTTGGAAAGCTGTTCATGCATCCGGTGTACGAACAAGCTCGCGTCATCGGCTTCTTCTTTTTCGTGTTCGATGTCAGTCCCGAAATCGCCTTGAAAGGCGAATTGCTACACAAAGAACAACGGTATCGCATGTTCGCCGAATCAGTTATCGAAGCCGTGCTGTTTCACGAAGGTGGGACCATCTTAGACGCGAACAAGGCGGCCGAATCGATTTTCCGAATTCCGGCCGAACAGATGGTCGGTCGCCAAACGATTGAATTTATCGCTGAAGGCTATCGGGCCGACGTGTTGCGCCGGATCCGGAACCATATCCAGACACCTTACGAGGTCATCGGCCGTCGTGAGGACGGGACGTTTCTCGAGATGGAAGTGTATCCGAAAGAAGTGACGTTCCAAGGCCAGACGCTCCGGGTCGCCGTCATGCGCGACATTAGCGATCGGAAGAAAGTCGAGCGGATGCTCGAGCGGGAGAAGAATGCCATCGCCCGGCAACGAGATATCATCCAATCGATTTTACAGGCCTCCAATGAAGCGTTCGTCTTGACCGAATCGAACGGAAGCGTCCTGTTCATGAACGTGCACGCCCGTCGCCTGCTCGATTTGCCAGGAATCGCCCCGAACAAGATGCAAGAGCGGATTCCGCTCCTGTCGACGTTCCGTACGCGCGACCGCACTGAGATGTTGAAAAAAATCGACTTATTACTCGACGGGTCGGCCCGCGAAGTGTCGATGCGTTTCTCCATCCCGCAACCGAACGACCGGGATGAACAGTATTACGAGATGTACGGGACCGGTATGGATACAAAACGCCAAATCGGAATGGACAGCGGCTTCTTATTCGTGTTCCGCAACCGGACCGAGGAAGAGCGGATGGACCAAATCAAAAACGAACTGGTCAGCACCGTCTCACACGAACTTCGCACCCCGCTCTCGTCGCTGTCGGGATATATCGAGCTGATGCTTAGCCGCGACTTGAATCCCGAGAAACGCGAGCGTTACTTAAAGACGATGGCGAAAGAAGCGAAGCGTTTGACCGACCTGTTGAACGCCTTTCTCGACATTCAGCGCATGGAAGACGGCAATCAAGAGTATAAGAAAGACCATTTCGTCTTGAACGAACTCGTCCGTGACGTCGTCGAACGCTTCCGCGAGACGAGCAACCATTCGATCCATTTTGATGACGCCGATGAAGTGCTCCACCTCATCGCCGATCAGGACCGCATCGAGCAGGTCATCATCAACCTGCTATCGAACGCCATCAAATATTCGCCGAACCATCACGAAATCGAGGTGCGGGTGCGCAAAGAACGAAATCAAGCCCACGTCTCGATTCAAGACTTTGGCATCGGGATTCCGGAGCATGCGTTCGAAGAGCTGTTCAAGAAGTTTTATCGCGTCGACAACTCGGATACACGCCAAATCGGCGGGACGGGTCTCGGGCTATCCATCTGTAAGGAAATCATCGAATCGCACGGCGGAAGTATCGAGGTCGAATCGAGCGTTGGCGTTGGCTCGACATTCACGTTCACGTTGGACTTAGCGGAGGAGACACTATGAACCATTACGCTTTCACCGGTTTCCCCGGCTTTTTAGCCGGAAAGATGATCACGCACCTCGCGTCATTGCCGAATCAGATTGGGACGATTTACGCACTCCACCTCCCGACCGAACGTTCCGGCGCACATGCTTTAAAACAGGAGCTGTTGGAAGCGACGTCGTTACGAGATGATCAGCTCGTGCTCGTCGAGGCCGATATCACGCTACCTGAAGTCGTGCTTGATCCAATCATGCGCTCCGTCATCGAGCGTGAAGTGAATTACGTGTTCCATTTGGCAGCCGCTTACGATTTGAGCATCCCTTATGATGTCGGATATCGCATCAACTTGCTCGGGACGAAACACATCACCTCATTGGCGAAACGGGCACCCTATTTAAAGCGGTACGTCTACTTCAGCACCGCCTATGTGTCTGGACGCCGTCAAGGGACCGTTTATGAGAACGAGTTATGGCACCGCGTTCGTTTTAAAAACCATTACGAGGCGACGAAGTATGAGGCCGAGGCCATCGTCTCGCGCGAGCTCGGCTCGATGCCGGTGACCATCATCCGTCCGGGCATCGTCATTGGCCATAGCGAGACCGGCGAGACGAAGAAGTTTGACGGGGTCTATTTCGTCTTAAAGTTAATGGACCAACTTCGTCAAGCTGCCCCGCTGCCTTACATTGGACGACAGAATATCGAAGTAAACCTCGTTCCTTATGATTACGTCGTCGAGGCGACCACTTATCTCGCTCACGCTCCGGTCGGTTTGAAGCGGACGTTTCATTTGACCGACCCGTTTCCACACGGGGCCCGCGAAGTGTACCGTATGATTCACGAAGAGATGTTCGGTCGCCCTCCACGCGGGACCATTCCGCATGCGGTCGCGGAGACCGGATTCTCGGCGCTACATCTGTCGGAACGTTACGGCGTTCCGCGTGAGCTACTCGCCTACTTTAAGCATCAAGTCCATTTCGATACGACACAGACGCTCCGCGCACTCAGCGGCACTGATATCGTCTGTCCGGATTTAAAGGACTATCTGCCAAAAGTCGTTGCCTATTACGAGACACAAAAAAAGCCCTAATTAGGGCTTTTTTTGTGTCATCCGATTAGCAACTTCTCTTTTGGATAGCGAATCTTCCGGTCCATCTGGCGTGCGACCGTGAAGAGGATCGTCAACGAACCGACACGACCGAGTAACATCATGAACATGATAAAACTCTTACCTGCATCGTTCAGTTCCGCCGTGATCCCGAGTGATAACCCGACCGTCCCGAAGGCCGAGACTGTCTCGAACAAGAGTGCTGTCGCCGGAATATGACCGTTCGTCAAGATAGTCAGTGCGGTAATCAATAAGATGAAGAAGAAACTCGTAATAGCCACGATGTACGCTTTTTTAATTTGGAACGCGTCAATCGTCCGCTCGAGGATGACCGTCTCTTTTTTCCCGACGATGAACGCCCACATATCGGCCAAGATGACAACTACGGTCGTCACTTTAATCCCAGACCCAGTGGAAGCGGCTCCAGCACCGATATACATGAGAATCAAGACGACCCCGATTGAGATCGGCGCCATCGTCGTGAGGTCGATTGTATTGAAGCCTGCGGTCCGTGTCGTCACAGCCTGGAAGAAGGTGACGTGCATCGCTTCTCCGAACGGACGGCCATACAGTCCGCCCTCATTCGATACCCACTCAAACAACATGAGCGAGAACCAGGCAATCCCGTTGACGATGGCAAGCGAGGCAATCATGATTTTCGAATGGAGGGCGAGGCGCTTCCAACGCTTCACCTCGGTCGCATCCGCGATGGTCGTGAAGCCGAGACCCCCAATCATGAGCAGCACAGCAATCGTGATCACAATGGCCGTATTCTGCTCGAACTGCATCAAATTGTCCGGCCATAGGGCGAACCCGGCGTTGTTAAACGCTGAGACCGCGTGGAAAAAGCCATAATACAGCGCCTCACCAAAGCGATACTCACCGGTGCTGTACAGTTCGACCGTTAAAAACAACATGCCGAGAAACTGGACGATGAGCGTCGTGAAGACGATGTTGCGGACGAGACGGACCGTGCCGCCGGGACCCGACAAGTTGAGTGATTCTTGGAGCAAGATGCGCTGCTTTAAACCGATTTTCTTTCCGAGCACACTAAGCAGCATGAGCGCGACCGTCATAAAACCTAAACCGCCGATTTGAATCAAGGCGACGATGACGAGCTCACCGAACGTATTAAAGGAAGTCCCAATATCAATTGTCGATAATCCGGTCACCGTTCCGGCCGACGTCGCGATAAACAGACAATCAATCCAGGACACGGGCTGTGTCTGTGCGAACGGCATATAGAGTAACGTCGCCCCTAAAAAAATGGCGAGCAAAAAGCCTGTCGCGATAAAACGGGCCGGCTTTTCAAACACGAGCCGGTAAAGCGCCTCAATTCGTTTTATGCGCAATTCCCGTACGGTCAATCGATGTCGCATCTCGCTATCTCCTTCAAATCAAGTTTTCTAAGGCTCATACTACTCCTCACTTATAAAATTGCCAACTAGAAAAATGTATCGCTAACTGTTTGCCAGATTTTTTGGTAATATGAGAGATAGACTTTATGAATGTTGAGGAGGTTGAATGAAACCGTGGACCCTAGTACGGTAGATCATTCGCTAACGGATGTCTCGCGAAGGTTGGAGCGTCAGTCACAATGCATGCCCGCCCATCTTTATTTCCAGCTCGAAGAACTGCTACATTGGTCACTTGATCAAGAAGTTGTGAATCAATTGTACGCATTATTAAAAAAATACGACGTGTTAACCGATATAGAGCGTGAAGAACGAAATATCAGCATCCAAATGCTGATTGACGAAAACGGCGCTTAACCATCGGGAACGCATTTGCGGGAGACGAGTTAAGTCTCTCGCTTTTTTTGTCTCCTGATTTTTTTTAGAAAGGTGGAAAACATAGACATGGATGTCGTCACGTTAGTAGGACTCATACTTGGGTTCCTCACCCTCGTCGGAGGGATGGTATTGAAAGGAGCCGGGATTGCCCCGCTCATCAACCCGGCAGCACTCGTCATTATTTTTGTCGGGACAGCGGCCGCGGTCAGTATCGCCGTTTCCAAAGAACAGCTGCAAAACGTACCGAAGTTGTTCGGAATTCTCTTCAAAAAGCAGGAGTTACCAAGTAAATCCGGGCTTTTGACACAGTTCGTCGACTTGTCGACGCAAGCGCGTAAAGAAGGACTCCTGTCGCTCGAGACAGCGCTCGAACAAGTTGAAGAGCCGTTCTTGAAACAAGGGATGATGATGGTCATCGACGGCCAACCATCCGAATATATCGCCGAGGTCATGTCGCGCGATATCGAGAACATGGAGCAACGCCATAAAGCGAACTCGGACATCTTTACCCAAGCCGGCACGTACGCGCCGACACTCGGCGTTCTTGGAGCCGTTATCGGTTTGATTGCGGCCCTAAAAGATTTGTCTGATATCGAAAAGCTCGGTCACGCGATTTCAGCCGCGTTCGTCGCGACGTTGTTCGGGATTTTCACAGGATACGTCCTCTGGTTCCCGTTCGCCAATAAATTAAAGCAGTATTCGAAGAGCGAGGTCATCATCAAAGAGATGATGATTGAAGGAATTCTCTCGATTCAAAGTGGGGAGTCTCCGAAGACGTTAGAAGATAAATTGTCTGTGTATTTGTCTCCAAAGGAGCGAGCCGACTATGAAACGCAAAAAGAAGCATGATCATGAGGAACATATCCCGGAAGGTTGGTTAATCCCTTACGCCGATTTATTGACGCTCTTACTCGCCCTATTCATCGTCTTGTTCGCCTCGAGTAACATCGACCAGACGAAGCTCGAGAAAATGTCTCAATCCTTTAACCAAGTGTTCTCTGGCGGGACGAGCGTGTTCCAAGCGTCAACCGCCTCGAACAGTGACATCAGCCGTACGAACAAGACAGATACGACAGCGAATCCTCGGACATATGAGCTCGCCAAACTGGATGAGTTAAAAGAAGAGGTCAATCAATACATCAAAAAGAACGGGCTCGAACAAGAGATTGAAGCGACCATCAACTCGAGCGGTCTCGTTTTGACGATTCAAGACCGAGCCTTGTTCAGTATGGGGGAAGCGACGCTTGACGCCGAGGCTAGAACGGTGGCCGGCTCGATTAGCGGTATCCTGGAAAAAGCCGGTAACCGTGAGATTGTCATATCGGGTCACACCGATAACATCCCGATCAACACGGCCCGGTTCCCGTCGAACTGGGAACTCAGTTCAGCCCGGGCCACGGCTTTCATGCGCGGCCTGTTGACAAACGATGCTTTGAACCCTAGCCAGTTCACGCTCGCTAGCTACGGAGAATACAAACCGATTGCGACGAACGACACCGAAGCAGGGCGCTCGAAAAACCGCCGGGTCGAAGTGTTGATTAAACCACTCGTCGATTTATCAGAAGGCTCACCGAAGATGCTCGAAACGATCGTCTTGCCATAAAAAATCCCACTCTGTTGAGAGTGGGATTTTTTATTATCGAGTCCATTCGAAATACTTACGTGACAAATCCGTGAGCGGGCTGTTGAACAAGCGTTTCCGCCAGTAAAGGTCGGCCACTTTTTTCACGGCCTCGCTTCGCGACGGGTACGGATAAATCATGCGGGACAGCTTGCCGATTTTATCGCCTCGTTGCATCGCATAGACGACGATTTGCATCCAATCCCCGGCCGTCATACCGATGGCGTGACCGCCGATGATTTTGCCGTTCTTGCGCGTGATGATTTTGACGAAACCTGTCTCTTGTCGGTCGGCGACGAAGCGGTCGACCTCAGACAGTTTCGCTTCAAACACCTCGACGTCGTCACCATGGCGCTCCCGTGCCTCAGCTTCGGTCATGCCGACGTGGAACACTTCCGGTTCCGTGAACGTGATCCACGGCATCTTCGTGTAGTCGACCTTGTTCCAAAGTCCGAACAAGGCGTTGGCCACGACCGCTTTTCCTTCCTCGCCAGCTGCGTGTGTGAACGGTAACGTCTTGATTGTATCGCCAATTGCGAATATATGAGGTTGCGATGTGCGGTACGTCGACGTAACGTCGACAAATCCGTCTTTGACGTGGACGTGAGCCCGGTCGAGTCGAAGCTCATCGATTCTCGGTTTCCGGCCTGTCGCCACGAGCAGCTTGTCCGCCTCGTACGTGACCGTTTCGCCATCGATTTCGCCGGTGACGTGAACGCGTCCGTCGACTTCCGAGACTTGATTGATGTTGATGCCGATTTTAAGGCGCATCGCCATCTCGAGCTGCGAACGGAGCAACTTGCTCACCGACTCGTCTTCTCGCGGTAAAAACGTATCCTGTGCCTCGAGCACGGTCACTTGGCTACCGAGACGAGCGAACGACTGGGCGAGTTCGAGACCGATCGTCCCGGCCCCGATGACGATGATGCTCTCCGGCAATGTCTCTTCTTCAAACACTTGCTCATTCGTTAAGTATGGCACGTCGTCCAAGCCGTCAATCGGCGGTATTGTCGGTTGCGAGCCGGTCGCGATGACGAATTTCTTCCCAATCAGTAAATCGTCACCGACTTTGAGTTCGTATGGGCTTTGGAACGAGGCCTCGCCGATATATACGTCGACCCCAAGTTTTTCGAAACGTTCCGTCCCGTCATGGTCTTGAATGATGGCACGGGCACGGTCGACGCGTGCTTTCGTCGTCTGGTAATGGTCGCGGCCGTCAAACTCGGCTCCGAGCACTCGGGCAGCTTGCATCATGCTGCTCGCTTCTTTCGAGGCGGCGATCAGTGCTTTCGATGGGACACACCCAACGTGAAGACAGTCTCCACCAAGGTGTTTTTTCTTCTCGACCAAAGCGACTTTCGCCCCTAAATTTGCGGCACCGGCCGCGACCGTCATTCCGGCCGCACCCCCACCAATCACAATCAATTGATAATCCTTCATCTCATCAACCTCCGATAGCGTTCACTCACGTCTTGCATCCGTTTCCGGTTCACCCCAAAGTCAGAGTGACCGAGTCGTGATGCCGAGCGGAATTCAATTTGTCTTGTCTCATCGTCGAATCGGAATTCGACGTCATCCTTAAAGCGCATCAATTTCGTTGTCACGACATAATGGAGCGTGTCATCCGTCTCCTTGACGAGCTCGGTCCGAGGCAGTTGCCCCATCACCATCTTGATTGTCTCGATGCTCTCGGCGCGGTCTCGCCCGTATGGGAGCGGCTCCATGCGTAGCGCTTCGATTGTCGTTTCGGTCGAGACGGCGTTCGGACTACCTGACAATGGCTTCAATGATTTCGTTGCCATGAAAAAAACCTCCCTCATTCTACATACAATTACATGTATCCTGAATTCGGAAGGTTTAACCCTTTTAATGCAGTTCGCTCGGGTCAAGCGGCAAGAGAACGGTCACCGTCGTCCCATGACCGATCTCACTTTCGATAACGAGCTTTCCTTCGTGCGCCTCGATTAGCTCCTTAGCAATCGCCAAGCCGAGCCCGCTGCTCCCTTTCGTCACTTGCGCCTGATAGAACATTTCAGTGATGCGCTGCAAGTGTTCCCGTGAAATACCAGGTCCCTCGTCAATAATTGAGATGAACGCGACTCGCTCCGATTGCACGAACCGTATCGTCAACGTCCCACCTTCTGGCGAGAAGCGGATGGCGTTCTCGAGCAAGTTTAAAAATACTTGCTTCAGCCGGTTCTCATCGAACAGTCCGATCGACTTTTGCGGATATCGCTCAATGAGCGTAATCTGTTTGTCTTCGAGCGACTGTTTCAATTGAATCGTCACTTTCCGTAACAACGACACGAGATCAAGTTCTTGCCGATACAAGACGAGCCGGCTCTCTTCAATCTTCGTGTAATCGAGCAGCTGCTCGACGAGCCCGATCATCCGCTCCGTCTCCGAATGGATTATGCTCAAACCGAGCTCAGTCTCGTCCGACACTTTCTCGTCCCCGCCTCGAATCGTCTCCGTCCACCCTTTAATCGAAGTGAGCGGTGTCCGCAATTCGTGCGACACGTTGGATAGAAATTCATTCCGCGTCGACTGGTGCTGCTGGACTTTCGCACCTAAATATGTGAGCGTCCGGGCCAGTGCCCCGAGCTCATGTTTTTCATTGGAATAGACTTCAACATCGAAATCACCTTGTGCCATCTCATCGGCCGTCTCAATGATGTCTCGAATCGGTCGCACGAAGCGGTCTGCAATCCGAATGACAGCATAGAGCGCGACCAGCCAAATCAAGATGCCAATCATGACGACAGCCATCCAAATCTCGCGAATCAACGTGTCAAGGTCGGCGAGCGGCCGCGTGAAGCTGATGGCGAATTCACTCGTCTCTTCCGTGATGATTGGACTCGTCACCGACAAATAGTGATTCCCATCGGCATCGTAGTCTTGGACGACGGACTCGCCTCGAGCGAGATCTTGCAACTGTTTGGTCGAAAAGGCCGCCTGTTGCGCCCGCTGTCCCGTAGTTTTGATGATTTGACCGGTCCGGTCGACAATCGTCAAATCGGTACCGGGATAGCCGAACGTCCGAACGAGCACCGAGAACGCGCTCGGTGTCTCGAATCCGACTTGGGCCTGTGGATACAGATAGGCGCTCGTCGTCGCATGGCTAAGTAGCGCCTCTGATTCATATTCATAGTAATAGCGGTACGTTCCGTACGACAGGACGCTCACGAGCAAGACGAGCACGAACGTCATGACGAGCATAATTCGAATGACGAGCTGTTGCTTCATCCGTCATGTCTCCGCCACTTGTACCCATGCCCCCATAGCGTCTCGATATAAGCCGGGTGACTCGGGTCGTCTTCAATCTTTTGACGGAGACGACGGATGTTGACGTCGACCGTCTTTCTGTCCCCGAAGTAATTGATGCCCCAGACGGCATCTAACAGCGCGTCACGCGATAAGACGACTTCCTCGTTTTGGACGAGGTGACAAATCAAATCGTATTCGGTCGGGGTCAAATCAATCGCCTGCCCATACTTCGTCACTTGCTTCGCCGCCAAATCGATGGCGAACGGTCCGGACTTCAACCGTTTCTTTTCTTTACGCTTCACTTTCTCGACACGGCGCAGGAGTGCTTGAATCCGTGCCACAAGCTCACCTGGGCTAAACGGCTTGGCGATATAATCGTCCGCCCCTCTGCCGAGCCCTTCAATCTTATCTTCTTCAAGCGTGCGTGCCGTCAGCATGATGATGCCGACGTTCTCATCTAAGTCGCGGATGGCGGCGCATGCCTCGAATCCATCCATTTCAGGCATCATCACGTCGAGCAAGACGACATCGAACGGCTCACGGTCGAACGCTGTGACCGCCTCGCGTCCGTTCGTCGCCTCAAAGACGTCAAATCCGGCTCGTTTTAAATTAACGATGATAAAGCTGCGAATCGCATGCTCATCTTCGGCTACTAATATTCGATTCATATATCCACCTCTTCTGAAGTTCACTACTCTACATTATAGTTACGTTTTTGCGACAAGGTTGTCAATTGACCTCAAATCGTATTAGGATGGAGTCATTAGATTCTGAAGGAGGACTCCTTACCATTATGAGTTACAAGATGATTGTTTTAGATATGGACGATACGCTCCTCACGAGCGACCATACAATTTCCGCCAAGACGAAAGCAGCCTTGCTAGATGTACAAGAACGCGGACATAAAGTCGTGCTCGCGAGCGGTCGCCCGACATACGCGATGTGGGATGCCGCCCGTGAACTCGAACTTGCCAAATATGGTAGCTATATTCTCTCATTCAACGGTGCCTCAATCATCAATTGTGAGACGAATGAAGAAATCTTCTCGAGTACGTTGCTTCCGGAAACGGTCGCCCATCTCCATGATATCAGTGTCCGGGAAGAAATCGCGATTCATACGTACATCGGTAACGAAATCGTAACCGATCAACCGAACCCGTATACTGATATCGAAGGTGAATTGACGGGGATGCCGGTCATCCATGTCGCCGATTTCAAAGAAGCGGTCACGACGCCTGTCGTCAAATGTCTCATGCTCGGTGACGGCGACACGCTCGCTCCAATCGAAACGAAACTGCAAGTCGAACTTGAAGGAAAACTTGCTGTCGCGCGTTCAAAACCGTTTTTCCTTGAGTTCACTGAAGCGGGTGTGACGAAAGGGACGAGCCTCGCCTTCCTCGCCGAACACGTCGGAATTGAGCAAGCCCACGTTATCGCTTGTGGTGACGGGAACAATGACCTCACGATGATTGAATGGGCCGGCCTCGGAGTCGCCATGGGCAACGCCAACACGACGGTCAAAGGCAAAGCCGACTTCATCACGAAATCAAACAACGAAGACGGGATTGCCCACGTCATTGAGACGTTCATGGGAACGGTCCTTATCGATCGGTAAGTGAACAAACTGGATTGAACCAAGGAGGAATTACGATGAATAAAGGATTGAAACGAGCAGGACTTGGACTGGTCGGTACGGCTGTCGCCGGTGCCGCCTATGTATTTTTGTCCCCGAAACCGACCTCACGTCTCGTTAAGACCTCATTTGCCGGCGGGAACGAAGTGGCCATCAAAGGGTTTGATGAAGTCGTTCAAAAAACATCGGTCCGGAAAGATATCGACTATCATTCAGCCTATGAGAACGGGACGTTCGACTTGATTCGCTATGAAGGCGAGAAACAAATTGTTCCGACCATCTTTTGGGTGCACGGCGGTTCGTTCGTCGGTGGCGACAAGGCCGACGTCTTCAAATATGCGACGTCAATCGCGAGCAACGGCTATAACGTCGTCAGCGTCAACTACGCCCTTGCCCCTGACGTTACGTATCCCGTCCCGCTCCAGCAGCTTGAAGAAGCATACACGTATATCGCGGAAAACAATGACCGCTTCCGTCTCGACCTCGACCGCGTCTTTTTTGCGGGTGATTCGAACGGTGCCCAACTCGTCGCTCAGTTCGTCGGTATTCAATTGAACGACGACTACGCACCATCGGCCGAAGTGAATCAAGTCGTTCCGAAAACGTCGATCCTCGGCACGATTCTCATGTCAGGTCCTTATGACTTAAAACGAAGCATCATCGAGTCATCGAAGGCGGTCAACCGCTTCTTGTTCAAACGGATTGGTTGGGCTTACTTCGGAACGTACAATTGGGAAGACTTGCCGGTCGTCGCGGAAGCGTCACCGCTCGTCAATATCCCGGCCACGTTCGTTCCGACGTTTATCACCGATGGCAACACCGGTTCGTTCGAGACGCAAGCGAAAGAATTTGCGACGATCCTCTCAGGTCGTGCGGACGTCACGAGCGTCTTTTATGACCGAAACGAGCACACACTCGGCCACGACTACCATTTTGAAATGGATAAGCCGGCAGCCAGTGCAACGTATCGCCGTTTAATCACGTTCTTGCGTGAAACGACGCGTTAAAAAATAATCCCCGCCCATCATTGGGCGGGGATTATTTTTGTCAGTTGAGCAATGCGAGCGCGCGGCCAATCAACTCATGCCGCGACGGTGACGTCTCACGTAACGCGTGCAACCGTTCCGTCAACGCTTGTCGAAGCGCATCAGACTCGACGAGCTCCAAGCATTCGATGTGGAGCAACCAAGCATCGGGATGATCGGCAAGAATCGTCGGCACGAGCTCATCAATCGACTCGCCTTGCTCCCGCATATTGCGGACCTGATTGAACATCGGGTCATCGTTCGTCCATACTCGGGCGTCACGTTCGATCTGGACCGGCTTCTCCAAGATGACGAGTTCTTCAATCTCGGTGCCCGGAAAAATCGACGGCAGCGTATCTTGTCTCACTTCGAGTGTCTCCAGTTTAATCTGTCGTCCTTCGATGGTGATGACGACGTCTTCGAGATGCAACGCCTCTGTCGTCTCGCTGACGACTTGACCGTCTAACCGAATGTCCGCTGTCGCCAACACGTCTTGAAGCGGTCCATCGAGCACGAGCAGGCCATGATTATGCAAGTTCGTCAATTGACCGTGATTGACGTTCACGCAGTCGTCCCATTGGATAAGGGCACGGGCTCCAGAGCGTGTCACGTGACGAATCACACCGACGCGATCCGTCCCGTCTTCCAGTCGGATGGTCGATTGACTGCCCGACGCGAGCGCCTTCTCGAGCGAAGCGATCCCACCTTGGTTGACCGCCATCCGTGACTCGAGTTCGTCTAGCGCGTCCTTCAACGCTTCAAAGTCTGGAATGACGAATAACTCGCGTTGCATATTCGTCACGTCTTGCTTCGTCTCGAGGGCATGCTCCAAATTGAATGGATGCTTCGTGACGGCGTCTGTCAAACAGTGACGGCTCTCTCCGACCGAAGATAACAGGCCTGCCCCGTAGATGAGTGGATTGTCTACATCACCGATGAGACCAAACTCGACCGTCCACCAAAAGATGCGGGCGACTTGTTGTGCTTCCGAGAAACCGGTCACTTGGGCTTTGGCCGCATGAACAGACGCTTCGGCTGCCGCAATCTCCTCGTCCGTCGAGTTCGCATTCTCCTTCACGACGGTCAATCGTTTCAGTGCTGCAAACGAGGCATGTTCTTCTCGATTCATGAATGACCTCGCCCCGAGCTGACCGAACCGCTTCACAATCTGTGAAAATTCAGGATCCATCAACATCGGCGCATGGCCGGCCGCCTCGTGGATGATATCCGGTGCCGGACTGTACAAAATATTCTCGACTTTTCGGATATCGGTCGCGACCGGCAACATCCCGTTGCCTTGGAAATCAAAGAAAGCGACGCCTGGAATGAGACCATCGACTGCGACCGTCGACCAACCGGCCGACCGCATCTCTTCGGTCATCTGTTCGACGTTCGGGAGACGCTCAGGTCCCATCCCCGTCTTTTTCAACCCTTCGATGTAAAACGGATGGGCCTTACCTTCAAGCGTGTGCAAGTTCAGTCGCAATACGAAGCGCCAGACAGCATGATCGGTCGGCGTGTACTCGTCGTAGAACTGTGGCGAAATATGAGGGGCCAAATGGCGTGGAATGATTTGTGTGAGCATGATGTTTCCTCCTTTAGTTGACTGAACGTAAAAAAATCCCTATCGATTCACTCGATAGGGACGACTATGCCGCGGTACCACCCTGATTACTAGACGGACGTCTAGTCACTCTACTCCGATAACGGGGGACCGCTCAACAAGTGAGAGCTCGCGAACTGTAATTCGATTCATCCTATGGGCGTGTTCACAGCACCACACGCTCTCTGGGCCAGGGAAGATGTCTCTACTTCGGTTCGGTCATTGCTTTTATACTGTTATACAGTTATGCTTCTATGCACATTCGCTTTTAAGCGCTAAAGTATCTTGTTGCTAGTAACGATAACAGACGATTCGGACGCCGTCAACAAAAAAACAGTCCGCATCTGCAGACTGTCACAAACACCAATCGATTTCATGTTGTCCCCACTCACTCAACTTCGCATTCACTTGCGAGAATGGCTTCGATCCGAAGAAACCGCGATGGGACGAGAGCGGGCTCGGGTGGACCGACGTCAAGACGGCGTGTTGCGGCCCAATCCATTTCTGTTTCTTCTTCGCATCGTTGCCCCACAAGATGAAGACGATCGGCTCTTCCCGCTCTCCGAGTCGCTCGATGATGGAGTCGGTGAACTGCTCCCATCCCTGTCCCCGATGTGAACCGGCTTTGCCTGCTTCGACCGTGAGCGCGGTGTTGAGCAGCAACACGCCTTGACGAGCCCATGCTTCTAAATTCCCGCTGGTCGGTACGGGACAGCCGATATCGTCATGCAATTCTTGAAAGATATTTCGAAGCGACGGTGGGAAACGTACACCGTCTTGGACCGAGAAACTCAGTCCATGCGCTTGGTTTGGCCCATGGTATGGATCTTGTCCGAGAATGACGCATTTGACGTCCTTGAACTTCGTATAGACGAACGCATTCCAAATGTCTTCTCGGGCCGGATATACGGTCGATGACGCATACGCCTCATCGACGAACGCTTTCAAGTTAGTAAAATAAGGCTCGGCCATCTCGGATGCGATGATGTCGCTCCAATCCCCGAGCAGGCGATTTGATAACTGTTCTCCCATGTGTTTCTCCCCTTTCCGTCTTATCATACCCGAATCGATGGCACACAAAAAGGCGAGCCCGATTGGACTCGCCCTTGATCATTATACTGTGACTGCGCCTGCGACTTCTTTCGCAAGTGCTTCGGCTTTCGCTTTTGCGTCAGCAACGATTTCTTCGATTTTGTCTGGGTATTGGTTCATGCCTTCAACTGGAAGTGTCGTCACTTCTGTCACGCCTACGAATGCGAGTGCTTGACGAAGGTATGCGTCTGCGAAGTTGAGGTCTGTACCTGTGTAGATTCCACCCGTACCTTGGATGTGGATCGCTTGTTTGTTCTCGAGAAGACCGACTGGGCCTTGTTCTGTATAACGGAACGTTTTACCAGCAGTCAATACGCTGTCGAGGAACATTTTCATGCGAGCTGGGAAGAAGAAGTTCCACATCGGTGTTGCGAACACGTACATGTCAGCTTCCATGAACTTCTCGAGCATGCCGTTCATCGTCGCGACTTTAGCCGCTTCGACGTCAGTGAGGGCTTCGCCTGAAGCGAATTTGCCCCATGCGCTGAGGACGTCGCCGTCGATTTCTTGAACATCGACATCGTATAATTCGATCGCTTCGACTTCAAGTGCCGGGTTCTCGTTCGTGAGTGTCGTCATGAACGTTTCTGCGACTTGTTTGCTGTATGACAATTCTGTTGGTTTCGGGTTAGCCGATACGTATAATACCTTTTTCATAAATGGGTTCCTCCATAAGTGTGATCTCTATTTTTGTAACAACAGTTAGAACTATATCATCTGTATATCTCATAATCAATTAGTTTAACTTCAAGATAAATAGCCAAAAAAAAAAACAGGCAGGTGTTATTTGCCTGCCGCGTTATAACCGACTCGTTTCAATAAATCGATTAACTGTTCAGTCTCTTGGTCGCTAAGGGGACCATAGATGTCTTTAAAAATCTCGATATGCTCTGGATAGACGACGTCCATCAAGCGCTTACCTTCCTCTGTCAACGAGGCGTATGTGACGCGTCGGTCAGACGGGCAAGCCACACGCTCAATTAAGCCACGTTTTTCAAGCTTATCAATCACGTACGTGACGCTTCCGCTCGTAATCAAAATTTGGTCTCCGATTTGCTGGAGCGGGGTATCCCCTCGTTTATACAAGACGGATAAAACACCGAACTCTGTTGAATTCAATTGGTGGCGTCGTAAATCGTCCTTCACACGGTCACTGATTGCGTCCATCGCTCGTGCCAAGACGATCCATGCCTTCAATTCGAGTGATTCAATCATGTCGGTTTCACCTCAATTCGTTCATCATTTACCTTTAGTATAGCAGGACATGAGCAGTATACGGTGGGAAAAACGCTTCGTCAAGAAACTTCTTCATTGTCGCCTCTGTCTGAAACGTATAGAATGGAATTATTGCGATTTTTAGAAAGGGTGGACGGTATGCGTGAGTATTACGAGATTTCATTGACGATTAAACAAGCCTATTTGAGTACGGTCATCGAGTTGTTGAACCGGGAAGGGATCGCCCCAGACTATGCGCTCGAAAAAGAAGGCGCGGTCTTTTTACTATTCAACCACTTGCCATGGCCGAACGTCACGCGCGAACCCCATGCGGTCGAACGCTTCTTATTGACGTTGTCGCGTGAGGACTATTTGTTCGTCAAAACGAAACGTAAGTCCCCCGTCCCGGACCATGAGCCGGTCGCCTGCATGGGTGCATTCGACTCGCCGTTCCATGAACATTTGAAAATTGAACTCGCCGTCGATGAATCAGATGCTAGCCACCTTGATATGTCGGCATTCCGCCATTATTAAACAACACGTCTGTGTTGTTTTTTTATGACTAGCCTCGCCACAGGACGGGAATACATGACAATATCTGAATGTGAAAAGGGGAATGTACTTTGATGGATACAGTCATGTTAATCGTCAACCCGTCGTCTGGGAAAGAGTTAGGGAAAGAACACGCCGCGGCCGCGGAGGAGGTCTTGCGAGAGCGTTACGGCAACGTCGATGTCCGGTTCACGGAGAAAGCAGACGATGCCACACATTTTGCGAAAGAAGCGGCATCGAAACAATATAAAGCTGTCATCGCGATGGGTGGCGACGGGACACTAAACGAGGCCGTAACGGGGCTCGCCGAAGCCGATCATCGTCCTGATTTCGGCATCATCCCGCTCGGTACCGTCAACGATCTCGCACGCGCGCTCGGTGTCCCTAGCGACCCCGCAGATGCCATCGAGGCGCTCAAGACGGCGCAACCGACATCGATGGATATCGGTAAATACGAGAACGGCTACTTCATGAACGTCATCGCGATCGGCCTCATCGCCGAGGCTGTCGACGAGGTCAGTGTCGAAGAGAAGACAAAATGGGGCCCGTTCGCCTACTTGATTGAAGGAATCAAAGCGTTCCGTGAGCATAGTCCATACGCCTTGTCGGTCCAAGCCGAAGAGCACACGTTCGATGGAGACGCCTATTTGGTCGTCATCGCCCTCACGAACTCGGTCGGCGGGTTTGAAAACTTTGAACCGGACGCCGAACTGAACGACGGGTTACTTCACGTCTATCTGTTTGAGAACCTCGGCTTTAAAGACGCCATCCAACTCGCGCCGGCCCTCTTCACCGGCAAGTTGAAAGAGACGGACAGCGTCACGTCCTTCACGACGAAACGGGTCCATGTCGACTCGCCAGAATCACTTCCGGTCAATGCCGACGGAGATACGGGCGGTAAACTCCCGCTCACGTTCGAAGTGCTTCCGAGCCACCTCAACGTCTTGAAGCCGATTCAGTAAAAAGGGGACTTTTCAGTTCGAGGGCAAAGAAGGATGCCTGAAAGGAGGGGAACTCGATGCCCATCTCGCTCGTCCCATTGCGAGAAGCGTCCGACGCCATCGTCGCGACGTTCAATCGTTGGAATAACGATCCCGCCATCGTCCATTTGATTCGTCCGGCCCAATCCGAAGCCGAACTCGTCGCGGAACACCAAATGACGGTCGCAGACTTGACGGAACGTCTGGACACGCACGATATTTTCTTGATTTACGACGATGATCGGCTCATCGGCGAGGTGAACGTCATCTATGACGCCCCGCACTTGTATGACAAAGAACGCGGCAGCGCTTGGCTTGGTCTGGTCATCGGTGAACAAACAGGTCGCGGGAAAGGCGTCGGCACCGCAGCCCTCACGTTGTTGGCAAATCGACTTCGTGCCCAAGGTGTGCCACGCATCGAGCTAGGTGTGTTCGGATTCAACGAAGCGGCGCATCGCCTCTATCAAAAGCTCGGTTATCACGAAATTGCCCGTATCGAGGCATTCACGTACTGGGACGGTCAATTTTGGCCGGATATCCGGATGGAAAAACGATTGGATTGAATAAGGCCTTCCTCGATGCGAGGAAGGCCTTTCGTCAGTTATTTAAATTCTCGACTTCGACGACGCGGAACCCTTTTTGTTCGAGTTTGGCGACAATCTTGTCTTTTGTCTTCTCGTCACAGTCCGGCGGCAACGTGATTAACACACGACGCAACACCTTGCTCTTGGCGTCAAGCGTCATGAGGCTGGCGATTGATGAATATTTGCTGATGACTTTCGTGATTTTCTCGAGCGCCCCTGCCTGCTCACTGAGTGCAATCGTGACGACATAACTCCCCGTGTCACGGCTCCATGCCTCTTCGAGCATGCCGAGCATCTTCCCGTGTGGCAAAATCCCGTAAAATTCGTTGCTCTCGTCTTTCAAGACCGCGATATACGGAAGTTCTTTGATTGAGAAGAAGACTTTGAAAAAGCCGTCTGACTCGTGGACGTACTTTTGTGTGTTCTTGATGAGTTCCATGACGTTATCGTCTAGGCTCGCCCCACTCATCCCGTGGCGATAAATATGCATTTTATAAATATTACCGCGGAAAAACGTTCCCGTCTCATCGAGTACAGGGACACAACGGTATCCTGTCTTTTCGAGCGTGTCGAGCGCCTCGCGCAATGTCGCCTTTTCACTGATTGTGACGACATCTTTCTTCGGAATGCATAAGCTATGCACTAACATGCGGTTTTCCTCCTAGCCAATTGAAAGTGGTCTACACCCTATTCATTACTATTCCCCAAATACGATTGAAATCCTGCCATCAATTTTCAAAACTTATTCCGGTCTTAATGCGACCTCGGGATTTGTCGTAACGCCAAAAAGTCGTTATAGTGAAACTATCCAAACAGACAAAGGGGATTGAACGACTATGACGATGAAAAAAGCTTTAACAATCGCTGGCTCGGATACGAGTGGCGGTGCAGGCATCCAAGCTGACTTGAAAACGATGGAAGAGCTCGGTGTTTACGGCATGACCGCCCTCACGGTCATCGTGGCTCAAGACCCACATAACGCGTGGCATCACGAAGTGTTCCCGATCGACACGACATTGATCGAGAAACAGATTGATACGGTCCTCGCTGGGATTGGTGTCGATGCTGTCAAGACAGGTATGCTCCCGACTCCAGAGATTATCGAACTCGCTGCCCGTAAAATTAAAGAGTACGGCATCCAAAACGCGGTCGTCGACCCAGTCATGGCATGTAAAGGTGCCGACGAGATTCTCAACCCGGACGTCGCGGTCGCGATGCGCAAGCACCTCGTGCCGGTCGCTAAAATCATCACACCAAACTTGTTCGAGGCGCGTATGCTCGCTGGCCTCGATAAGACACCTTCAACGATGGAAGAAATCAAAGAGGCTGCTCGCTTGATCCATGAACTCGGCGCTGAAATCGTCATCGTCAAAGTCGGTGGCAAGCTCGGCTTCGACACAGCATTCGACGTGCTTTACGACGGCAACGAGTATCGCCTCCTCGAGAGCGAAAAAATCGATCCTGCCTTCACACACGGCGGCGGCTGCACGTTCTCGTCAGCTATCGCGGCGTCACTCGCGAACGGTCACTCGGTCGATGAAGCCATCGAAATCGGAAAAGAGTTCATCACGGAAGCGGTCCGTCATTCGTTCCGCCTCAACCAATACGTTGGGCCAACGAACCATACCGGTTACCGCAAAAAACTAGCAACACAATCATAACGGGTGGCCCGGGACGCATGTCTCGGGTCATCGTTTCCATTGGAGGGAACCGCGTGAAATCAATTCAACCTACAACCATCCAGACTTATTTGGACGCGCATGTATCCATGCCGCTCTATGTCCATGTCGAGACGACGAACGGGGCGTATGCGACGCATAACGACCCTGATTTCCATAACGCCGGTATGTTCATTCGCAACGTCGTCATTGAATATAGCATCGGCCAAATCAAGGGCGATGGACCATACCGGGTCGGCTTGAAACTCGATCACGGTTGGCTTTACGTCGAAGGTTTGACCGACTACGAACAGCACGGAGACCAGCTCCTGCTCGCCGGCCATGACCGTCTCGGACGTCTCGCCTGCGCCTTACACTTAGACATCAAACCGCTCCCGCAAGGAGCCTCGGAGGTGGAAAGCCAATGAATGGACCATTACTCGTTATCTTTCCGCATCCCGATGATGAAGCGTTCAGCTCGGCCGGTACGATTATCCAACACCATAAACACGGATTCCCGGTCACGTACGTCTGCCTGACGCTCGGTGAGATGGGCCGCAATATGGGTTCGCCGATTTTCACGACGCGTGAAGAGTTGCCGAAAATTCGTAAACATGAGCTCGAGGAAGCGTGTGCCGTCATGGGCATCGATGACCTCCGCATGTGGGGACTTCGCGACAAAACCGTCGAATTCGAAGACGAAGCGGAACTGGCGGCACGTTTCAGCGCCTTAATCGAGGAAGTACAGCCGGCACGCGTTATCTCCTTCTATCCGGGTTACGCCGTCCACCCTGATCACGAGGCGACGGCACGTGCGGTCGTCCGAGCGTTGCAAGACATCGATGCCTCGAAGCGTCCTGAATTTTTAGGAGTCGCGTTCGACCATCGCACCGACGCCGAACTCGGAAAACCGCACGTAGTCATCGAAGTCGGTCAAGAGAGCACGGCGAAGCGTGAGGCGTTGCTCGCCCACCGTTCACAGACGGAAGGCCTGTTACGCGCCATCGACAACGCAGAAAACGCCCACGTCATGGAGTTACTCCAACGTGAGCGCTTCTATCACTATCCGTTCTCATGATTCATAGGCAAGGCGTGTCACGTACAATAATGTACCGACAGCTCCTAAGCCGATTAACGTTCCCAATACGACAACGATATGTTCCATGTTCTCACCTCTACTTGGTTATACGAACTTGATGGATCATTGGTTTCAAAGCGCATGTGCTGACATGCGCTTTTTTTCTTAGAAGTACAAGAAGTAAATCACAGCCGCCAACACGATGCGATAAATCGCGAACGGCGTCAACTTCACTTTGTTGATCAACTTCAAGAAGAACTTAATCGACAAGAGCGCGAACAAGAACGCGCTAATGAATCCGACAACGAAGACCGGTAGGGTCGCCATCGTAAAGTACTCCCATTTGCTGTAGAGCGACAGCGCACTAGCACCGAACATGATCGGTACGGCCATGATGAATGTAAAATCTGCCGCGGCCCGGTGACTCATCCCTAAGAGGACACCGCCAGAGATGGTCGACCCTGAGCGTGAAAAACCTGGCCAGAGCGAGAAACATTGAATCAAGCCGACACCGAGCGCTTGTTTATACGAAATCTCATCGAGCGTTGCTGTCGTTTGACGCTTCACGCCTGACAAATCCGCGGCAATCATGAAGAATGCTCCGATGACGAGTCCGATTAAAACGGTCTTGATCGAGAACAAGTTCTCGTCGATATAGTCTTCAAACAATAGCCCGAGCACGCCTGCCGGGAGCAGACCGATGAAGATATGCAGCAAATTCAGTTTTTTTGTCGGCCCGCTGCTACGAATCGCGAGCAACTCCTTCGGATTCAACAACTCTTTGAATCGATTTCGAAATACGACGATGACCGCTAAAATCGAACCGAGCTGAATTACGATCTTAAATGTGTTCGCCACCTCTTGACCGAGGAAGCTGCTCGAGTTGAGCCACAGGTCATCCACGAGAATCATATGTCCCGTTGACGATACCGGAGCAAACTCTGTCAGTCCTTCGACGACGCCTAACAAAAAGCCAATAAATAATTCATACCATTCCATTGTTTATCTCCTACTCCAGTATTGTTTCTTATCATACACAAATTTATTCTCAACCGCCCTAGGTCTTGAGACGTAAAAAAAGAGGACGCTTCAGGAAGCATCCTCTTTCCACGCTCTGACCGTGACAATCGCTTGATGCACACAAACGGTAATCCCGATGAACAAAAAGGCGGCGAACAGCGTCACCCCTGCCCCGACGGCAAACACGAGCCCGAACAGGATGATGCCGCCATGCAGCAACATCGAGACGGACGATTCCGTCGTCGCCCGAATCGTGGACGGGACACGGTGGTGCAACGCCCCGAGATAGAGCGGTTCAACGATCCCGATGAGACAGGCCATTCCGACCATCATCACGAGACCGGTCGGCCCTGGATACAGACCGAGGATGACAAAGCCAATGCCGATGCCCCAGCCAATCCAGCGCAACCAACGCTCGGCCGTGGCGAAACGTAACAGCACCGGTGCGACCAACTGTCCAGGTATTTGGATGAGCAGTAGAATCGTTGATAGCATCCCGAACCAATAAAGCGGAAGCGCGACGTCGCGCGCATACAACTGCCAGAACTCATCGATAAAATTGAACGCACTAATGGTCACAACAAACAACGACGTTACGATAAACACGCGACGATGTTGCCGAATAAAGCGGAAACCGGCCGCGATGTCCGCCCACATCAACCGTTCGTCCGATGCGACTCGCTTTGTTTCAATCAGACCGAGGCTGCATGTCGTCGCGATGAACAAACTGACAATCGACAGCACGTAATTCAGCTCAAACGGGAAGCGTGTCGCCAACAGACTGCCACTGAGAGCCGCGAGCACGGCTGCGACGATTCCGATGACGTTCAATCGACCGACTGTACGTTCAAACGTTCCCGCCTTTCCGTCCTGTTCGAGCGTCTCATACAGCAACGCATTCTCGGCCCCGCTTCGAAACGCCGCTCCAATGCCTGACAAGCCGATGGCGACAGCAAACCCGACAAACGAGAACGACAACAGTAGAACGATAAACGATAGACATTCCAACCCGACCCCGATTTGCATCAGCCGCCGCCGCTCAAATCGGTCGGCGAGGACACCCGTCGGCACTTCAAGCATCACGACGAGGACGGCGTAAATCATTTCGAGATAGACAACCTCTTGAATCGTGATCGTCCGCGACTCCCAAAACAGACGTTCAATCGTGTAGGCCGGGATGAGCGCATCGAACCAACGCATCCAACCAAGCAACACAACGTTTCGACCGACTTAACTAGGTGAACGTGCTCTTTTCATCATACATCTCCTCCTTGTTTGTCTATTCCCGCTGACACAAAAAAAAGCCACGGAAACATTCCGTGGCCTGCACATTATTTAAGCAGATTGAGCATCTCGCGATTGAACGCCGGGATGTCGTCCGGTTGACGGCTCGTCACGAGCTGTTCTTGGCAGACGACGACTTCTTTGTCCGCATACTTCGCTCCAGCGTATTCCATGTCGACTTTAATCGACTTGTAGCCCGTCGCATCGCGGCCTTCGAGCGTCTTCGCCGTAATCAACAGCTGTGGTCCGTGACAAATGGCGAACACCGGCTTTTTCGCGTCCATGAACGCTTTCGCGAACTGGACGAAACGGTCATCTTCGCGCAACAAATCAGGTGAGAATCCGCCCGGTAAGAGCAGTGCGTCAAAGTCTTCTGGTGAGACGTCGTCGATGGCTTTGTCGATTGTGACCTTCGACTCCCCTTGTTTGCCTTCGACTGTATTCCCAGCTTTCTTTTCAATCGTGACAACTTCGTGCCCCGCTTCCACCAATGCGTCGCGTGGACCCGTGAACTCTACGTCTTCAAACATGTCTGTGATTAGCGTTGCTACTTTTGCCATATTGAAACACTCCCTCATTATTTTTAAGCACATAGGGAGTGTTCCACAACTAACCGGACCATAAACATTCAGCGAAACTTGGAGACGTACGGATTGGTCCGTTCGAAGAAGCGATACGGATAGTCACGCGCTTCGCCCGTGTTCGGAATCCCGATGCGCGGACCGGCCTCGATGTCTGGAATGACGTCCCCTTCGACGATATAGAGCGGTTCATGTTGGAGCGAATGCCCGTACAAGTCCATCGTGATCCCGAGCGCTTTCGTCAGTTTCCCAGGACCGTTCGTCTGATCGAACCGTTTGATGCCAGGACGATGCATGTCGATAATCGCCTGTCCTTCAATCGGCTCGATGGCTCGGATGAGGACGGCTTCCGGCGTGCCGACCGGACCGCTCACGACGTTCAAGAGTGTATGCGTGTGCATCTGATACGTATAGACGTGTCCCGGCATCCCGAACATGACCTCGGTCCGATTCGTCCGTCTGCCGCCGAAGCTATGGGCCGCTCGATCGATGGCACCAAGGTACGCTTCCGTCTCGACGATTTTCCCGACAATTTGACCGTCGAAATGATTGTGGACGAGATACTTACCAAGCAGCGCTCGGGCCAATTCAATCGTCGGTTGTTCATAAAATGATAGGTCGAGTCGTTTCATCGTCATCCCTCCTCCACCTATTTTCTCAAACGTTAGCGCACGGACACAAAAAAAATGCCCTTCGTAGTCAAAGGGAATTCATGATCGGAATCGAATGGTATGACATACGAGAAAGCGAGGCGAAGAAAGATGGGGTATCTTCTAGAGTTAAGACAGACAGTGGGGAGCAGGCCGCTCATCAGTGTCGGGGCGACCATCCTCGTTTTGAACGAATACGGGGAGCTGTTGTTCCAACATCGGTCCGATACGAATGATTGGGGATTGCCCGGAGGCTCGATGGAGTTGAATGAGACGTTAGAAGAAGTGGCCGCTCGTGAATTGAATGAAGAGACAGGGCTTGAAACGAATCAATTTGAACTCGTCGGTGTCTGTTCGGGACCGAAGTTTTACTTCAAGTATCCGAACGGAGACGAAACGCATAGTGTCATCAACCTCTTCCATGCGAAGCGCGTGCAAGGGGCGTTAGCCATGAACGACGGAGAAAGTCTGGACTTGCAGTATTTCTCAAGAGCTGACTTGCCATCGAACATCGAATCGAGGGCTCAGGCGCTCATCGACCAGTTCGGAGATGCGCTATGGGAACTTGAGAGCTCTTTTACTTGAGACACTCAAAAACCATCCAGGACCTTTAATTGTCCTAGATGGTTTTTTTGAGTGATTCGATTAAGATGCGATTCGCATCGTCTCACGCTGCTTTCCCAACTTCACGTATCCGAGAATAATCGAGAAAATCGGGCTGAGCCAGAGGAAGAAGGCGAATGGTGTGTATTCAAGCACCGGCACCCCGAGTGTAGCGGCGAAGAACGCACCCGACACGCCCCATGGAATGAGCGGGTTGATGACCGTCCCACCGTCTTCGAGGGCACGTGACAAGTAACGGGGATCGATGCCGCGATCGATGAACCCTTGCTTGAACGCTTGACCTGGGAGCAAGATTGACAAGTACTGTTCGCCCGCGAGCAAGTTGACGCCAATCGAGCTGAGGACGACCGACAACACCGAGCTGCCTGGTGATTTCAATCGTTCGAGCAACGCATCGACAATCGCTTGGAATACGCCGAGCTCACGGAGCAAGCCACCGAACGCGAGCGCAATCAAGACGAGACTGACCGACCAGAGCACCGACTCGAGTCCGCCACGATCGAGCACAGCTGCAATCGTCTCGTTCTCGACACCCGACTTGAACCCGGCCTGCATGACACCGAACCAGTTTGTGACGTTCCAGTTGCCTTGAACGAAACCAGCCGTCAACACTCCGGCGAACATCCCGACGAGCATCGTCGGCAAGACCGGCATGCGACGGAACGCAAGCACCGCGACGAGAACCGGCGCGAGAAGCGTCAACCATGACAAGTTGAATCGTCCAGCGAGTGCCGCCTGCGCTTCAGCGATTTGCGTCGTATCCGCCGCTTGACCGCTCCGACCGAGAAGCGTGAACAAGACGAGGGTGATGAGGATGGCCGGTACGGTCGTCCCCATCATAAAGCGGATATGGTCGAATAGTTTGACACCAGCCACGGCCGGTGCAAAGTTCGTCGTATCCGATAGCGGACTCATCTTGTCACCGAAGAGTGCACCCGAAACGATGGCCCCGGCCGCGAGCGCCGGAGAGATCCCGAGCGCCATCCCGATTCCGAACAAGGCGACCCCGACCGTACCGACTGTCGTGAAGGCACTACCCGTGAACGACGAGACGATCATTGTGATGAGCAGGACGCTCGGCAAGAACCATTGTGCTGAAATTGTATCTAAACCGATGGAGAGGATTGTCGCCACCGTACCAGACATTTGCCATACGCCAATCAACATCCCGATCAACAGTAAAATCAAGACCGGCATGATGGCTTCACGAATCCCGCTAATCATCGCCGCTTCAATTTGTTTGAAATCACGCGTCCGATAATACGCGTAACCCCCTATTAATACCATTGTGCCAAAGATCGCCATATGTGGCGTCGCTTTGGCCAAAAACATCAGTGCGAGCAGGGAAATACCGCTCATCAGTACGACGAATACAGCCTCTTTTCCTTTCATCTGCATCGACGTCCCCTCCTTTCAGTTCCATCATTTTCTACCTAACCGCTTAAACGCTTTTATGCGCGAAAGTGTTTCAGTGATGTTCTTTACTATATCTGCTTCTCTTTTCCCTGTCAAACGTCTTTTTATGGTAAAGTAAACGCTCGAGGGTGACCTCCGGAGTTCGTAACCTCCTCCGACATCAAAACTAGCGAAAAAGGAAGTGTGCACGTTGCAACACGAAAAAGCATTGGTCGTCTTTAGTGGCGGTCAAGATTCAACCACCTGCCTATTTTGGGCAAAACAACAATTCTCTCATGTGGAAGCGGTGACGTTCGCCTACGGGCAACGCCATGACGCGGAAATCGAGGTCGCAAAAGAGATTGCGGCCGAACTCGATGTCCCGCACCACATCCTCGACTTGTCCTTACTCGGACAACTCACCTCTAACGCGTTGACGAGACATGATCTCGACATCGACAATGCGGACGTCCCAAACACGTTCGTCGATGGACGCAATCACTTATTCTTATCCTTTGCGGCCGTCATGGCCAAACAGCTCGGTATGCATCACATCGTCACCGGCGTATGTGAGACCGACTTCTCAGGTTATCCGGATTGCCGGGACCAGTTCGTCAAATCCTTGAACGTGACGCTCAACTTGGCGATGGACTATCCGTTCGTCATCGACACACCGCTCATGTGGCTCGACAAAAAGCAGACGTGGGAACTCGCGGATCAACTCGGTGCGTTCGATTATGTCAAAGAACGGACGCTCACGTGCTATAACGGCATCCTCGGAGCAGGTTGTGGCGAATGCCCGGCTTGCGTACTCCGTCAAAACGGCCTCGCCGCTTATGAGGAGGTGCGCGTATGAAGAACGCTCCATTCCTCGCCCCGACGAGTGTTGAAGCTAAACAAGACGGCTCGCTCATCTACTGTCCGCACCGTGTCCAAATCGTCAAAGAAGTGACATTCGATGCCGCCCATCATTTGTTTGATTACGACGGCAAATGCCGCGCGCTGCACGGACATACGTATAAATTGCAAATGGGCATCAGCGGTTTTCTCGATAACCGTGGCATGACGCTCGACTTTGGTGATTTAAAAGCCATCTTTAAAGAAGAACTCGAACCATACCTCGACCATCGTTATTTGAATGAGTCGTTACCTTATATGAACACGACTGCCGAAAACATGTGCTACTGGATTTTCGAACAGCTCGCCAAGCACTTGCCTGACGAGCGCGACGTCCGCGTCGAATTCGTCAAACTGTACGAGACGCCGACCTCGTACGCCGAGTTCCGCCGCGAATGGTTGGTGGACTGATGAAAATCCCTGTCCTCGAAGTGTTCGGCCCGACGTTTCAAGGGGAAGGCCGCGCCATCGGGCAAAAGACGATGTTCGTCCGGACCGCCGGTTGCGATTATCGCTGTTCGTGGTGCGACTCCGCCTTCACTTGGGACGGCTCAGAAAAACCTGACATGCTCACAGCCGACGAGGTGATCGAACGGCTCGACGCGCTCGGTGTGTATGACTACGTCACCATCTCGGGCGGCAACCCGCTCCTCATCGCCGCGATGAAAGACTTGGTGACGAAACTGAAGGCGCGTGACGTCAAACTCGCCGTCGAGACGCAAGGCAGTCGCTATCAGGATTGGCTCGCTGACATCGACGACGTGACGCTCAGCCCGAAACCACCGTCTTCCGGCATGACGACCGACTGGGAGAAACTCGACGCCATCGTCGAACGGCTGCGCCCCGAACAGACAACGTTCAAAGTCGCCGTCTTCGACGAGATCGACCTCGCCTATGCGAAATCGGTCCAGACGCGCTACACCCCGGACGTCATGTATTTATCGGCCGGCAATCCTGAGCCCGGTGCGGACGGTGACATCACCGACGCCCAGCTCCGTCGCTTAAAAGAACTGTGGGAAGACGTCGCTCGTGACCCGTCATGGCAAAGCGTCCGTGTCCTACCGCAACTGCACACATTACTGTACGCCAACGAACGTGGCGTCTAAGGAGAATACTTATGAGACCAGATGACTTACAAGACTTGTCGCTCCTCGGACAGAAGAGCGTCCCATATATTTTTGAATATGCACCGGACGTCCTCGAGGCGTTCCCGAACCGTCACCCGGAGAACGATTACTTCGTGAAGTTCAACGCACCGGAGTTCACGTCACTCTGCCCGATCACGAACCAACCGGACTTCGCGACGATTTACATTTCATACATCCCGGACGAGAAACTCGTCGAGTCGAAATCGCTCAAGTTGTATTTGTTCAGCTTCCGCAACCATGGCGATTTCCACGAGAACTGCATCAACGTCATCGGGAAAGACCTCGTCAAGTTGATGGAGCCGCGCTATCTCGAAGTGTGGGGCAAGTTCACGCCCCGCGGCGGCATCTCGATTGACCCGTACTACAACTACGGAAAACCGGGCACGAAATACGAAAAAATGGCGGAACATCGTTTGTTCAACCACGACTTGTATCCTGAGACGGTCGACAACCGATAAATCAAAAAGTAGGCGCTCCCGTTGAGCGCCTACTTCTTTTTATAGCGATTAATTTGTCGTTTAATCGGTTCGCGGAACACGGTTGCAACGAGCGTCAGGACGACTAAGACGACGAGGGCGAGGATGATCATCTTAAAGTCTCCACTCGCGATACTGCTGCCGAGGAAGTTGTTGGCGAACGCTCCTGGAATCATCCCGACCGTGGTCGCGAAGATATAACCTGGGAGGCGCACTTTCGCGAGCCCTGAGGCGTAACTGACCAAGTCAAAGTTGACGAGCGGAATCAAGCGTAAAATCAACACATAGAAGAACCCGTCCTCTTCAATCTTATGCTGCACCTTCTCGTAGCTGCTCGTCTCGAAATGATGGAGAAAGCGGTCACCAAAGCGAATCGCGATATAGTAGGCGACGAGCGCACTGAGCGTGGCCCCGATGATCGTATAGACGACACCGGGCAACGTCCCGAATGCCAACCCACCGGCGACGGACAAGACGGACGTCGGAAATAAAATCAACGGACGAACGGTGAACAATAAAATATATACGAGCGGGGCGAGCCAACCGAATTGAACGATATAATCTCGAATCTCACTCGGACGCAAGTCAATCCACTGATAAAGGAACGTCACAGTACCGAATACGAGCAAGACGACGGCAATGATCCATTGGGTTTTCCATTTATCCATCGGTCGCCCTCCTCTCTTTCTTTCATCATATCGCCTCGTCTCAAAAAAGTAACGCCTTCCTTTTTTTAGGAGTCACATTATGGTACGGTTAGAAAAAGCAGAAGGAGGAATCCCTATGTATTTGGCAGACGCCATTAAACTGAAACAACTGCTGCTGAAGCAGATTGATAAGTTGCTCGAAGAAGTCGAACGCGTCGCGTTCATCGAACTCGAGAAAGATGAACCGCTCCCGACGATTCAGTCCCGGTCGCTCGAGGATATCGAAGTCGAGCTCGAGTCGATTCGAACTGACTTGCGTCGTCTGGACCGTCTCGTCTGTGAAGCAAACCTACGTACCGTCGTCGAGACGAATGATGGACCGCTCCCGCTCGTCGAAGCGATGGAGTTCGCCATTCAATTACGCGCTCAAGCTCGGATGTATCAAGATTTGGCCGAACGCCCGAAGCGCGAGTTCCGAACCGGGTATGTGGAAGGGACGGCCGTCATCAAACATGCGCTCTATGACCCTGAGCTGTATCGCTTGAAAGCCCGAGACGTCGAGAAACGGGCCAACCGGATCGCCAGCGCCATCGAGGCGGCCAACCATCGGACCGAAATCGACTTTGATGCAAGCCGCTATATGTAAGAAAAATGCGTCGGGAACGTTCCCGACGCGTTTTACATATGGTGATCGTGATGGTCGTGGTGATGCGAGCTCGAACGGCGTCGCGGTGCCGGCTCATCGGCGAACTTCTCCCCGTCCAAGATGCCGAGCCGCTTGTATTGGCGGTCAATCCGCTCCTTCGTCTCCTCGTGCACGTGCGGTGACTCCATCACCAACTGATAGCTGCCGAGTGCGACCCGGAACGGCTCCATCTGTGTCCGTTCGACCGGGAACGACGTGACGTCCCGCAAATAGTCGGCGAGCCGGTTCGCCGACTCGTCACTCGGATGGTCGGCCAAGTCTGACGCGAACTGCTGCATATCTTTCAACAGACTGTTCGTCTTCACTTGATTGCGGATGCCTGCCATCACGGCAAACACAATCAACGCGATAATACTAATAACCACAATCGGAAAGATGCTGAACATCCCTTCGAACAACGAATCGCCCATCCCGGTCGAATCGATGTATACTTCTTCCCCGAACGCAAACGTATAGACCATGATGTTGCCCCCTTTTTTCTATAATACGGACGAGGTGCCATTTGGTTTCATCGACACGAAAAAACCGTGGCATGTGCCACGGCTCATCGGTCAGTTCAATTGTTTTTCCATCATGATGCGCGGCTCGTTCTCCTCGGTATACGCCCCCATGATGTCGTAGCCACACAACAGGTTCAAGATGATGACCCCTTTGTTCGTGTTGCGCGCTTTCGTTCGAATCGAATGGAACCCTTGTGCCTTCACCCACTCGAGTTGCGTGTCCATCAGCTTGCGACCGATGCCATGCTTTTGAAACTCAGGGTGAACGCCGCCGGCCCAGCTATAGAAGCGATACGGCTCGGCCTCATAACCGATTTTGAATCCGACGAGACGCTCGTCCGAAAACGCGAGCAACACGAGCGGGTTCGCATGGCGATACAGCCGTTCTTTAAAACGCAGTTGATCGATGTCCCCGTATAACGTCCGATACAGGTTAAAGAATTCCTCTTCATAGTCTTTGAAATTCGTTGTCACATCTTTCACGATAAATGAACTGGTCGTACTCATCTTTCCATCCCCTTTCAGTATATGGACAAGTTGCTCGTACGCCTGTACCTTTCGCCGTTTATTCCGTTTTTCCTGTCTCGCGCGCAAAAGCGGTCAAACCTTTTTGCTTATATACGCCGAGTGACCGCTTCGGAAGACTCTTCACCATCCAATTTTTTAAGATGCGCTGTTTGTCTTCTGCCTTCAGTCCATAGCCGTCCGTCACGACGTGGCGCGCCCGCGTCGTCACATCGTATAACGAGATGGCGGCAGCGACCGAGATGTTCAAGCTTTGGACGTAGCCTTGCATCGGAATCAAATAATTGCCGTCCGCTTTGGCGAGCGCCCGTTCCGATACGCCGTGATGTTCATTCCCGAATAAGAGCACGGTCGGTTTTGAGACGTCGATGTCCTCGAGCGGGACCGCCTCTTCACTGAGTGCCGTCGCGAGCACTTGATAACCGTCGGCCTTCAACCGATCGATTGCGTCCTCGATGGAAGGGTGTTCGACCACGTCGACCCAACGATCAGCGCTCTTGGCAATAATCGAGTTCGGTTTGAACTTGGCTCGTCCTTCGACGACGTGCAATGTCTGGACACCGAACGCGTCCGCCGAACGGAGCACGGCCGACTGATTGTGTGGGTCATCGACCCCTTCCGTCAAAATCGTGATATGGTTCGTCCGTAAATCCAACACTTCCTGCATCCGTTTGACACGGTCTGGCATCAACATGCTATATAGCAGTCGGTCTTCTTCTAATAAAAGGCCCGACTGCAACAACTCCTCAAGCATGGCCACCTGCTCTTCTTTTGATAATGCCGATGTCGTCTGTCTCCATCCCATCGTTCTCGCCCCTTTCAACCTCTAGTATTGTAGCGAGATTCGTTCCGACTGACAAGCTAATGGAGGAACGAGTCAAATTGGGTTCGATTATGAAAATCTATGAAAATTAGGAAAACGGTTGCACAAAGTTATGCAATCGATTACAATAACCTATGCAAGCGATTGCATTGACAGTCGCCATAGACAGATAAAAAGTTCCGCATAGGAAGGAAGCGTATAGCATGAAACAACTCATCTCGTTCGACTTTTGGCAGAAACTCGGCAAGGCCTTAATGGTCGTCATTGCCGTCATGCCGGCCGCGGGTCTCATGATCTCGATTGGTAAATTGATTGGCATGTCAGCCGGAGACGTCAGCATCTTGCTCACTACGGCTCGCATCATTGAAGATCTCGGTTGGGGAATCATCGTCAACTTACATATCTTGTTCGCAGTCGCCATCGGTGGCTCGTGGGCGAAAGATAAAGCCGGCGGTGCCTTCGCTGCACTGATTGCCTTCATCTTGATTAACCGTGTCACAGGTGCCATCTTCGGCGTCAACGGAGCAATGCTCCAAGACCCGGAAGCGACTGTCCAGTCTCTCTTCGGAGCTGACCTTGTCGTCGCCGACTACTTCACATCTGTACTCGGTTCACCAGCTCTCAACATGGGCGTGTTCGTCGGGATTATCGCCGGTTTCCTTGGTGGAGCCCTTTATAACAAGTTCTATAACTTCAACAAATTGCCGAACGCCCTCTCGTTCTTCAACGGGAAGCGCTTCGTCCCATTCGTCGTCATTCTCGGTTCGGTCGTTGCCGCCATCGCCTTGTCGATCATTTGGCCGACGATTCAAGGCGCGCTCAATAGCTTCGGTGAATGGATTGCCACATCACGCAACACGGCACCAGTCCTCGCGCCGTTCATCTACGGTGCGCTCGAGCGTCTCCTCTTGCCGTTCGGTTTGCATCACATGCTCACCGTACCGATGAACTACACGGAGCTCGGTGGCACGTACACGATTTTGACAGGTGCGACAGCCGGTTCGGTCGTTGCGGGTCAAGATCCGCTCTGGTTGGCTTGGGTCACAGACCTCGTTAACCTTCGCGCCGCTGGTGATACAGCCGCTTACAACGCCTTGCTCGCTGACGTCGTACCGGCCCGCTTCAAAGTCGGTCAAGTCATCTTGTCGTTCGCTGCCTTGATCGGTGCCGCTTATGCGATGTACCGCAACGTTGACGAAGACAAGAAAGCACAATACAAACCGATGTTCTTGTCGGCTGGTCTCGCCGTCTTCTTGACGGGTGTCACAGAACCAATCGAATTCATGTTCATGTTCGTCGCGCCAGTCCTTTACGTCGTCTACGCGCTCATGGCCGGTGCCGCCTTCGCTTTAGCGGATGTCATCGATCTTCGTGTCCACGCGTTCGGTGCGATTGAATTGCTCACACGGATCCCGATGATCGTCAAAGCAGGGTTGCTCCAAGATTTGATTAACTTCTTCCTCGTGTCGGCCGTCTTCTTCTTCTTGAACTTCGGTGTGTTCAACTTCTTCATCAAGAAGATGAACCTTCCGACGCCTGGTCGCAACGGGAACTATATGGAAGAAACAACTGAGAAATCGAACGTGACCGGCAACGAGCAGGTCATGGGGATTATCGCTCTACTCGGTGGGGAAGAGAACATCGAGGACGTCGATGCCTGCATGACGCGTCTCCGTGTCACAGTCAAAGACATGTCGCTCGTCTCAGAAGAGAGCGAATGGAAAAAGAACGGCGCCATGGGCCTTATCTTGAAAGACCGCGGTGTCCAAGCAATCTACGGCCCGAAAGCCGACGTATTGAAGTCAGATATTCAAGACGTCATCGGTGCATAATCAACAGGCCAGCTCGTACGAGTTGGCCTGTTTTTTCTAAAGGAGGACTACCGTGAATATTTTAACGCTGAACTGTCACGCCTGGTTAGAGGACCGTCAACAAGAGAAAATCGACTCGATCGTCGAACGAATCGCGAGCGAGGAATATGACATCATCGCACTCCAAGAAGTGAATCAACATAAAGAAGCCCCGCTCATCGACGGTTTGATTCGAGAGAACAACTTCGCCTATGTGCTCGTCGAGCGTTTGAAAGAGCAAGGCGTCGATTACTACATGACATGGGACTTCGCCCATTACGGCTATGACATCTACGAAGAAGGCGTCGCCATTTTGTCGCGCACCCCGTTCGTGTCGACCGAATCGTTCTTCGTATCCCAGACGACCGACCCGAACGATTACAAATCTCGGAAAATCGTCAAGGCGATCGTGGACGGCATGGACGCACCGACGGCAATTTACTCGTGTCACCTCGGTTGGTGGCATGATGCCGACGAACCGGTGCGCCATCAGCTCGATGAACTGTTGCGCCGCGTCGAGGACGACGACCGCGCTTTGTTGCTCGGTGACTTCAATAACGACGCGTTCATCCGTGGCGAAGGGTACGACTACTTGATCGAGCACGGCCTCCAAGACTTGTTCCATTTGGCGACCGAGCGTGAAGGTGATGCGACCGTCCAAGGCAAGATTGCCGGCTGGGACGAGAACAAGCGGGCGCTTCGCATCGACTTGATGCTGACGAACGCCCCGATTCACGTCTCACGCCATGCCGTCGTCTTTGACGGCGAGAACGGTCCGATCGTCTCCGACCATGCCGGTGTCGAAGCGACGGCATTCTGGCGCTAATCAGACCCTTTTCTTTCACAATGTGAGAGAAAAGGGTTTTGCTTTTGACGAAAATTCGGTATGGTTGGAAACGACTGATGTCTAACGACCATTCTTTTTTGAAAGTAGTGATTTCTTTTGACGACTTCTTCAACGCTCAGTCGGACCGACTGGACGCTTATTTTATCACTCGCCCTGCTCACGTTTGTGCTCGGGACGAGTGAATTTGTCATCGTCGGGATTTTGCCTGATATCGCCGATGGTCTATCGATTTCGATTGCCACGGCCGGAACGCTCGTCTCGGCATTCGCCATCACGTTCGCCATCGGCACGCCACTGACGATGTCATTGACGAGCCATTTACCGAAACGAAAACTGATGCTCGTGCTCACCGCTCTGTTCATCGTCTTCAACCTATTCAGCAGTCTCGCTCCGACGTACGGGATCTTGCTCGTGCTCCGGATGATGACCGCCGTCGTGACGGGCGTGCTCATCTCGCTCGCCATGCTCGTCGCCAGTGAATCGGTACCGACCGGGAAGCGCGGGATTGCCGTCTCGTTCATTTTCGGTGGCTTTACGATGGCGAACGTATTCGGCGTCCCGCTCGGTACGTTCATCGGCCAACGGACCGGATGGGAAACGACGTTCCTGTTGACGACCGCCTTAGGTGTCATCGCGCTCTTCGCCGTCTACCGCGTCGTCCCGAGTCAGTTGACGAACGCCAAGACGTCGATTGCCGATCAATTGCGCCTCTTGACGAACCCGCGAATTTTAATCGCGTTCTTCATCCCGGCGTTCGGCTTCGGCGCGACGTACGTCGTCTATACGTACCTCGTCCCGATTTTGAAAAGTGTGCTCGACGTCCCTATCGCATGGATCAGTCCAATCCTGTTCGCTTACGGGTTCATCTCCATCTTCAGCAATATGGCGGCCGGTAAAATCGCCAGTCACAATCCGATCGGTCGGCTCCGATACGTCTTCCTCATTCAAGCGCTCGTCTTGGCGGCGTTGTATGTGACGACGTCGAACGTGACACTCGGCCTGATCAATATCGCGTTCATGTCGTTCATGGCGATTCTACTGACGACATCGACGCAAATCTATTTGATCGACTTGGCCGAGAAGTTCAATCCGGACGCCAAAGGCCTGGCTTCATCGCTCATGCCGGTCGCGAGCAACGTCGGCATCGGTATGGGCTCAGCGCTCGGCGGGCTCGTCTATGCGAACGCACCCGTCATGACGCTCGCCCTCGTCGGGGGAGCCGTAGCACTCTTGACGGCATTGTTAACCACCGTCAGTTATAAGCTCGACCAACGTTAAAACAGCGTGCCCCATGATGTGGGCACGCTGTTTTTTAGAGCCAATCGATAATTTGGTCAATCGTCTCGTCTTGTTGCTCTTTGGCGCTGAGCGGGCTATCGTTATCCCCATCCTGCGGTCCGTACATCCCAAAATTGGCGTGATTGCCGTCCTTAATCTGATGGAAGACGGCGTCATTCGGGACGTTGTCACGGCTCGCTTCGATATCAGCCGGTGTGGCCAGACCGTCGATTTCTCCAGAGACGGACAAGACACGCAGATTGCTATCCGCCATCGTACTGATTGGGTACGACGCGAGGAAGATGACGCCCTCGACTTGTTCCTCGTGTTCGAGCGCGTAACCGGACGCGGCCGAACCGCCGAGTGAATGCCCCCCGACGACCCAACGCTCGATGTCTGGATGGGCGGCGATGATGGCATCTGCGGCATCGATATCGGCTATCCCGAGATTTAAGCGCAACGATGGGATGGCGACGAAGATTCCTTCTTCCGCTAACCTTGCTCCATAATAGGCGTACGCCTCTTTCTCGACTTTCGCTCCCGGATACAGAATGAAACCGACCTCGCTCGACGAGTCACCGAACTCGAGACGATTGTCCACTTCCGTCGCCTCCCCCGCGTAATCGAGCGCTTCTTCCGTCGGTCCGTACGTCAGTTGCGTCCACACGAGGAAGCCGATGATGGCGACCAATATGACCCCTAATAGGCCAAGGCCAATCCACTTCAGTTTTTTCTTCATTATATACCTCCATTTGCATCCACTTCCCCGTCACGGTACACTAATAAGAAAAAAGGGAAATACCAGGGGGACATCATGACCAAAAGTTCTGTAACCACGACGATTCAGTGGTTTATTTTTATTTTAGCTACAAACATTGTACCACCGCTCTCCATCGCTGCCTTATTCGAACTGTCGCCAGCCGACACGATGACATTCATCTCACGTTCGCTGTTCGTCTTTGCACTCTTCAGCATCATCCAGACGCTTCTCGGCCACCGACTGCCAATCTTAGAAGGACCGGCCGGGATTTGGTGGGGCGTGTTCACACTCTATGCCTCCATCGGTCCAGCACTTTATGGTAGCGGACAAGAGACGCTCCAAGCGCTCGGTTTCATGTTGTTCTTGAGTGGTGTGCTCGGTGTGGTCATGACCGTCACCGGTCTGTTGCGACGGATGCTGTCGTTATTCACCCCACAAGTGCTCGGGGTCTATATGATTCTGCTCGTCCTGCAACTGTCAGGTGCCGTCATCAAAGGCGGCTTTGGCGTGACCGAGGACGGCATTAGCATCGTTCAAGCCGTGGCGACAGCCGGTCTCGTCTTATTCGCGCTCACGCTCGAGCGGAGCCGATTCAAACAGTATGGACTCGTCATGACGCTCATCGCCGGGTTTTGGCTGTTCAACTTGCTCGGACTCGGTAACCCGATCGTCCGTTCCGAGTCATTCTTCCTCGTGCCTGAACTGTTCCCGTTCGGAACGTGGGTGTGGGATTGGAACTTGCTTCCGACCGCGTTCGTCATCACGCTCCTTCTCATGACGAACGTGCTCGCCAATATCAAATTGATTGAGCGCATCGTCAGTTCACGCGAGAAGCGCCAAATCGAAGGCAACGTCCCGGCGTCCGGCGTCGTCAGCGGCATCAGTCAAATGGTGGCGGGCATGTTTGGGACACCGGGACCGGTCGCCATCTCTGGAACGGCCGGCTTCTTATCCTCGACGGAGAGCGTCCATCGCTCCCCCCATCTCGTGGCCCACGCCGTGATGATGGTGCTCGCCCTCATCGGTCCGTTCGTCTCGCTCATCGCAAGCATCCCGGCCGCCGTCGGATACGCCATCGTCACCCCGCTCATCGCGACGATGATTATCATCGGAATTAACGAGGCGGCGTTCGAATTGAACCAGAAAACGGCATCGCTCACGGTCGGTCTCCCGCTCGTCATCGGAGCCGGCGCGATGTTGCTCCCACCTGGGGCGATGAACGATTTGCCGCCGCTCTTGGCGACCGTGTTCTCGAACGGACTCGTCCTCGGCACAATCGTTGCCTTGACGACGGCCATCCTCAGCCGCATCCACGACTAAAAAAACTGACCTCGCGTGAGGTCAGTTTTTTTCGATTACGTGCATTTGGAGCGCTTTGTCATGCGGCAAGACGGCACCGTCTTCGGCCTCGAAGTGCGCACGGTCCTTGACGTAGGTGACAATCGAACGCGTGTCACGGTGCAGTGCTCGTTTGAGCGCCTGCTCGGCTGTGACAGGTGTCCCGTCGTCGTTTTTCAACTCGAGACCCATCAGTTTATAGCCGAGCGTCTGTCCGACGCGGCGCATCTGACACGCTTCGAGCGCGTAGGCGACGAGTGTCGGCGTGATGACGGCATGGACGAACTCGCTCTTCACTCTCTTCCGGACGAGCTGTTCGACACCGTAACTGACCAATCCAGCGACGACGCTATCAATCAATACGGCTTGTGTCCGTTTTTTCGTCAGTCGCTTCATTGGCTCATCCTCTGCATCATGCCAGACGTCAATACTTCGATGCCTTGCCCTTCTTCTGCAGCCATAATCAATGCACGCGCCACGTGGAGCGCTTGAATCGGTGCGGCATCCGGGAGTTTATCGAGCAAGAACGGTTGGAGCGGACGGCTGACGACCTCGGCCGCTTTCTCGCCGAGACGGAACTCCTCTCGATCCCCGAGCAGGAGCGACGGACGGGCGATAATCAAGTGCTCGAAGCCGAACACTTTGAGCCCGTTCTCGAGCTCCCCTTTCACGCGGTTATAGAAGAACGATGAACGTAGCGATGCACCTTGTGCCGAGACGACGGCGTAACGTGTCGCCCCATGCTGTTTCGCGACGCGCGCTACTTCGAGCGGCAAGTCGAGGTCGACGTGTTTGAACGCCTGGCGTGAACCGGCGACGGCGATCGTCGTCCCGAGTGCACAGTAGACGTCATCAATCTGTGGCAACGCCTCGTCCATCCCTTCGAACCCGACGACTTCATGCAGTTTCGGATGACTCCAACGCTTTGAGCGGCGGACGACAATCCAGACTTGATCATACCGTTCCTGTTCGAGCAGCTGTTCGACGAGTTCGCGTCCGATCAATCCGGTGGCGCCAACGACAAGTGCAGTTTTCCCCATGCTTGTTCCCCCTAGTTACGTAGTTCCTTTCAGTCTAGCTGACTTGCCGGTTATCGGCAACGACCTCGGCCGGACGGAACCGGTCGACGAGTCGGAAGAACCCATTCAACAACAAGGCAGTGAACGATCCGGCGACGATGGCACTGTCCGTGAACAACTGCACCGCTTCCGGCATATTTGCGACGATGGCCGGGTTGGCCGTGATGCCAAGCCCGACACCGATCGACAAGGCGATTGTAATCAAGTTCTCATTTTTCGCAAAATCAACTTGGCTCAAAATCCGAATCCCGGACGCGGCGACCGTGCCGAACATGACGAGCATCGCCCCACCGAGAACTGGTTTCGGAATCAATGTCGTGAACGTCGCGACTTTCGGCAAGAAGCCCAGTAAAATCAATAGACCGCTCGTCCAGAAGATGACGCGACGCGATTTGACGCCTGACAATTGGACGAGTCCAACGTTTTGACTGAACGTCGTGTACGGGAAGCTGTTGAAAATCCCTCCGAGAATCGTTGCCACACCCTCGGCCCGATATCCTTTCGTCAGCTCGTTCGAGCCAATCGGTTTTTTCGTGATATCGCTCAGTGCCAAGAAGACACCCGTCGATTCAATCATCGAGATGATGGCCACGAGCGTCATGACGAGGATGGCCGAGACATCAAACGTCGGCATCCCGAAGTAGAACGGTTGTACCATTTGGAACCAACCAGCCTCACGGACCGGGCTGAAATCGACGAGACCGAGGAATGCGGCGACCCCTGTGCCGATCAAGACCGCAAACAAGACGGCGGCCGCCCGTGTGAACACGGTACCGATTCGGTTCAAGACGAGAATCAAGCCGATGGTCAAGCCACCGAGCGCCAAGTTTTGCATCGAAGCGAAGCCAGGCTCACCCGGCATCCCGCCGCCGATGTCATTGATGGCGACCGGGATGAGCGAGAGACCGATAATCGTCACGACTGAGCCGAGCACGACCGGCGGGAAGAAGCGGGCCAGTTTTCCGACAAAACCTGAAATTAAGATGACGATGATCCCGCTCGCGATAAGCGCCCCATAGATGGCGGTGATTCCGCTCGAACTACCGATGGCAATCATCGGACCGACCGCGGTGAACGTACAACCGAGCACGACCGGCAGACCAACGCCGGTAAAACGAGTCGTCCATACTTGTAACAGCGTCGCGACACCACACATGAACAAATCGATTGCGACGAGATACGCGAGTTCCGTCGGACCGAGTCCGATGGCGCCACCGACGATGAGCGGGACAATGGCCGCGCCCGTGTACATGGCGAGTAAGTGTTGGAAACCAAGGCTGGCTGTCTTAAACGTATTCATCGGACCACCTCCACGAAGGAAATCTCACCCGCTTCAAGCTTTGCGATCCGGGCGAGTGACTCGACACGGTACCCTCGTTCGAGCAACTTGTCCCGTCCCGGTTGGAACGACTTCTCGATGACGATGCCGACACCGGCGACGACCGCCCCGGCGGATTCGACGAGCTGCGTCAAACCGAGAGCGGCTTCCCCGTTGGCAAGGAAGTCATCGATGACGAGCACGCGCTCCCCGGGTTGGACGAAGCGTCGGCTCAAACTGATGCGGTTCGTCTCTTGTTTCGTGAACGAATAGACGTCCGCTTCAACGAGATCGTCTTGGAGTGTAAGTGATTTACGTTTACGTGCGAAAACGAACGGGATGTTCATCTCAAGCGCCGTCATCATGGCCGGAGCGATTCCACTCGATTCCAATGTGACGATGCGGTCAATTCCCTCGTCACGGAACCGGTCTGCGAACTCGCGTCCGATGGCTTGCATTAAGACAGGATCGACTTGATGGTTCAAGAAGGCATCGACTTTCAATACGTGTTCGGACAACGCTTGTCCTTCATCTCTGATTTTGTCTTCTAACTGCTTCATTGTTTTCCCTCCAATAAAAAATGCGATTCGTCACCCCAACCCGGGGACGACGAACCGCATGGAAACAAAACGAATGCACACGACAAGCGTCACCCGTAGTCGAACCATTTACGGTGGTTCGGTAGAGACTTGTGAGCCATATTCTCACGGATATACGAGTGCGAATCTTTTATTTATATAAGATAGGACTTATTCTAGACGATATTTTATAAATTGCAACCCGTTTTGGAAAAGACGGCTAAAAGTTCGATTTTTCTGAAACTGCTGTATACTAAAGATACTGGAAAAACGAGAGGAGCTACGTCCATTATGAAGCTATTCGTATTAGGGGCCACAGGCCGGACCGGTCATCAGTTTGTCGACCAGGCCATCGAGCACGGCCACCATGTGACCGCCTTCGTGCGGGAACAGAAAAAACTCATCCGGACACCGCAACTTGAAATCATCGAAGGCGACGTCACAGACAGCGCCGCACTGACGAACGCACTCGCTGGTCATGATGCTGTCATCAGCTGTCTCGGAACCGACTTGAGCGATCCCGACTTCTTGGCCCGCGTCACCGATGCGCTCGTCCCGGCACTGAAAGCAAACGCCATCAGTCGGGTCGTCTATCTCGCCTCGGCCGGAATCGACAAAGAGATTCCAGGTATCGCCGGCACGGTCGTCACGTTCATGCTTCGGAAACCGCTCCGTGATCACCGGGCCGCGGTCGATTTATGGCGCAACTCGTCGTTCGATTACACGATCGTGCGGCCGATGCAACTGACGGACGGTCCTCGGACGTCAGCGTATCGCACATCCGTCGACAGCATTCCCGACAACGGCAAACAGATTTCACGGGCCGATGTCGCCCAATTCATGCTGAACGCCGTTGAAGACCAACTCTTCATCCGCCAATCGGTCGGACTGGCGTACTAATTTTTTTGAATCCATGCTACAATATCGGATAGTCAACTTTGAAGGGAACGAATAAGAAATATGAGTATATTAACAGTACAAAACTTGAGCCACGGTTTCGGTGATCGCGCCATTTTAAATGACGTGTCTTTCCGTCTATTGAAAGGCGAACACATCGGCCTCATCGGAGCGAACGGTGAAGGAAAATCTACGTTCATGAACATCATCACGCGTAAGCTCCAGCCGGACGAAGGCAAAATCGAATGGGCGAAAAACGTCCGTGTCGGTTACCTTGACCAGCACGCTGTCCTCGAACGTGGGATGACGATTCGGGACGTGTTAAAGAGCGCGTTCCAATACTTGATTGACACCGAAACACGAATCGGTGAGCTCTATATGGAAATGGGCGATGCGACACCTGAACAGATGGACGACATGCTCGCCGAAGTCGGCGAACTGCAGGAAATGCTCGATTCGAACGACTTCTATATCATCGACGCGAAAGTCGAAGAAGTTGCACGCGGTCTCGGTATTTTAGATGTCGGACTCGACCGTGACGTCACGGACCTCTCAGGTGGTCAGCGGACGAAAGTATTGCTCGCGAAATTGCTTCTCGAGAAGCCGGACATCCTTCTCCTCGATGAGCCGACCAACTATTTGGACGAGGCCCACATCGAGTGGTTGAAGCGTTATCTCCAGAACTACGACAACGCCTTCATCTTGATTTCGCACGATATCCCGTTCTTAAACAGCGTCATCAACTTGGTTTACCATATGGAGAACCAAGACTTGTCACGCTATGTCGGGGACTACGACAAGTTCATGGAAGTGTACGAGATGAAACGCTCGCAGCTTGAATCGGCTTATAAACGCCAGCAGGCAGAAATCGCCGACTTGAAAGACTTCGTCGCCCGCAACAAGGCACGTGTGTCGACACGGAACATGGCGATGTCGCGCCAGAAAAAACTCGATAAGATGGACGTCATCGAACTGAGTGCGGAACGTCCAAAACCAGAGTTCCGGTTCTTGCAGGCACGCACGTCAGGTCGTCTCATCTTTGACGCCAAAAATCTCGTCATCGGTTATGATGAGCCGCTCTCACGACCACTCGACCTCCAAATGGAGCGCGGTCAGAAGATTGCCCTCGTCGGTGCGAACGGGATCGGGAAAACAACGCTGTTGAAGAGCCTTCTTGGCATGATCAACCCGCTTGAAGGAACCGTCGAACGCGGTGAGTTCTTGGAGATTGGGTACTTCGAACAAGAAGCGGCCGTCAGCAACAACACATGTATCGAAGAGATTTGGAGCGAGTTCCCATCACTCAACCAGCAACAAGTCCGTGCCATGCTCGCGAAATGCGGTCTCATGACGAAGCATATCGAGAGTAAAATCGCGGTCCTCAGTGGTGGAGAGAAGGCGAAGGTCCGTCTCTGTAAGCTCCAAAACAACGAATCGAACTTGCTCCTCCTCGATGAGCCGACGAACCACTTGGACGTCGACGCGAAGGAAGAGTTGAAACGTGCGTTGAAAGAATATAAAGGCAGTATCCTACTCATCAGTCACGAACCAGAGTTCTATCAAGACATCGTCACCGACGTCTGGAACTGCGAATCGTGGACGACAAAAGTATTCTAATCCGTGTAGAGGAAGTGGCGTATGGCTGGCCCGATTCAAGTAAACGAACGTATCGTTCTATATGACATCATTCGAGGGTTTGCCCTATGCGGCATCTTTCTCGTCAACATCCCCACAATGCTCGGAAGCGACTGGATTTCCGGTCGCGCCGACTATGCGGGGAGCGATTTACTCGTTCGGACGCTATTCGATTTGTTCGTCCAGACGAAGTTTTACACGATTTTCTCGCTCTTGTTCGGAATCGGCTTCTCGATTTTTCTCGAGCGCTCATATGCGCGCGGGGACTCGGTCGCCCGTTATATCCGCCGTATCGCGATTTTGTTTCTATTCGGACTCGTTCACCTGGCCATTTGGTCGGGTGACATCTTACATACGTACGCGATGTGGGGCTTGTTGCTCCCACTGTTTTATGGATTAAGCAACCGGGCGATTTTGACATGGGCATGGAGTTTGTTGATTGGGAGCTTTTTACTCTTCTATGTCTCATCCATGTACTTAGAATTATCGCTCGGATTTAGGTTTAGTGGTGATCCTTTCCCGGCAATCTTTAATTCTGGATTCGGCCCATGGTTCGACTATCGCTTAGACGAAGAGATTTTTGACATGTTCCAAAACTCATTTTTTGTCGGGGTTGAAATTCTAAGCCTGTTCTTGTTCGGACTTTATATCGGACGGGAACGGAAACTCCTCACGTGGAGCATCCGAGGATTGACACGGACGGCCATCATCTGTACGATAGCGGCCCTTCCGTTCTTCGCAGTCATTATTTGGCATCACTACGGTAGCGGTGCCGAATATTCGGCGACGAACTCTGCGGCTGTCCTCGTCTCTGGGAAACTGCTCGCGACGACGTACGTCTGTCTCTTTACGATTGCCGTCCGTAACGGGCGCGCATTCCGTCCACTGCAGGCGCTCGGCCGTATGGCGCTGACGAACTATTTGACGCACACGCTCGTCGTCGTCCTGCCGGTCATCGCCCTCGGCTACTACGGTCGTCTGTCGTTGACGGAAGGATTGTTCTTAAGCATCGCAATTTTGATTGCCCAAGCGTTCTTCTCGATGTGGTGGCTCAAATCGCATCGATATGGTCCGTTCGAGAAGTTATGGCGCATCGGAACATATGGAAGACAATCCAACTAGAGGGACGCCGGTTCATGCTGTTCGTGATTACGAAATCCTGACAATATATATGCGAACAAGGCTCGAAGCAGACGCTTCGAGCCTTGTTCGTTATAAAACAAAAAATGAACGCCCAGTCGATCGACAGGACGTCCATGCATTTCTTAGTTTGTGGCTGCAGCAGTCAACACAGGCACAATTTGTTTTTTACGTGAGACGACACCAGGGAGTGTCGCAAGGCCATCGACCAATTTGACGTTGAACGCCTGCTCGAATAGGTCAGTCTTCTTACCGACAACGAGTGCTTCTGAATCGTTCGTCAAGATGTTCGTGATGGCGAAGACAAACAAATCGAGTTCTTTGTCTAATATCTTCACGGCCATTGCCGCTTCGACTTCAGCTTTACGGCTCAATACATCGTTCGCGTCGACCGTGTTCACTTGAGCAATCTCGATGCGGTAGTCGCCCATCGCAAACTCTTTCGCGTCGAGCGAGATGAGTTCTGGGATCGTCTTTTGGCTAAGGTCCGCTCCGGCTTTCAACATCTCGAGACCGTATGTCTCGATATCTGTACCAGAGATAGCTGCGAGTTCTTTTGCCGCTTTGATGTCCTCGTCCGTGCATGTCGGTGACTTGAACAAGAGCGAGTCCGAGATGATCGCCGATAGCATCAATCCTGCCATGTCAGGCGCGATTTCGACACCGTGCTCTTTATAGAGTTTGAGCAAAATCGTCGCCGTGCATCCGACAGGCTCCGCCCGATAGTAGAGGGCATCTGCTGTTTGGAAGTTGGCGATACGGTGGTGATCGACGACTTCGAGGATGCGTACGTCCTCGATGTCTTCCGCGCTTTGTTGGAACTCGTTATGGTCGACCAAGATGACCGAGTTCACTTCGTCCGAGACGCGTTCCACGAGGCGTGGTGCTTTGACGCGGAAGTGGTCGAGCGCATATTGCGTCTCCCCGTTCACTTCACCGAGGCGGATCGCCTCGGCGTCCATCCCTAACTTTTTCTTGAGCTCCGCGTAAGCGAGCGCCGAGCAAATCGTATCTGTGTCTGGATTTTTATGTCCAAAGACTAGTACTGTACTCATCATACATTCTCCTCACTATGATAGTTTTCCCTTATCCATTATAACGTCTATACTCATTCTTTCAATTCCCAAACAAAAAGAGCCACTAGGGGCTCTTTACGCTTGTTCGTCTTCGTCCGTCTTTTCGAGGTCCGAATGATCCCCTTTTGAATCTTCTTCGTGCGAAATATCCGGTTGGTCTCGTTTCAACTTCTCTTGTTCTTCTTGTTCACGCTTTTTATCTTGTTCTGACATCTGTCTCATCCTTTCGGTTTTGTCATGTCGTAGACTCTTCCCCGAGCTGGATGGCTTCAAACGGATGTATTCTTTCTGTTAACAAACTGTGATGTCACGCTTGAACGAATACGACCTCGTCGCCTCGAATCTCGACGTTGACGTCTTGTCCTTGGAACAACCATTCATCCTGTTCAGCCACGACGAAGCGAATCCCGTCCGCTTCCGTTTCGACCGCCGCGTTGTCGACATCTTCTGTGATGACCCCCACTGAGAAACCGTGCGTCAAATCGGTCGAACCCCCATATTTAGCGAATAAACGCACCGTCTGGCCAGCCTCGACCTCCATCTCATCTTTAAAAAATTGGAGTGCTTCTTCTGTCACGTTAATCTTCATCTGTCATCCTCCTCTCGACTTCTGTTTCCATTCTAATCGTTTCAGAAAAGACGAGCGAGGAAGTTGCCTAGAGTGTCGTCCCCGGCAAATACGTGACCGTTAAACTGTTTGTGACCGAAGCTGCACCGTTCATTTCATCAAACGTCACGTCGAACAGCGTCCGGCCGATGTCTTCATTTGGCGAGTGCATCGTCGACAGACCGAATGCCTGACCGATCGGATGACCATCGAAGCCCAGGATGGCGACTTCATCGGGGATGCTGACACCGCGACGGCGTAATTCCCCTAAAAAACCGAGCGCCACATAATCGGACGAGAAAAAGAGCGCTCGAGGACGCTCTTGTTGACGCAGAAACGCATCGGCCAGTCCGATTCCGTCCTCACTCGTCAAGTAGCCGGTCCAGACCCATCGCTCACGCGCAAGTTCGACTTCATCGAAGTACGCCTGCTGACGCGCGATTGAGCTTGGACTGTCTTGTCGTGACAACACGATGCCGATCTCGTTATATCCGGCTTGCATCAACACGCGCAAACCGGCGACGAACGCGGTGTAATGATCGACGTGGACCGAAGAAATCGTCTGCGGCGCCCCGACGGTCGCGACCGTGATCGGACCAAACTGTCGATACGTTTCCATCTCATCGAATGACATCGTATGGGATAACAAAATCGCCCCATCGACTTCACGGTGCTTCAATAAATCAAGCGCTTGCCGCTCTTGGTCGAGTTGATATTCTGTCTGCCACATGACGAGTCGGTAATCTCTTTGGAGGGCAGCTTTCGCGAGCCCGTTGACGAACAGTCCATAATACGGATGATCTAAATACGGCAACACGACGACGAAACGCTGTGTGCGACCGGTCGATAACGTCAGCGCCTGCTGATTCCGTAAATAGCCGAGCTCGGCCATCGCCCGTCGCACCCGTTCACGCTTCTCTTTCGACACGTATGGGTGCTCATTGAGCACGCGCGACACCGTCGTCACGGATACGTCCGCATATTTTGCGATATCTCGAATGTTCGCCATCCTGTCTCACCTCAATTTGTCAGTCTTTGCATATAGTGTACCCACTCTGCCTCCTGACTGTCACCTTTCGCAATCACTTGTTTCCGGATCGCTTGGACGAGACGAAACCGTTCTTCGACGGGTAGATGAAGAAACTCGTCTTGGAAACGGGCGCACAACATTCTTCCGAGCGGCGTATACAACTGATTGATGACGAGTTCGTAGACGATCCCACTACACCATGTCTTCCAAGTTGTCGGATTCATGTTCTTTCCCTCCTTTGACTTAACCGTACAGTCTGAAACGCGTTTCAGAGCAAGTACTATTTTTATTTTGTCTATTTCCGAACATTCAGCGCTTACATGAGAATAATTTAGGTATTTTCACTCAAAATCATTGACGACAGCCTGCTCATTTTGTATAGTCATCAAGTTGATAACGTTAATTCGAAGATTGACGAACATTATTGTTCGGAGATTACTAATGATAGGGAGTTTTATTCATGAATTTTTTTCAATTGAAACAACATGGAACGAACGTTAAACAAGAAGTGATGGCCGGCATCACAACGTTCGTGACGATGGCATACATCTCCGTCGTCAACCCGGCGATTCTGTCAGACGCCGGTATCCCGTTCGCACAGGCGTTCACGGCGACCATCATCGCCATCTTGATCGGTACTGGACTCATGGCATTCTATGCCAATCTCCCGATTGCTGTCGCACCAGGGATGGGACTGAACGCATTCTTCGCGTATACGCTCGTCGCTCAGCAACAAATTGCTCCGTCAGCCGCGCTCGGCGTCGTCTTCGTCTCATCGGTCTTCTTCTTGATTTTGTCGCTGTCACCGATTCGGACGAAACTGATTCAAGCCATTCCGGCGTCGCTCAAGCATGCCATCACGACCGGTATCGGGTTGTTCATCGCCTCGCTCGGATTGAAGTTGTCAGGTCTCATCGTTGCGGATGAGGCGAACCTTGTCCGTCTCGGGGACTTGTCATCACCGAGTGTCTTGCTCGTCCTCGGTGGTTTGATCGTCTCGGCGCTCTTGTTCTCGCGGAACGTGCCGGGCTCACTCCTCATCGGGATGGTACTTACCGGAATTGCCGCCTTTTTCATGGGTCTCTTGAAGATTGAAGGCGTGACGGCGATGCCGACATTGCCGGAAGGACTGATGGTCAACCCGGTCACGGCGTTCTCAGACGTCATCCAATACGGCTTGTTCGGTGCCGTCTTGTCATTCTTCCTCGTCACGTTATTCGATACGACGGGAACACTCGTCGGAGTCGGAAAACAGGCCAACCTGTTGAAAGAGGATGGGACGATTGAGAACGGTCACCGCGCCTTGTTCGCCGACTCGCTCGCGACAATGGGTGGCTCGCTCGTCGGGACGAGCCCGTCGACGGCCTACATTGAGTCAGCTGCCGGTGTCGCTCAAGGCGGACGGACCGGTCTCACGACAGCGGTCGTAGCCGGTTTGTTCGGACTGACGTTGTTCTTCAGCCCGCTCATTGGTGCCATCTCTGGTGTAGCCGCCATCACGGCGCCGGCGCTCATCATCGTCGGAGCACTCATGTTGACGAACGTCCGCTATATCGATTGGACGGACTTCAGCGAATACTTCCCGGCGTTCATGACGATTCTCATCATGCCGCTCTCGGGCAGTATCGAACGCGGGATTGCCTTCGGATTCATCCTGTACCCAATCTTCAAAGCGATGAACAAAGAGACGGTCCACCCGCTCATCTACTTGTTCGGCGCACTGTTCATTTTGGAAATGTTCTTCTTATAAGTTAGATTCGTGCCCTCGTCGACCGACGGGGGTTTTTCTGTTATCGAGCACGGGAACACTGTCGTATATCAGTTCTATCCTGAATCTCGATTCATTATCATTTAGTTCTCAATTAGTAAGGATTTGACATTTATTTGAGAGATTCGTTCCATTTTTCTGTTTTGTGTCTATTTATTATGGAATAATAACCGTGAAACCGTTTACGAATTAAACTATGAACCGGAAAGAAGGAATGGACATGCCTAAAGTGGCACTGTTCGTCACTTGTCTCTCTGATACGTTGTTCCCATCGGTAGGACAAGCGACGGTCGAACTATTAGAACATCTAGGTTGTGACGTCAGTTTCCCGTTTGAGCAGACGTGTTGCGGGCAGCCCGCCTATAACAGCGGCTACCATGAAGAGACGAAGAAGATTGCGAAGCATATGATCGAGACGTTCGAGAAGGCTGATGCCGATTATATCGTCGGCCCGTCCGGCTCTTGTGTCATGATGATGCGCGACTATCCGCACTTGTTCAAAGACGACCTCGCCTGGAAGATGCGGGCCGAGGCCCATGCGGCGAAGACGTTCGAGTTGACGCAGTTCATCGTCGACGTGCTCGAAGTGACGGACGTCGGGGCCAAGTTCCCGGCCAAGGCGACGTACCACGCCTCGTGCCATATGACGCGCTTGCTCGGCATCGAGGCGGCACCGGGTCAGCTGCTTAAAAATGTCGACGGCTTGACGATGCTCCCACTCGAGAACGTCCACAACTGTTGCGGCTTCGGGGGAACGTTCTCCGTCAAGATGCCGGACGTCTCGGTGCAGATGGTCGATGAGAAGGTCGAATCCATCTTGAACTCCGGGGCCGAGGTGCTCATCGGGGCGGACGCCTCGTGTCTGATGAACATCGGGGGACGCCTCCATAAACAAGGCCATCCGATCAAAGTGATGCATATCGCGGAAGTGTTGAACGAAGGGGTGAAACAAGCATGAGCATGGGGATTCGGTTAGATGAGAAGTTTCAGGAGCGACGCAAGGACGGGATTGATAACCCGTTCATGCGTCAAGCCGTCAGTTCGGCACAGAACCGTCTGCGCGACGGAAGATTGAACGCGGCAGGTGAGCTTGGGGATTGGGAAGCGTTTCGGGACCACTCGGAAGAGATTCGCCAACACGTGCTCGAGCATCTCGACTATTACTTATATCAACTGAGCGAGAATATTTCCAAACGAGGCGGCAACGTCTTCTTCGCCGAGACGCCGGAAGAAGCGAACCGGTACATCCGGGAAGTCGTCCGCGCCAAGAACGCCAAGCATGTCGTCAAATCAAAATCAATGGTGACCGAGGAAATCGGGCTGAACGAGGCGCTCCACGAGGAAGGATGCACGGTCGTCGAGTCCGATCTCGGGGAATGGATTCTGCAGCTCGACAACGACCCGCCATCGCATATCGTCGCCCCGGCCCTCCATAAAGACCGGAACGCCGTCCATGAGACGTTTACGGCGCACGGCTACGAAGGGACGAACGACCCGACCGAACTCGGCCGGTACGCCCGTCGAGAGCTCCGGAAAGACTTTTTGAAAGCGGAGGTCGGCATCACCGGCTGTAACTTCGCCATCGCCGAGAGCGGTGCCGTCGGTCTCGTCACGAACGAAGGCAACGGCCGCATGGTGACGTCGCTTCCGGACACCGTCATCTCGGTCATGGGGATGGAGCGGATCGTACCGTCGTATGAGGAGTTCGAGGTGCTCGTCAATATGCTATGTCGGAGCGCCGTCGGTCAACGACTCACCTCGTACATCACGACGTTCGCTGGCACGCGCGGTCACGGCGAAGTCGACGGACCAGAGGAGTTCCATCTCGTCATCGTCGACAACAAACGCTCTGGTATCCTCGGCACACAGTTCCAATCTGTGCTCCAATGCATCCGCTGTGCGGCCTGTATTAATGTCTGCCCAGTCTACCGCCATATCGGTGGTCACGCCTACGGCTCAATTTATCCGGGCCCGATCGGTGCCGTACTCGCCCCGCTCCTCGACGGATACGAGAATTATAAAGAATTGCCATACGCCTCGAGCCTATGCGGTGCCTGTACGGAAGCCTGTCCGGTCAAAATCCCGCTTCACGAGCTGTTGATTGAGCATCGTCGGGTCATCGTCGAGGAGAAGAGACAATCACCGTTCGTCGAGCGCATCGCCATGAAAGGCTTCGCCGTCACATCCTCGAGTCCGTTCTTATTTGAAGCGGCCGAACACATCGCGCCGTTCGCATCGTCCCCGTTCACGAAAGCGGGACAAATCGACAAAGGGTTACCGGCGTGGACGGATTCGAAAGACTTACCACAACCCGCCAAGCAGACGGTGCGGGATTGGTTCAAGAAACGGGGGAATGCAGAATGAATCCAGGCACAATCACCAATCGCGAGGATTTTCTAAAACGAATCGCAGGGCAACTCGGACGTGACGTCGATTTGACGCCGCCGAAACGAGTGTATAAGCACCGACCGCAAGACGAGGTGTTGAAAGATGCGTCCGACGAGGAACTGCTCGAAACGTTCCGGATGGTCGCGACACGCATCCACACCGACGTCGTCGAATGCGAGTCGGCCAACCTCGATGATACGCTCCGTCTGTTAATTGATCGGTATGAAGGGAAGGCCATCATCGCTGAACATGACGACCGGATTCAGGCGTGGGCCCCAAACACGAGCGAATCGTTTGACTGGTGGGATGTGGAGCGCCCGGAAGACAGCCGTGCCCTCGCCATAAAAGCCGATATCGGCATCACGATTGCCGACCAGGCCCTCGCCGAGAGTGCAACCATCGTTCAATACGCAGCACCCGGCAAGTCACGTACAATCAGCCTATTGCCGCGCGACCATATCGCCATCATCCCGAAATCGGTACTTGTCCCGCGGATGACGCAGGCGGCCAAACAATTGGCCGACCTCGACCGCTCCGGTGATCTCAACTCGCCGAACGGAGTCAACTTCATCTCAGGTCCATCGAACTCGGCCGATATCGAGATGAATTTGATTGTCGGGGTGCACGGACCAGTCCGTGTCGCCTACTTGCTCGTCCACGATCTGTAAACAAAAAGACTCGCGCGTGAATAGCTCACGCGCGAGTCTTTTTCATGCTTATTCGACGGTGATGCTCCCGTTGGAGCTCGTCAGTTTGAGTTCGACCGTCCCGTCCCCGAACGTCCGCTCGTTCGCCCGATCCCCGAACAGTTCGACTTTGCCGTTTCTCGTCTTGGCCCGGATGACGGCGTCACGCGGATCTCGCTTCAAACGCACATCGATGCGTCCGTTGTTCGTTTTCAGACGGACCGGATGCTCGAGCACATCGATGACACAGTCGATGCGTCCGTTCGATGTCTTCGCCTCGACTGCCCCTGTCACGTCATAGATATCGAGACGGCCGTTCGACGACTGAACATCGAGACGATCCACAGTCGAGCCAAGCACTTCCACGCGTCCGTTCGACGATTGCGCGTCAAGGTCCTGCCCTGTCATCGACGTGAGACTGACTTTCCCGTTCGAAGAGCGGAACGAGCCTCGCTTGGCGCTAACAGTATGGCCCGTGATGCTCCCGTTCTCACTCTCAACTTCGACCGATGCGGCCTCGAGATTGCGCACGTCACAGGAGCCGAGACGATTTTTCAAGACGACTTGCTCATACGCATGGCGTGGTAGCTCGACGTGTAACACCGGTGCCTTTGTCACTGCCCAGGCGAACAAGTTCGACAGACCGAACCGGCGCTCTGATTCGATTCGAATCTCCAGGGTGTCCCCAACGATCTCCATCGTCACCCCGTGGTCCCGTTCCGTCTCGAGCGTGGCGTAGGCAAAGCCGTCATGAGACGGCACGACTTGGACGTGTGCTTGCAGGACGTTAATCGAGACGTTGCGAAACGCCACGTTCTGGCTTTTGACAACGGCCGGTTCTTTTCGTACGTCAGGCGATGGATCGACCGAACCAAGCAACTCGCTCGCGAGCGCGCTTGGCGCCCCGAGTTCCTCAATCATCGCCGCATCTGTCTTCCCGTCGATTCGTCCACTCGCAAAGTATTCCGACACATCCCGTAAAATGTCGACCCGCTCGATGACGCTCATTCCCATCAGTAACCGTTCGAGTTCCAATAAATATTGTTCTTCTATCATTTGTCCGTTCCCCCTTCAATCAATTCGTTGACACCGGTCGTGAACGCTTCCCATTCCGCACGTAGTTCTGCCAAATGAGCTTTCCCCTGTTCTGTGATCGTGTAATACTTTCGCGGTGGTCCTTCTGCCGACTCCTTTAAGTACGTTGTGAAGTACCCGTCCGAGGTGAGTCGCCGCAGGAGCGGATAGACGGCCCCTTCCGAGATGGCGACTTTTACCGAGATGGCTTGCACGAGCTCATACCCGTAGCGGTCATGCGTCTCGACGAGCGCGAGCACACATAAATTGAGTACGCCTTTCTTGAACTGAGGGTTCATTTCTTCGCCTCCTCTACTATATATTAAACAATAGCTTATCATCCACTATTATTCAATAGATAATAGTTAAATTTCCGCTTATTTCTTGATTGGTGGAAACAACTGGTTCAAATCTGTACAATGAAGGAACGACACTCGCAGGATATTTGTCACAGTAGGAACGTACGCAGTTCCAGGAAGGAACGGTCTTTATGAAAGCATGGATTGACCAGCGGATCGGAAGACAGTTTTTATTCGTCTTCTATTTATTCATCGGACTGATCCTCCTTACCTCACTCGCCGTGTACATGTATACGGAAAACCGAATCGAACAAACGACGTCATCGCTCGAGAACATTAGTGAACGTCGCACGAACGCGACTGAACTATTCGAGACGTGGCAGTCGATGCAATATGAAATGCGCGGGTATGTCATCCTCGGCGACGATGCGATGCTCGCCCGCGTGAAAGAAAAACAAGACTTAATTGAGATTCAGACCGCATGGTTCGAGACGAACGCGGTCACTGAAAAAGAGAAGACGTATGCAAGCGACGCACGGACGCTATTCTCGGCCTATCAACAACGCGTCATGCCGAGTCTAGAGCGATATGTCATCGCCAAACGCGAAGGGACGGTCACAGAACCGTTTTTGAAAATGCCGACGCTCGGTAAAGTGACACCGCAAGCGGAACCGCCTGCCGACCGCAAATTTAAAATCAACTCAAAAAGTGCAGCTGACATGAGTGCGAGCATCGTCGATATGGAGACGGTGTTCACCGAATACCGCAACTCGTTGAATGAAGAAGAGAATCAGTTGCGAGAACAACTCGCCACTCATACAAAGTGGGCGCAAGTGCTCTGGCTCCTCTCCCTCCTCGCCGTGTTGCTCGTCCTCTTTATCGTTGCTCGTCCTTACGTGAAACGATTAACCGGTCAACTTCAAGAGTTGATCGTCAACAGTGAACGATTGGCGGATGAACGCATCATTCCGATTCCAGCGGCCGTATCTTCACGAAACGAGGTCGGACAATTGACGAACTCATTCCGTCAAATGGCCTCTTCGCTCGCGACACAACGCAACCAAGTCGAGGAAGAACGCGAGAAGACGGCGCGCCTCCTGCACTCGATTCGTGATGCGGTCATTTATGTCGAGCATACGACACATGAGAAGTTCGCCAACCAGGCCCTCTTCATCATGTTCAATCAAGCCGCCACGAAACGGAACGAGATGGACTTGTATCGTTTGGATGCCGATTTAGAAGAACTTGGTTTCCAAGTCGATCAGAAAGACTCGTTCTTCTCATTCATGCGCCGCGCGTTTGATGGCGAGAGCATGGAAGAAAGTGTGACGTTCTCGATGAATCAAGAAGAACGCTTCATTCAGATGTATGCGGAGAAAATCCACTTGCGCGGCACCCGTCACGGCACGATGCTCGTCTTCCGGGACGTGACACAAGAGACCGAGGTCGACCGTTTGAAAACGGAACTCGTGTCGACCGTGTCGCACGAACTGCGCACACCGCTCACGAGCATCATCGGTTTCACCGAGCTGCTTCGCTATCGGACGATGCCCGCGGAGCGCATCGATCAATATTTAGGGATGATTCACCAAGAGACGCTCCGTCTCGAAGACTTGATTTCCAACCTGCTCGATGTGCAACGGATGGAGTCCGGAAAACAGACGTACCATAGCCGACCCGAGAGCTTGCATACGATTTTAAAAGAAACGATCGCCATCCATCAAGGTGCGAGTGAACATCATCAGCTCGACCTCGAATGTGATACGAATCTATATGTATACGGTGATCGAGATCGCTTGAGTCAACTGTTCACGAACTTGCTCCACAACGCGATCAAATATTCACCAGAAGGTGGAAAAGTCGCCGTCTGTGTCACGAATGACAAGTCCGATGTCATCGAGATTTCGATTCAGGACACCGGCATCGGCATTCCGACGTCGGCGCTACCGAAACTGTTCGACAAGTTTTATCGCGTCGACAACTCGGCCAGTCGTAAAATCGGTGGCACGGGCCTCGGCCTCGCCATCTGTAAAGAAATTGCCGAAGGACACGGCGGAACGATTCGCGTCGATTCGAGCGTCGGCCACGGCTCGACATTCACCATCATCTTGCCGAAATACGCGGCGGAAGATCAACTAAGCAGTTAATAGACAAAGGGAGACGCCGCTTGACGCGGAGCCTCCCTTTTATCATTGCACTTTATTTTCAGGACCGAATGATGGATAGAGCGACAAGCCTCCGTCCGCGAAAATCGTCGCGCCGGTGACGTATGATGACTCGTCTGAAGCAAGCCATGCCGCAACGGCCGCAATCTGTTCCGGACGACCAATCTCATGAGTCGGGATGAGCGCCTCGAGCCCTTTCTTCTCTTCAGGGTCTTGCATCGTCTCTTCATTGATTGGTGTGTCGATGGCGCCTGGTGCGATGCCATTGACACGAATTTTGTTCGGTGCGTACTCGAGGGCGACCGATTTCGTGAACATCTTCACGCCACCTTTACTCGCCGCATAATGCGTATAGCCTGGACGTGGAATCACTTCGTGCACCGATGACATGTTGATGATGTTCCCTTGAATCTCATGGTCGACAAAGTATTTGAGGGCGGCACGTACACCGAGGAACGTTCCCGTCAAATTCGTATCGATGATTTTCTTCCAGTTATCGAGCTCCATCTCGTGCGTCTTCGCCTCGACCTGTACGCCGGCATTGTTGACGAAAATGTCCATCTTCCCGAACTCCGATACGGCCGTTTCAATCATCTTCTCGGCGAGACCCTCTTCGGCGACGTCCCCTTTGACCGCGACCGCTTTCCCGCCAGCAGCCTCGATGCCTTCAATGACTTTGTTCATCTCGTCCTCGCTGCTACGATAATTCAAGACGACATGAACCCCTTCCTTCGCATATCGTTCCGCGATGGCGCGCCCGAGTCCTTTCGAACTCCCGGTGATGACCGCGACTTTTCCTTTTAGTTCTGGATAGTTAGCCATATCAATTCCTCCTTCATCTCTTCTCGATTTGTAGTTCCCTCATTCCCCTCTTGTCGAAACCTTTCCGCCTGTTTTTTGAATATTTTTGGTAAATCTACTATACTGAAACAAACTATTCGTTTTCAGGGATTCTCCTGAACGACATACGACTTAACGTTAATGGAGGTGACTCCCCGATTTTTGGGGGAATTTTTGGACAGTCCCATGTTACTCAGCTTATTGATCGTCGCCTTGCTCATTTTTATGACCGCCTTTTTCGTGGCGGCCGAATTCTCCATCGTCAAAGTGCGTGGGGCCCGACTCGACCAACTCGTGCTCGAAGGAAACCGACGGGCCGCTGTCGCCAAGAAAGTGATTGAGAATCTCGATGACTCGCTATCGGCCTCACAGTTCGGCATCACACTCGCTGCCCTCGGGCTAGGCTGGATTGGCGCGGACCAAATCGAAGGGATGATTCAACCGCTCGTCGATCGCTTGAACGTCTCATCGTCGCTCGCGACCATCCTATCTTTCTTGATTGCCTTCTTGCTGATTGCCTTCTTACACGTCGTCATCGGGGAACTCGTCCCGAAAACGCTTGCTGTGCATGAAGCCGAACGCTTGACGTTACTCGTCGCCCGACCGCTCTATTTCTTCACGAAATTACTGTATCCGTTTATCCATGTGTTGAACGGGACGGCCCGGTTGACGTTGCGCTTGTTCGGCGTGCAGACGACCGCACAAGAGACGGCGCACTCGGAAGAAGAACTTAAGATCATCATGACCGAGAGCTTCCGCAGCGGAGAAATCAACGAGAATGAGCTCGCCTACGTTCAAAACATCTTCTCCTTCGACGAACGGATCGCCAAGGACGCGATGGTCCCACGAATGAACATGGTGACCATCGACGAAGAAGACTCGATTGAGACGATTATCGCTACCGTCCAAGAACATCAATACACCCGTTATCCGGTCACGCGTGATGGCGACCGCGATGACGTGCTTGGCTTCATCAACGCCAAACAATTATTCACCGCTCAACTCGTCAAAAGCGATGCCCCGTTCGAGACGTTCATTCATCAGCTTCCACTCGTGACGGAATTCACACCGCTCCAAGAAGCGATGGTGAAAATGCAGAACGCGCGGACGATGATGTGTCTCGTCATCGATGAGTACGGCGGTACGGCCGGTCTTCTCACGATCGAGGACATCCTCGAGGAAATCGTCGGAGAGATTCGTGACGAGTTCGACCGTGACGAACAGGCTGAAATCACCGAAGTCACACCCGGTCATTACCGCTTGTCCGGTCTCGTCTTGACGCAAGAGATTGAAGAACGGTTCGGCATCGAAATCGAGGATGACGTCGATACAATCGGCGGATTCGTCTTATCGCAAAAAGCGAATGCCCGCACCGGTGAACGGTTCGTCTTACCGGGCGAACATGAACTGATCGTCCGTGAAATCGACAATCACCGCGTCGTTTTCGTCGATTTGATTTTAGCCCATAAAGACGAGATTCAACCTGAACTCGACTGACTCAATGGACCGCCCTCCCCAATTTTTCGGGGAGGGCTTTTCGTGGAGCGGTCGAACTGTCGCTATATTTTCATGTCTTGTCGTGATATACTGCACATATGTTGCTAATTTGAGTGCGTGTCACTCATTGACACAACATCACCGAACAGTTCATCAATGTTCGGTCCAACAACTACAGAAAGAAGGTTACGCATGGAACGTAAACTATTTTTAATTGACGGAAACTCCATGCTGGCCAGTGCCTACTATGGTGCCGCCGCGAGCCGAACGAAAAAAGGACGCGAGGTATCTAAAAACGATCGGAGTGCCGTCATCGGTATGACCGGCCTCATCCGGACGATTCTACGCAGACATCGTCCGACTCATTTCGTCGTCGTGTGGGACGTCTCACGTGAAACATTATGGCGCCGCGAGCTCTATCCAGGCTATAAACGCCGTCGCCGCCAGACACCACCCGAGTTGAAAGCACAAATGGAACTCATGCGCCAATTGCTTGAAGAGAGCGGCATTCCGCAATATCAAGTCGAAGGCTATGAAGGTGAAGATTTGATTGCTCATATCGCTCGGAAGTTTAGCTGTAGCGCCCCTGTCGTCATTATGACGAAAGACAAGGACTTGCTTCAGCTCGTGAGCCCACGCATCACCGTCTGGCTTCAAACGCAAGAGCTGCAACAAATGCAGGCTCGTTGCGACATCAAAGACAATCGCCCGCTCCCGCTCAAGCGACATCTCGAGATTCGTCCTGAGGAGATTGCGGCATTGTACGAGGGATTGAAGCCAAAACAGCTCTCAGCAGTCAAAGCATTGACAGGAGACCGTTCAGACGGGATTCCACCTGTGGCCGGATTAGATGAAAGTCAATCGGTCCAGTTAATCAAACGCTTCGGTTCGCTCGATAAGCTCTATACGGCGCTCAGCGTCAAAGGCGACAAACGACAATTGATCAATGAAACGATCGCGGCACTGACGTCAGAAGAAGTGCCCCGTAACTTGAGACGCACACGTAAAAAGGCCGAGCGCAACATGGAGCTCGTCCGTCTCGATGTCACGGTGCCAGAACTTGAACACTTGAAACTCGCTCATCTTGAGCTCAGTATCAATTCAAAACGTGTCGAACAAGCGTATCAAAAGCGCGGCATTCGCCTCTCGTTTGATTCAAGTCAAAAGAAAATTTCAGCACGCTAAAAAAGCGCGGACATTAGTCCACGCTTTTTATATTGACCGTGATGCCGTCGTCATCGGTGAGCGACCATTCCGATGTCGTCCCGCCGAGTTCGCGATTCGTGGCCGTATCGACCAAGAGCGTCCACGCCTCCAGACCGGCCTCTTGTCCCATCGGCTGGCTTGGTCGGGCCCAGACGTTCGCGCCAATGTGGTGATGATACCCGTCGGCCGCTAAAAATAAGGCGCCCGGATACGAATCGGTCGTCACCTTGAAACCGAGACGATTTTGATAGAATGATTTTGCCGCTTCTAGGGAACGTACTTTGAAGTGGACATGCCCCATCGTCGTCCCGTTCGGAAGACCCGTGAACGGACGGTCGGCCGCCGCCTCAAGCATCGATTCATATTCAACTGGGTCCGTCGACATCTTCACATGACCGTTCGCTTCATATTCCCACTGCTCGCGGGGACGATCGGCGTAGAGCTCGATGCCGTTACCTTCCGGGTCGCTCAAATAGAACGCCTCACTGACCAAATGATCTCCTTGTCCGACTTCAATCCGTTGTTCAATCAAATGACGAAGGATCCGTCCGAGTTCGACGCGGTTTGGCAATAGGATCGCCATATGGAACAAGCCAGCTGTTCGTGGATTTGGACGCACGCCGCTCACTTCATGTAAGACGACGAGCGCCATTTCGTTCGTTCCGAGTGTGACGCGATGTTCTGACGTCTCGAGTACATCCATTCCGATGACGCGCTCATAATATGTTTTCATCATTTCTAAATCGTTGACGCGCAATGTGACGGCGCCGAGTTTAATGTTTGTTAAGTTCATCCTTGATCACCTCTTTCTCAGTATATCCGATAAGTAGCATCGACAGAAGACGGCACAAAAAGGTGGTATAGTTACCTCAAGGATACTGTAGAGAGGAGTGAGACTGATGCCATTGATTTCAAGTTGCGAAGTCGATACCGCGCTCGAGCTGATCACGGGGAAATGGAAACCGTCGATTTTACTCGCGCTCATTAATGGGGACACGTTAAGGTTCAGCGAGTTGAAACGCTCGCTCCCAAATATCAGTCAAAAGATTTTGACGGCACAGCTTCGCGATTTAGAGGAGCAAGACATCATCATCCGCACCGTCTATCCCGAAGTTCCGCCTCGTGTGGACTATCGCTTGAGCGAGTATGGGAAGACGTTGATTCCGGTGCTCGAGACAATGAACGCTTGGGGCATCCAACACGCAGAACGTATGCGTCAAAAATAATTGTCCACATGTGGATAACCCGTTTCCGCATTCCCATCTATCACTTATCCACAGGAGGCTCACATGATTCGTTATCCACAATTGACCGGACATCACTTCGGTGTGACGGCCCCTTCGTCTGGCGTTCCCGCTGAATTACATGGATTGCTCCATGAGGCCGAGGCGACATTCACCCGCCATGGGTTCACGCTTCAATTCGAGCCATCGGTTTGGACGCAAGACAAAGCAAAATCGGCACCAGCAGAAGTCCGGGCCGATGAATTGACCCGGTTGTTCCACAATGATGCAATCGATTTGATTATCCCGCCATGGGGCGGCGTCCTCTTGATTGAGTTGCTAGACGCGATTGACTGGGACGCGCTCCCACCGAAATGGATGCTTGGCTATTCGGACGTCAGCTTATTCCTATTCGTGTATACGCTCAAGACCGGTATCGCTTCGGCCCACGGGACGAACCTTGTCGACCTACGCGGCGAAGAATGGGACGCGACGAGCTCGCGTTGGCTCGATGTCGTATCAGCAAAAGAAGGCGAGACGGTCATCCAGCTCGCCTCGGAACAGTTCCAAAAAGAATGGCAGCATGAGAACCCAAGCCCGCACGTCTATCATTTGACCGAACCGACGGAGTGGAAATCACTCGACGGGACAGAGGCGACCGGACGACTGCTTGGCGGCTGTATCGATGTCTTGTTACATACCATCGGCACACCGTATGGAGATGTCGCCACGTTCCAACAGACCCATTTGGACGGGGAGCCGATTCTTTGGTATTTCGAGAACGCCGAGCTCGATGTTACGGCACTCAAACGGACCCTGCTTCAAATGAAGTGGGCCGGTTGGTTTGATTATACGTCTGGCATTTTGTTCGGGCGCAGTGCGGCTCAACAGCCCGTCCAAGGCTACACCGCAGAGGACGTGTATACGGAACTGCAGGAATTGCTCGACGTGCCTGTCATTTACGATATCGACTGCGGGCACGTCCCGCCGCAAATGACACTTATCAACGGTGCCCACGCCTCGATTCAAGTCGAGGACGGCAAAGGGACACTTATTCAAACGTTCAAGGGCTGAGAAATCAGCCCTTGATTTTTTTAATGAGCGACATCAGATGGCTGCGGAAACGACCTTCTGGGAACAAGCCCACTTCTCGTTCAATCAACGGTACCCATTCATCCCCACACCCGTGACTCGTTCCAATTAACAGCCCTTCGAAGTAAATGGCTTGATCGACAAACCCATGCTTCGCCCATTGATCATGATGCTCCAACAGTTTCAAAAACGATTTCCGGGCTGCCTCTATCTCACCAGTCAACGCGAAATAGACGCCTTTACTCATCTCGAACGCTGCGATGAATTCTGTATTTCCTTCTAGCAACTGATCCATGACAGCAATCTGTTGCTGTAGAAGATCCGTCTTCCGATATTCAATCGCATAGAGCGCTTCTGTCATCGCCAGGCGTATTTTCATCGTCACGTCGTCCGTGAAGCTCGTGTATTGTTTCGCTTTTTGTAGCGCATCGACAATCGTTGCTTCATCTTTTAAATAAAGGGCACAAATGGCAATCGTTCGATATACATCGTCGACCCGATAGTACATTTTCGTTCGTTTCATGTAATCAAGCGTATCTTCGAGACGACGAATCGCGCCTGGTAAATCATCGTCATACAACATATTACGGAACACCATCAACATGCTGAATTCGACGCGCGTCTTCGTCTTCATCCTTCTCGAATCAATCAACTCAATCGTATCGATACGCTCAATCGCTTCATCAAATCGATTCCACATGAGCAGATAAAACGCTTGGCTGATGCGGGCCATAATCAGTTCTTCTTTCTCCTCGAGCCGCTCAAACACCGCGATTGCCCGATCATACCACTCCAACAGTTGTTGTTGATTCCCACTATAAAATACACTGTCCGCGAGTAACGTGTACGCCTTCCCTTGCCATACCGAGTTCATCTCAACGTCCACGTAAGGGAGGAGCGCCTTCTGAACGGCCTCGTCTTCCCATGAGTGGAGACCTCCTTGCGTATATTCAATCTCCTCGACGATTTTCTGTAAGTCCTCCTCGCGAGGATCGACGAGCAATGACTGTACCGACACGTCGAGTCGTTTCGCGATTTCACGAAGGCTGCGCATCGACGTCTCTGCTTTGCCGTTCTCAATCATACTGAGCATCGATTTCGTGATGATGCCTTCAGCGAGCTGGCTTTGCGTCAGTTTTTTTTCTTTGCGTAACGCTTTAATCCGTTGTCCAATCATAGAGCACCTCTTAAAAGTTAAATTTAATTGAACTTATTGTATACAGATCGAGTGTCATCGTTTACTATAAAGTTAAATCAGATTGAACTTAACTGTAAAGGAGAATCGATATGACGACCACTTCATCAAACTTGTATGTATTATTGCTCGGAAAATTCATGTCGTTGTTTGCATCCAGTCTCTTCACGTTCGTCGCGGGACTGACGGTTCTGACGACGTCCGGTTCGGGACTACAGTTCGCACTCGTCTTGCTTGCCGGCACAGTGCCACGTGTCTTATTATCTCCGTTTGCTGGGGCGTTTGCCGACAAACTGGATCGCAAGCGCGTGATCATTACGATGGAGTCCGTGAACGCCTTATTATTTTTAGCTGCCGGCATCGCGAGTCTCGTCTGGACGTTCGGCGTTCCTGCTTTCTTGATTATCACATGTCTGCTCTCTGTCGTCTCGACTTTCTTATCCGTCACATTATCGAGTTCGATTCCATTCTTGTTCGACGAAGACGGACTCCAACGCGCCAATTCCCTCATTCAAAGTACCATCTCCATCTCAAGCATCGGCACGCCGCTGCTCGCCGGGGCACTGTTCACGTTACTTCCGGTATCAGCGTTTCTCTTCAGCTCGTCTCTCTTATTTATGATCGCCGCTCTTGTCGCCTCTCGTCTCCACTTTAAAGCGTACGACCATGTCCCCAGCGAGCAATCGACTTGGTCCGAGGTCCGGTCTGGCTTCCGCTACTTGAAACGCCAGCGCGTACTTTGGACGTTGACCCTCTTGGCCGCCTTGCTCAATTTCTTTTTTGTTGCCACCGAAGTGCTGTTCCCGATTGCCGCCCTACAAGAAATCGGCGTCAGCCCGCTTCAATTCGGATTTTTAGAAAGCATGTTCGCCGTCGGATTTTTAGTCGCCTCGCTCGCCCATGCATTGCCGGTCTTTCAAATCAAACATCGGCTAGCCACGACCCGAACCGCGCTGATCATTATGAGTTGCCTCTTTATCGGACCGGCCGTCCCGCTCTATTTCGACTTCTCAGTCACACCAGCTATCGTCTTCTTCGCTGGTTTCGCCTTATTAAGCGGGTTCTTCATCATCCGTGTCAATATCCCCATCCAGCTCTATTTACAGACGAACACGGAACCGAGTTATCTCGGTCGCGTGATTGGTGTCCTCGAATCCCTCGCGATGGGCATCACACCGTTCGGCTTCATCGTGTTTGGCCTATTAAGCGAATGGATGCCGGTCGCTTCACTCTATACGATTTGCATGCTCTGCCTGCTCACCATCACGTTGTTCGCGATGTATCGGATCCGTCACGACATCACTGCCGAAAAAGCCGCTGTGTCAGCGCAAGCAGAGAGTGCATGAACGCAAAAAAGACATCGAACCTCAATTCGATGTCTTTTCTGTAGATGGTAGGACTCGTTTCTCTAACAAGAACGGTCCGAACGGGATAACGGATGCCATAACCGCGAGGACCAACACTTTGAAGCCCCAGTTGAAACGCCATGCCATATAGACGGCTGCCGCCACATAAGCGACGAACAAGAAACCGTGGGCCGCGCCGACGATGCTGACGGCAAGCGGCATGCCCGCCAAGTACTTGAGCGGCATCGCGAAGAGCAACAAGAGTAAGAAAGACATCCCCTCTGTGTATCCAAGCCATTTAAAACGTGTCGCGTTCATATTCGTTCTCCTTTTCAATCGATGCTACGTCCATCGTAGCCGAAAGAGGTGATGTTTGTCACAGGAGAACGTCATAAAGTCGTTACGCTATTTGACGATTTGGTGAACGATGCATGACTTTTGTTTCCACGAATTTGCGTAGGAACAATCCATCGACACCAAGTTTCCCAGCATTATAGCCTGCGACAAGAATGAGGACTGAGACAATCAACATCGTTGGATTCGTGCTGACCGTACCTGAGAGCAAGAACGCCATGTTCATCACGAGACCGAAGAAGGCTGCGCTACGTGTGAGGGCACCAACCAAGAGTCCAAGACCCACTAGGAATTCACCGTATGGAATCAACACATCGAACAAGGCAGCGTTCGGGATGGCGAAGTTTTCAAGGAATGCTGCCCACCAACCGGCTACAGCTGGGTGATCGCCTGTTGCGAGGGTCAGTGCGTTATTGAGGAAACCTTCTGAACCGAATCCGCCTGTGATCTTGCCCCAACCTGCTGTGAGCCAGTGATAGCCGAGCCAGACACGAAGGACTGTCAAAATACCGGTGGCGACGTTGTGGTTCTGCCAAAATTTTGTGAACATGATAATTCCTCCTTAGATGAGTGAATGATGTCTTATATGTGATTACATTCACAATATACCATCCATGTTCATCTTTTCACATAGGTTAGGATAACAGTTCACGTTTCGTTCATATGTGTGTCACAGGTGAGTCACTTTTTGGAAATTGGTCAATTACAAAAGACGCCCACTCGGGACGTCTTTGTTTGAATTACAGATTTACTTCTTGGGGCGGCTGCCCTTTTTTATTCATCACACGCATCGATTGCGGCGAGATTTTTAAGATGACGAGTTTCGGATCATCCGGACCGTCGAACCAGCCTTCGAGTTTCTCGTTCCATACTTTTTCTTTCATTGATTCGTCATCGGATACCGTCGTCTCCCCCAAAATCTCAAGATACGTATCCCCGACGCCATCGCCGTCATAGCCAATCAGAATATGCGTATACGGATTGTTCTTCAGTTCATCGACTTTATCCGTGTCTTTCGATGTTGCCGTGTAGAGTGTCAGCTCATCATGGAAAAAAGTCATATAACGGCTGTGCGGCTTTCCTTTATAGACCGTCGCCATCGTGCCCACGTTACTATGATCTAAAATCTGTCTTGCCGTTTGCATTGCATCCATTCTGAAAAACCTCCTTGTGGTAGTCACTCGTATATTCATTCCCCTGGGACAAGTGATTAAACACGCGGACAACAAAAAACCTGCTCGCCGAAGCGAGCAGGTTATAAAATTCCTTAGAAAGGAAGATTAGATTTTTTCAACGTTAGAAGCTTGTGGTCCACGAGCTCCGTCAGTGATTTCGAAAGTTACTGCTTGGCCTTCTTCAAGTGTCTTGAAGCCGTCGCCTTGGATTGCTGAGAAGTGTACGAATACGTCGTCTCCGCCTTCCATTTCGATGAAGCCGTAACCTTTTTCTGAGTTAAACCATTTTACTTTACCTGTGTTCATAATGAACCCTCCTGAAATAAACGCTGTGCGTTCTAGTAGTGCCTTACTAGAAAAAACTGACCAATAAAAAATCACAAACCTCTAGGATTATCTTAAACGAAAAATAATCCAAAGCGTTTTGTGAATTATGTTTCCAGCTATTCTTAATTAAGCACATATAGAATATACCACGGATAAATGCTTCTGTCTACTAAATACTTCGGTTTGCTAAAAATACTTTTAAAACGGGTACATCCAATTGTAGTGAACGCTAGGAGGATGAACCATATGACCGCATACATTGATCGCTCGAATATCGCTGCCACCATCGCCCACCACTCGAACTGGGCGCTCGGTGATCTATTGAAAGAAACACTTGATTGGCATGAGGCGACACGACAAGCCAATTATCCCGATCAAGCGAAAACCTATCTCTCCCACCTGCCGATGACCGAACGCATCGTCCCAGTGACAAGTTCCTTGCCGCTCGAGACGATCGATGGAATCGTCCGCCCGGTATGGATGCGTCGGCTCGACGCCGAGCACTTGAACTTGAGACAAGCGACACGCCAACATGTCGACGTCACCGACTACGGGGCCGTCGGGGATGGTTTGACCGATTGCACGCTCGCTTTCCGGCTCGCCCTCCGGTCGAACCGCCACGTCCACGTGCCGGCCGGCGTGTATGTCGTCCGCGGCATCCGCATCCCGTCGAACTGTGTGCTCGAAGGCGCCGGTCAGCAGGAAACGATCATCAAGCTCTCGGACCGAGCTCCGAAACATCGACGGTTGCTTCGAAATGCAACTCCATTCGCCGGAAACCACCATATCGAAGTCGCACATTTGACGCTCGACTGGAACGTGGAGCGCCTCGGTGACGTCGACCGGACCTCGAGTGGCGATACCGCTTCAAGCGCGTTGACGTTCACACACGTCAAATTCGGTTGGATTCACCATGTCACGGCGAAAAACGCGGGACTGCATGCCTTCGATATCACATCTCCTCATTATCATTACTTAGGGGACGGGCTTCGCGCCAAAAAAGGGAGCCGGTACGTGTGGCTCGACCATTGTGAAGCAACGAATTACGGAGATGACGGCATTACGACCCATCATAGCGATGCCCTCTATATCACGAACTGTTACTGCCATCATCCACACGGACGCACCCACGCCCATGGCTTCTCGAACTCGAACGGGATTGAGATTGATGATGGGTCGCGCCACGTCACGCTCGTCAATAATATGAGTGAAGGTTGTTTCGGGGGCGTCGAAGTGAAAGCGCACGGGACGTCATCGGCCGCCCATGACGTTCATATATTCGGACATTTTTCGTATCACGACAATCGGTCATTCAATTTCCGTCATATCAGCCATCACTTGGCAGATGACCCGCAGTCGAAGACGGCCCGCTTCCTGTCGGGCACGAATCTCGTGTCGATGGAACCGGTCCGCTCGAAGCTGTATACGAAATCTTCGGCACGCAGTCTCGTCGTGTCGGCGTATCAGGACGTGTTCATTCATGGATTCACGGCCATCGGTAATCCGGATTACGACTACCGCGCCAATCCAGCCCTCGCCGTCCAGTATAAATCTCGCAACGTACGCTTGAAACGGATTGCGACGAGCGGATTTGCATCGAGTCGGGCCGACATTGAACTGTTCGGAGGCGATAACCGGACCGACCACGTCACGATTGAGGACGTTATCTGTCGCAACTCGGCCCCGGTCGCATTGAAAATTGGTGGCCAGTTGACGAATATTACACTCCAGCGAATCGAAGGCGAACAAAAAAGTGGAGATGTGCTCATCTCCACGAGTAGTCCAATCGAGGCTCACGACTTGTTTGCTTACGGATTCTCAGGTCGCGTACGCAACGATGTTTGAGCCGCCTCGACGAGTTCATCGAGCATCGTCTCGTCTAAATTGAACGAACTCACCGTCTGTTTTGCCATCATGCGGACGATGGCTTTGTCGAGAAAGCCCATCCGCTCGAAATCATAGCCGTTGCCGACGACTTCGACGAAATAAGCGTGCACGCGCAACACTTCCCGATACGCGTCCTCGAGCTCCCGTTGCCGTTCGGCCGCGGTCGGCGTCCCAGCACATAGATAAAGTCCAAGCGGACGCTTCAACAATTTAGCTTCATGAATATGAAGCCATGCCGTCATCTCATCTTGGATTTTCCCCATCCGGATTGAGCTGCCGACAATCACATGATCGATTGTCGCCCAATCAACGTCTGGCTGTTCGACCACGTTTTGAATGTGCACGTTCCCTGGTAGCCGCTCGGCCAACAGATGGGCGACTTTCTCACTCGTCCCGTAGCGGGTCGAATAAGCAATTAACGTATTCATCGTGTTTCCCCCTTTCGGTCAGACTCTACTATCCCTATTCCCGAAACGGGTCATCTTTACTAACAACACAACAAAACTCGCCACGGAGGCGAGTTTTGTTCGTCACACTTTATACACTTGCGCTTCGTACGGACGAAGCGTGAACGGCTCTATTGGTTCCATGTTCCCAATCACCCGCTCTTTCACGTCGAATGGGAGCTCACGCGTCACCGTCTCGTCCGAGAAGTTACAGAGCACGAGCCACGTCTCGCCTTCGAACGTACGTGTAAAGGCGTATATCGCTTCATCGTCCGGCAGCAACAACTCATACTTCCCGTAAACGACAATCGGATGTTGTTTACGGAGCTGAATCAATTGGCGATAGTAATGGAAGAGCGAGTCCGGATTGCGTCGTGCCGCTTCCGCGTTCACGGTCACATAGTTCGGGTTGACCCCAATCCAAGGCGTGCCGGACGTGAATCCGCCTTGCGCCTCGGCCGACCACTGGACCGGCGTCCGTGAGTTGTCGCGCCCACGTGCGTGAATGCCGCGGAAAATCTCATCATGCGTCAACAGTCCGTTCGTCGTATAATCCCGATACGCGTTGAGCGTCTCGATATCGCGGTACTCATCGATCGAGTCGAACGCCACGTTCGTCATCCCGAACTCTTCACCTTGATAGATGTAAGGCGTTCCTTTCAACATGTGCAGGAGCGTCGCCAGCATTTTACCGGAGACGACACGGTATTCGTCCGAGTCGTTCCCGAACCGTGAGATGGCTCGCGGTTGATCATGGTTGCTCCAGTAGAGACTGTTCCAGCCATCTTCTTCAAGACCTTCTTGCCAACGCGAGAAGATTGTCTTCAAGTCCGTCAACTTCCAGTCCGTCGGATTCCATTTGCCGAAACTGCCGTTGCCGACGTCGACGTGTTCGAAATGGAACACCATGTTCAACTCGTCACGGTCTGTTCCCGTATAAAGTTTCGCCTCGTCGACGCTGACGCCCGGCATCTCACCGACCGTGATCGTATCGTATTTCGACAAGACTTCACGATTCATCTCCTGCATGAATTCATGAATGCGCGGCCCGTTGAAGAAGAACGGTGTGCCGTCCCCATAACCCGTCCCACGCGTCTCGCCGTCTGGATAGCTCGGATCTTTCGAGATCATGTTGATAACGTCCATCCGGAAACCGTCGACTCCTTTATCGAGCCAGTACGTCATCAAATCGTATACTTCACGGCGCAACGTCTCTGACTCCCAGTTCAAGTCTGGTTGCTTTTTGCTGAACAGATGCAAGTAGTATTCGTCGCTTGCCTCATCGTATTGCCACGCACTCCCTCCGAAGAAAGCGCCCCAGTTCGTTGGCGGCTGACCGTTCTCGCCTTTTTTCCAAATGTAGTAGTCCCGGTACGGGCTGTCTTTTGAGGATCGCGATTCCATGAACCATTGGTGTTCGTCCGACGAGTGGTTGACGACGAGGTCCATCATGATTTTGATGCCGTGACGATGTGCTTCTTCGAGCATCGCATCGAAATCGTCCATCGTTCCAAACTCATCCATGATGGCACGGTAATCGCGAATGTCGTATCCGTTGTCGTCGTTCGGTGAATCGTACACCGGCGATAGCCAGATGACATCAATACCGAGTTCCGCCAAATACGACATCTTCTCGGTGATTCCAGGAATGTCCCCAATCCCGTCACCGTTCGAGTCATTAAAGCTACGCGGGTAAATTTGATAGACGACCGCTTCTTTCCACCATTGTTTCATGTTTCATCCTCCTCATACGTTCTGTCGATTTCATCGTACCCGCTCGTCGCCTTGATTTCTATCCATGATATGATGAAAATATGCACGATTTTGCTATTAAGAAAGGATGATTCGATGGAAATTGGCTTTTGTGGCTATTCGTATCATACAACGACCTATACTTTTCCTTTTCCCAATCGATTGGAGACGTATTTGATTCGCTTGCAAATAGAAGGCACGGCGCGCATCGTCGTCAATGGGAAGACGTATACGGCACGGCCTGGCGACCTGTTGCTCGTCAAACCTGGTGACGAGTACGAACTGCATGTCGATATCCCGGCAAGCGGGGACTATCATCTTTTCTGTGACGGTCCGACCCTCGATGCATGGTGGATGGCGGTCGATCGTTCCCTCATCACGTCCATCTCGATCGATCCTCGCTTGTTGTCACTCTGGCAGCATATCACCGAAGAGGCGCGACGCCCGACGACTGAACAAAGTCCGGATTTGATTGAAACACTGATTGAAGCCTTGCTTCTCATGCTCGACCGTTCCGTCCAAGAAGTGCAAGCAAACGTGCGACCACCTGTCGTGTCACGCATGATGCGTTATATAGAAGGAAACGTTACAAGCGACTTCAAAGTGGCGGACGTCGCCGACGCGGTCGGGCTCAGTGTATCGCGGACCGTCCACTTATTCAAAGAAGTGACCGGTATGACGATTGTCGCCTATGCTCAATCGATTCGACTCCAGCTCGCCGAAGAACAGATGCAGTATACCCAACACTCTCTCGAACGGATCGCCGAGCTGTCCGGATTCCGCTCCTATCCATATTTTCATCGTATCTTTAAACGAAAATATGGCGTCGCACCAGGGGTCTATCGCACACTTCAACAAAAAAACGAAAAAAAATAAAAAAAGAGTGATCCATTTTTTGAACCGCTCCGTTAGATGGGTGTAAACAACGACAACCACTCAAAAAAAGGAGCGATTACCCATGAAGAAGAAAACAATGAACAAGATTGTAGCACCGGCACTTGCACTCGGCTTACTCGTACCATTGAATGCACAGGCAGCGGATCACGCGCCGACAGCTAGCACACCAGCAGGTGACTTACGAGCCACGCTCGATCAATTACTTTCTGAGCATTACGTCTTAGCCGTCACATCGATGATGAAAGCTTATGATGGAGCACCAGACGCTGAAGTCGCGATGAAGGCACTCAATCAAAACGCACTCGACATGACACCGGCCATCGCTTCAATTTACGGAGATGAAGGCGCAGCGCAGTTCGAAGAAATCTTCGCTGGTCATAACGACTACTCAGCTGACTTCGTCGAAGCGGCTAAATCAGAAGACAAAGAGCTTCGCGCTGACGCAGAAGCTGAAGTCGATGAATTCGTAGAAGAGTTCTCAACATTCCTTGATGCAGCAACAGAAGGTAACTTACCAAAAGACGCTGCAGCTGACGTACTTGAGCTTCACGAAGACCAAGTTCTCTCAGTATTCGACAACTATGTCGCAGGTGATTACGAGTCGGCATATATGACGTACCGTGAAGGGTACAAGCTCATGTTCGACATCAGTAAAGCCCTTTCAGGCGCAATCGTCACACAGATGCCTGACAAGTTTGAAACTGCTGCTGACACACCGGCCGTCGAGCTTCGTTCAACATTGAACAGCCTTGCTGGTGAACACTTCGCACTCGCAGCAATCGGCATGCAAAAAGGCTACGATCAAGCAGAAGACTTTGACTACGTGAGCTGGGCTGAAGATCAGAACACACTCGATTTCAAAGCAGCCATCGGTTCAGTCTACGGTGACGAAGGTGCAACCCAATTCGAAAAAGTATGGAACGGGAACCACATCACAGCCCAAGGTGACATCGTTGCCGCTACACTCGAAGGCGATGAAGCTAAAATTGAAGAAGCACGTATGAAGCTCGACCAGTTCGCTGTCGATTTCAGCACATTCCTCGATGCAGCGACAGAAGGTAACTTGCCACAAGAAGCTGGCCAAGAAGCCATCAAACAACATGAGGCCCTCGTGCTTCAAACGTTCGATCAGTATGTAGCTGGTGATGCGGATGCCGCTTGGATGTCATTCCGTGAAGGATACGCGTTCATGTTCGGTGTTGGTGAGACACTCGGTAACGCGATCGTGACACAAATGCCTGACAAGTTCGCTGAAACAACAATGCCTGAAGAGATGCCTGAAACAGGTCTCGGTGGTGCACAAGAACAATCAATGAACACGCTCTACGCTGGCCTTGCTGTACTTGGCGGAATCTTGCTCGCCTTCGTAACGCTTCGCAACCGTAAAGTGTCTGAACAATAATTCAATAAGGAGGGAGCCCCATGAACAAGCGCCATTTGTTTCTGGCGCTCTCTCTCTTTTGTTTTGGCTTCTGGACGTGGACGAGCGCCCAAGAATCGTCGTCACCACCTGTAGAAGAAAAACAAATAGAGGAGAGCCCAGATTTATCGGCTGAATTCTCACTTCTACAGGAAGAGGTGAAGAAGCTTCGATTAGCCGAGGAAGAGGAAAGTGCCAAGGCCGCGACACCCGTCCAACTTCAAATTCCTAAAATCAAGGTCGACACCGCAATCGAACAGGTCGGCGTACTCGACAACGGCCAGATGGGCGTCCCAAAAGACGAGAACCAAGTCGGTTGGTTCGAGCCCGGCGTCAAGCCAGGCAGTAAAGGGAATGCCGTCATCGCCGGACATGTGGACAGTAAGACCGGCCCCGCCGTCTTCTATGAGCTCGATCAACTGAAGACAGGCGATGACGTGACAATTATTGATGAGAATGGCAACACGTTGACGTTTCGTGTCACAAAAACAGAGAGTTACGATACGAAAAACGCACCGATCGAAAATATTTTCGGGGCCACGTCGAGTCGACATTTGAACTTGATCACGTGTTCCGGTACGTTCGGTGACGGCGGTTACGACGAGCGTTTCGTCGTCTATACCGAACTTGTCGATACCAAGATCAATACCGAAGTCGAACTTGATGCACCGACGAGCGTCGAACTCCGCGGGAACTTATTGACGTGGCACGCCGTCCGTGACGACACCGTCATCGGCTATCGCGTCTATGAAGTCGTCGACGGAAAAGCGACTCGTATTGAGAGTATCGCGTCGCACGCCCGGAAGAGCATCGAGGTCACGAACGAGCAGGCAGCGTATTATGTAACTGCCATCGACCAGCTCGGAAATGAGTCGAGTCCTTCTCAAGAGACGAAATAACCACAAAAGAACCCGCAGACGATTTATGTCTGCGGGTTCTTACGTTTTACACGAAACACGGAATCTGCGGGTTGAACGTCTTATTGTTCTCCGTCATGACCTGTTTTTTGATTTTGCCTTCGCCAAGATAGACGATACGGTCGGCGAGCGCCTCCGCGTCCTCTTCATCGTGCGTGACGAAGATAGTCGTCGTCCCCGTCTGTTTGAGGAGGCGGCGCAAATCGTCCCGAATGCGATGTTGGAGCGACGTGTCCAAGTTGCTGAACGGCTCATCCAAGATGAGGAGCGACGGTTTCGGTGCGAGCGCACGCGCGAGCGCGACACGCTGTTGCTGACCACCACTGAGCTCGTATGGATAGCGATGACGGAACTCGGACAAGTTCACGAGCGCCAGCATCTCTTCGACGCGCTCGTTCCGCTCCTTCCGGCTCAATTTATGCAGACCAAAACGGATGTTCTTCTCAACAGTCATATGCGGGAAGAGCGCATAGTCTTGGAACACCATCCCGACACCACGCTGTTCAGGCGGCATGAACTGGCAGTCGTCGCAACAGACACAGTCGTTGACGACGACGACGCCTTGGTTCGGCATCTCGAGCCCCGCGATGAGGCGTAAAATCGTACTCTTCCCAGAACCGCTGTCGCCGAGAAGCGATACGATTTCACCTTTCGTGATCGAGATGGAGAATCCTTTAATCGTCTCAGCTTGCGCACCTTTATAGCTGAAGTGTAAATCGTTGATTTGAACAAACATTAGTCGGCCTCCTTATCAAGCACCTTATGGAACACAAAGATCAACAGTCCGCTCATGAGCACGATGACGATCGAGGCGAGCGCGGCCTCATGAATCTTCTCGTCACTGACATATTTGAACGCCTGCGTGGCGAGCGTCGAAAAATTGAATGGCTGTAAAAACAGCGTCAGCGGCAATTCTTTCATAATATCGATAAAGACGAGAATGAACGCGCTCATGATCGCCCCTTTAATCATCGGGATATCGACCCGGAAGAACGTCTGTACCGTCCCCCACCCGAGCATGCGCGACGCTTCCGTGAACGACTTCCCGACTTTCTCAAATCCGCTCTCAATCGAGTTATAGCCGATGGCGAGGAAGCGGATGACGTAGGCGAAAATGAGCATGATGAGCGTCGTCCTAAACACGAACGTCTGCCCCAAATCGAGCGCGAGCGCCACGTACAGCACCCACTCGTCAAGCAGCAAGAACAACGTGATGACGGCGATGGCGATGGCCGCTCCCGGAATCGAATAGCCGAGCGTCGTCACTTTCGAGATGACGCGTGTCATGTTCGACGGGAACAGGCGCGTGTAGTTCGCGATGATGAGCGCGAACACGAGAATGATTACGGTCGCGATGAACGCCACGCTCACCGTGTTCCAGACGAGGCGGAAAAACTCGGCCGTGAACACTTGCTCGAACGTCAACACCGTCCAAGCGACGAGTTGCACGAACGGGATGAGAAACGCGATAGCGAAGATGGTCGCCACGTAGCCGAATACGGCGTAGCGGTGCCACCCGTTCAATTGTCTCGGTTTGAGCGGCTTCACTTTCGTCGTCGCATAGCTGAACTGCTTCCGACCTCGGACGAGCCGTTCCATCGTCAAGATGGCGATGACGAGAATCATGAGCGTCCCGGCGAGTTTCAGCGCCGAGGACGTATCTTTCATCCCGAACCACGTACTGAAGATGGCCGTACTGAACGTTTGAATCCCGAAGTATTTGACGACCCCATAGTCGTTCAATACTTCCATCAACACGAGGCTGACCCCGCCGATGATGGCGACACGCGAAATCGGGATGACGACGGTGAAGAAGATATCCCATGAGCCGCGGCCGAGGATGCGGGCGTTCTCAATCATCGAGGACGATTGGTTGTGCAAGAAAGCCCGCGTGATCGTGTAAATGTATGGATACAAGAACAGCGTGAAGATGAACACCGTTCCTTGAATCGTCATGATGTTGAAATACGTCTGGTCGACGGTGATGCCGAACTCATTGCGTAGCGTCGTCTGGATGACGCCCGTATAGTTCAAAATCCCGTGATACGTGTATCCCCCGATATAAGGCGGGATGGCGAGCGGTAAGATGAGCGCCCATTTGAAGAACTTACGGAACGGGAAGTCGTATACCGTGACGAACCAAGCTAAGCTCGTCCCGATAATCGTCGTCAGCAGGCCGGTCGCAAGCATGATGAACAGGGTATTGCGTACGTAAGTCGGCAACAAATACTCGCGGATGTGTTGCCAGTTGTCATTGACCGGTGCGAATAGTTCGACCAAGACGACGACGCCTGGCAGGACGATGAACAAGAGCGCGATAAAGCTGAGGATGGCCCATCCATTCAGTTGTCGTTTCAGCGCGTACCAGTTCATGTCGTACAACTCCCGTTCTTCTTTCGTTCAGTCACTTCCTGTCCCATCATATCAGGCTCAACGCTATCGTTGTACCGCTAGCGTGTCGAGAAACGCAAAAATCTTCGGCCTGAACGTCTGTTCAAGCCGAAGTCTTCTTATTTCCAGCCCGCTTCGTTGAAGACGCGGATGGCTTCTTGCTGGTTTTCACCGAGGACAGACAAGTTGATGTCCTGCTCTTTGAACTCACCCCATGATTTAAGGAGTTCGTTCGGTTCAACCGATTCATTTACTGGATACTCGTAGTTTACGCTCGCGAACTGCTCTTGTGCCGACGGATCAGACATGAACTCCATGAGCTTCTTCGCGTTCTCCGAGTTCTTCGAGGCTTTCGTCATCGCGATTCCTGAGATGTTCACGTGTGTCCCCGTAGTATCTTGGTTCGGGAAGAAGACGCCAAGTTGTTCAGCGACTTTCTTCTCTTCCGCATCTTCCGAATTCAACATGAGACCCATGTAGTAGGTGTTCATAATGGCGACATCACCTTCACCGGCCACGACTGCTTTCGCTTGGTCACGGTCGTTCCCTTGTGGGTCGCGTGCAAAGTTGTTGACTATGCCTTTCGCCCACTCTTTTGCCTGGTCGACACCGTTCACTTCAATGAATGAGGCGAGGAGCGAGATGTTGTACATGTTCTCAGACGGACGGACGAGTACTTTGCCGTTCCACTGCTCTTCCGTGAGTGCTTCATACGTTGACAAGTCTTCTGGTTTCACGCGGTCTTTCGCGTAGACGATGACACGCGCCCGTTTCGTGAGACCGAACCATTCGTTGTCCGTGTCACGGTATTTCTCCGGAACGTTCGACTCAAGCACGTCGCTATCGACCGCTTGCAGGTGTCCCGCTTCTTTCGCTTGATACAAGTTCCCTGCATCCGCTGTGATGAAGAGATCGGCTTCTGTATTGTCGCCTTCTGTGTTCAAACGCTCGAGCAACTCATCGCTCTTCCCTTCAACGACATTAACTTTCACGCCTGTCTCTTCTTCGAACTGCTTGTAAAGCTCTTTATCTACATCATAGTGACGGCTCGAGTAAACGTTGACGACTTTTGACTCTTCTGCTGTCTCGTTGTCGCTTGAAGTCGTCGTTTCTTCTGTGCTGGCGCAAGCCGCAAGAAGTGATGTCGTGAGCGCAGCCGAAAGGCCGAGTGCCATGTACTTTTTGTTCATTTCATAATCCCCCACTTATTCATATCTATTATTGGTAATGATAATTACTCTCAGTTAATATCATCACTGATAATCATTCTCACGTCAACCTTTTTTTGAAATCGTTTACTTCAGTTATAGGTACATAACTTAACAGTTTTAACATCATCATTTCTTGACTTCAAAATGACTAGCCCCCTATAGTGAAAGAGAACAAACCGTCTGGTCGGTACAGAAAGGAGGCATGACATGACAAACCGATCAATGATCACGAAACAAAAATTGTTGGATGCCGCGACGGATATCATCATGGAGCATGGTGTGCATCATCTTACATTAGATGAAGTCGCCAAGACAGCTGGCGTCTCGAAAGGTGGTCTCCTGTATCATTATCCATCCAAAGAAGCGCTGCTGACCGCCATCGTCGAACGGCTCCAAACCGAACAAAACGATTTGTACGAGTCGCTTCAAGCGGACGGCAACGGTCCTGTCGAAGCGTTCGTCCGCCTGTTTGACGAGACAAAACTCCATCCGGAGCGTTCACCGATCCACATCGACGCCGAGAAAATGATCGCTTTCTTGACGTTGTTCGCGGTCGACCAAGAGTACGCGGAACGATGGAAGCACGACCTCGACACGTTCTTCGCTCAGTTTCAACAGACGAGCGACCCCGTTGAGACGATGATTATCCGTTATGCACTCGAAGGCATGATGATGTCCGAGCACTTCAACGTCGGCGTCGCCCCGCCTGCCTTAAAACACGACATTATCGCTCGCTTGATCGAGCGAGCCCGGAATATCGATTCGGGTAAAACAGACTAAGCCCTCAGAGGAGAAATGAATCCCATGCAGAAAATCACGTCCTTCTCCGTCAACAACAAGTTCGCAGTCTGGTTGATGACGATCATCTTGACAGCCGCCGGAATTTTCGCCGGCTTGACGATGAAACTAGAAACATTGCCTGACATCACGACACCGACCGTCTCGGTGACGACGATTTATCCAGGAGCCTCACCTGAACAAGTGCTCGACGAAGTGAGCACCGTGCTCGAAGAACGCTTGAAGAGCTTGAACGGTGTCGAACAAGTTCGTTCGTCTTCGTTCCAGAACGCTTCAAACATTCAAATCGATTACGACTTCAGCACCGACATGGAAGAGGCTGAACAACTGGTCAAAGACGCGCTCAGCAACGTCGAGTTGCCTGAAGCCGTCCAAGACCCGCAGGTGTCGCGTCTCAGCTTTGACGCGTTCCCGGTGATCGGGGCAGCCGTCTCGGATGAGAGTCTCGATTTGGCTGAATTGACGAAATTGGTCGAAGATGAGTTACAACCAGCGCTTGAAGGTGTAGAAGGCGCTCAGACCGTGCAAATCGCCGGACAAGAGATTCGTCGCGTCGAGCTTCAGTTCGATGAGGAGGCACTTGCCGAATACAACTTGACGGAAGACACGGTCAAACAGTTGATTCAAGCGAACGATGCCCGCATCGCGCTCGGCTTGTATGAACTCGGTGATACGGAACAAGCCGTCGTCATCGACGGGAAGTCGGAGACGCTCGAAGCGTTCCGCGACCTCCAAATCCCGTACTCACCCGCACAAACGGAACAGCCGGTGCCAGGTGCGCCAACAGAACTTCCGACTGGCGAGACTCCACAAGTCCCGACTGAAGTGCCAGGTGCCGTGCCACCAGCCAACATCCCGACGACTGTCCCGACCGTCGCCTTGAGCGAACTCGCGACGATTGAAGACCGCGGGATCGAGGAATCGATTTCACGGTCGAACGGGGAACGTTCCATCGGGATTCAAGTGACGAAAACACAAGATGCGAACACCGTCGACGTCGTCAACGCCGTCAAAGACGTGCTCGCCGACTTCGAAGCCGACTATGACACGGCCAAAGTATCGGTCACGCTCGACCAAGGTCAACCGATTGAAGAATCGGTCGAGACGATGGTCTCGAAAGCGTTGCTCGGTGGCTTGTTCGCCATCTTGATCATTCTCGTGTTCCTTCGTAACTTCCGCTCGACGATTATTGCGGTCATCTCGATTCCGCTCTCGCTCCTTATGGCATTGATCGTCTTGAAACAGCTCGACATCACGCTTAACATCATGACGCTCGGCGCGATGACCGTCGCCATCGGACGCGTCGTCGACGACTCCATCGTCGTCATTGAGAACATTTACCGCCGCCTCACCCGTCCGAACGAGACGTTGCGAGGCAAAGAACTGATTATCGCCTCGACGAAAGAAGTGTTCATTCCGATCGCGTCGTCGACGATCGTCACAATCGCTGTCTTCTTGCCGCTCGGGTTCGTCACTGGCTTCGTCGGTGAGCTGTTCTTACCGTTCGCCTTGACCGTCGTCTTCGCCTTGCTCGCGTCATTACTCGTCGCGATCACGGTCGTACCGATGATGGCCGACTCGTTCTTTAAGAACCGCGATAAATTGAAACCAGAAGAAGGACCAGGGAAGCTCGCGCAATGGTATCGTGGCGTCCTCAACTGGTCGCTCAACCATAAACTCGTCGTCTTCGGTCTCGCGACAGCACTCTTAATCGGAAGTTTCGCCCTCGTCCCAGCCATCGGGGTCAACTTCTTGAACCAAGAGTCGGAGAAGACGCTTTACGTCACGTTCGACCCAGAACCGGGCCAAACACTCGACGATTCGATTGCGGCAGCTGAAATCGCCGAAACTTATTTCATGGAAGAGCAAGCAGACGCGACCGACGTCCAATTCACGGTCGGTGGCGAGAACCCGCTCAACCCGGGGAACAACAAACAAGGGATTTTCATCGTCCAGTATGACCCGGACACAGAAGATTTCGCTGACGTCAAAATCGCTGACGTCGAACGCTTGAACGAACTCGCTACAGGCGGGGAATGGAAAGAGCAAGACTTCGCCGGCGGCGCCGGCACGAGTGGCGTGACGTACAACGTCTATGCCAACTCGCTCGAAGATCTAGAAGCCATCGTCCCGACATTCATCGAGACGATTGAAGAAGAGACGGATTACGTCCGTCAAGCGACGTCCGATCTTCGCGAATCTTACGTGCAGTACACGTTCAACGTCGACCAGCAAGCTACTGCTGAGGCAGGCGTCTCGGCCGCTCAGCTCGCCCAGACGATTGGACAGTTCCAAGCGCAAGAAAGCCCGCTTTCGACCGTGACGATCGATGACAAGCAACTCGATGTCATCATCCCGACAGAACAAGTCACGTACGACAGCATTGAAGAGTTGCAAGAACAAGAAGTGACGACGCCGTTCGGCCCTCGGCCAATCTCGGACTTCATCGAAGTCGAGGAAGGTACGACACCGGATACGCTCGTCCAACGCGACGGGAAGCTCCTCGCTCGCGTCAACGTCGAGCTCAGCACGGACAAAGCGACGGAAGCTTCGGCTGCTATCGAAGAACGTGTGTCTGACATCGAGCTCCCGACTGGCGTCTCTTATGACGTCGGTGGGGTCACTGAACAGATTCAAGAATCGTTCACCCAGCTCGGTCTCGCCATGCTCGCGGCCGTCGCCATCGTCTACTTGGTGCTCGTCATCACGTTCGGCGGTGCCGTCACACCGTTCGTCGTCCTGTTCTCGCTTCCTTATGCGATTATCGGGGGACTTGTCGCCCTACTCATCACAGGCGAAACGATTTCGGTATCAGCCTTGATCGGTGCGCTTATGTTGATTGGGATCGTCGTCACGAACGCCATCGTCCTGATTGACCGCGTCATTCATAAAGAAGCGGCCGGTCTCTCGACGCGTGATGCGTTGCTCGAGGCAGCCGGTACACGTCTCCGTCCGATTCTCATGACGGCGCTCGCGACAATCGGTGCCCTCGCTCCGCTCGCACTTGGCCTTGAAGGCGGCGCCTTGATCTCGAAAGGTCTTGGTGTGACCGTCATCGGCGGATTGACAAGTTCGACGCTGTTGACGCTCCTCATCGTCCCAATCGTGTATGAGTTCTTCGCACGGTTCCGCAAGAAAAAACAAGCGTAACGCAAAAGAGAGTTGGCCCAAATAGGGTCGACTCTCTTTTTGTGTTTAATAGCATTGCATGATGATTTCTGCCTCTTCAAAGCTCTTGTCTTTGAGGGCGTCGGTCGGGATGAGGAAATAAAGGATGCCGGCGTCACCGAACATGATGTCGAGTTCTTCACTCGAATCCATTTGGAATAAGAGAAACGGGTCACGGAAACGTTCCCCATACGTCTCTTCAATCTCTTCAAACACATCGTTTTGCACCTCGTCCGGATGCCCGCCCACCGCATGCAACTCGCCCTCATCGAACAGCTCCTCAAAAGCGGTATATTCTTCTTCGCTCATCAAATCAAACAGTGCATCATCGTTTTGCGCATAACCTTCCTCGAATGTGGCAGCCCGCTCCTTGAGCGCTTCGCCGACCCGTACCCGTTCAAGCGTCGTCGCTTCTGTATAGAGGACGCGCCAAAGGTGACGTTCGTCTGCGTCACCCCACGGTTGTTCGTCCAAATCATAGAAGAACGATAACATGCCTTCTTTCGGAAGCGCTTCGACCGATTCAAATCCAGCGAAGTCACTAAGCCTGAACTGTGCCAAAAACGTCAAGTTCTCTCCGGGATGGTCCGACACACTCGGTAAATCCGGATAGCCGCCAAATTTCGAATGACCGATTGCGACTTCTTCTCGTGTCGTTCGGGGTTCAAGCTTCAAGTTAACGCGCTTCGTGAACGCCGCCAAGATGTCATCCCCCTGTTCGAGCCCGTGCTGGTCAATAAACTGTTTGATTGATTGAAGTTCCATTCGAACACCTCATTCGGATATGATACAAGTAGTCTATCATACCGAACGTGTGTACCCTTTATCATTTTTTATATAGCCTTTCTCTTGACCGAATGAATGAAACTTGAGAAGATGCTTACGTTTTGAACTTATTCGTGAAAGGATGTCACATATGCAACGTCTCATCGAATGGGTGATCAGCCTTTCGCTCTTGTTTGGCTTGAGCGCACTCGGAAATTGGATTGTCGCGACGCTTGATTTAAAAGTTCCCGGAAGCGTCATCGGGATGGTCCTCTTGCTGCTCTTATTGATGACCAAACTGATTCGGGTCGAGTGGATTGAAGACAGCGCTGGTTTTTTGACAAAGCATCTCGCCTTCTTCTTCATCCCGATTGCGGTCGGACTCATGTCGTACAGTGATTTATTAAAAGCGGAAGGCATGCCGCTCTTTGCCGCCTTGATCGTCAGTCTAATTGTCGGCCTCATCGTCACCGCACTCATCTCAGGAAGACGAGGTGAGGCCTCATGACGTTATTTTGGGTGTTCATCACCATCGGCGTGTACATGTTGAGCCGAAAGTTGTCCTTCAAATGGGCGTCCCCGTTCACGAACGTCGTCTTCTTGAGCACGGCGACACTGATTGTCGTGTTGCTGTTGTCCGGACAGACGTATGATGCGTACGCTCCGGCTCGAGACGCCATCACGACGCTGCTTGGACCAGCCACGGTCGCACTCGGATTACCACTCTATCGCAACTTGCCCATTTTGCTCGCGCGTGCGAAACGGGCGCTCGGGGCCATCATGCTCGGGACGCTGTCGACAATTTTCGTCGCTGTCGGGTTAGGGACCGCGCTTAAATTGACAGATCACGTCCTGGTCGCCTTGTCCGTAAAATCAGTGACGTCACCAATCGCACTGGAATTGGCGCGGCAACTGCAAGGTGACGCCGCACTCGCCGCGTCGGTCGCCGTCGCTTGTGGGATTCTCGGGGCCATGCTCGGTCCGACGATTCTGACGCGCTTCAACGTGACCGACCCGTTCACACGAGGATTGGCGCTCGGGACGCTGAGCCACGGCATCGGCACGGCCCAAGCAGCCACAGAACACCCGCTGTCAGGGGCGACAGGCGGCGCCGCGATGGGTCTGTCTGCCATCTTCACGTCATTCGTGTTGCCGTTTCTACTTCCTCTTCTGTTTTGATTCGGGAAGAAATCGGGCACGAAGAGAGGCCATTGCGCCTCTCTTTTTATTTTCAAACAATTTCGATACTTTTCAAAACGGCTCTCATGCTAAACTAAATGAGAACAGATTCATCAGAGGAGGCAGACCATGCAATCGAAATTGATTGAACGTTTAATCACGTATGCAAAAATTGACACACAGTCCGACTTCACGAGTGAGACGACACCGTCGACGGCGAAACAATGGGATTTGATTCGCCATCTCGAGACCGAGTTGAAAGCGATTGGACTCGAAGACGTCGAGACGGATGAATACGGCTACTTGTTCGCCACGCTTACGAGCAACGTCGACCATGACGTACCGACAATCGGGCTCCTCGCCCACGTCGATACGGCGACCGACTTCACCGGGACGAACGTCAACCCGCAACTAGTCGAGCATTACGAGGGTGGCGATATCGTCTTGAACGAGGCGCTCGGTGTCATCTTGTCGCCGCGTGACTTCCCGGAACTCGACGGCTACGTCGGCCATACGCTCATCACGACAGATGGGACGACGCTGCTCGGGGCCGATGATAAAGCCGGCATGGCTGAAATCGTCACCGCTGTCGAATACTTATTGGCCCATCCGGAAATTCCGCACGGACCGGTCCGCATCGCCTTCACACCGGACGAAGAGATTGGCCGCGGCCCGCACAAGTTCGACGTCGCCCGCTTCAACGCCGACTTCGCCTATACGATGGACGGTGGCCCGCTCGGCGAACTCCAATATGAGAGTTTCAACGCCGCCGGTGCCACGGTCACGTTCCATGGGACGAACGTTCACCCGGGCAGTGCCAAAAACAAGATGGTCAACTCGATGAAATTGGCGATGGCATTCCACAACCGCCTTCCGGCCGATGAGGCGCCAGAGCATACGAGCGACTATGAAGGCTTCTTCCATTTGAACGGCTTCTCTGGCGACGTGGAGACGACGACGCTCCAATACATCATCCGCGACCACGACCGCACGAAGTTCGAAGCGCGCAAAGCGTTGCTTGAAAAACTCGTCGTCGAATGGAAACAGAAATACGGCGAAGCGCGCATCGACTTGAAGATGGACGACCAATACTACAACATGGCCGAGAAAATCGAGCCGGTGAAACATATCGTCGACACGGTCGCCGATGTCATGCTCGAACTCGGTATCGAACCGAAAATCGAACCGATTCGCGGCGGGACAGACGGCTCGCAACTGTCGTATATGGGACTCCCGACCCCGAACATCTTCACGGGCGGCGAGAACTATCACGGCAAGTTCGAGTACGTCTCCGTCAACAACATGGAAAAAGCGACCCATGTCATCATCCAGACGCTCCGCACGTTCGCTGAACGCGCGCGAGCATAACACATGCGCCTCCAATCGTTCTCTTCTAGAATAGAGACATTGGAGGCGATTTTTATGAAGCATACGTTTCAAATGAACCTCGACTGGACCGGCGGACGCAATGACGTCGGTACGCTCGAGGCTGAACGGTTGAAAACACAAATCTCGATTCCCCCGGAAATGGATGGGCCCGGCATCGGGACGAACCCTGATGAGATGCTTCTCGGTGCTGCGGCTACTTGCTATATCATCACGCTCGCGGCCATGCTCGGGCGCAGTGACCTGCCGCACCGTGGCATCACCATCGACGCCGAAGGCATCGTCGACGTGACGAACGGCGTCTTCACGTATGAGACGATTCGCTACACGACCCGCATCAACGTGCCGGCAACAGCCACAGACCGTGACCTCACGCTCGTCGAACGGATTGCTAAAAAAGCGAAAGACGGTTGCATGATTTCACGCGCCTTGGCCGGCAACGTCACGTTCGAGCTCGACACGACGGTCACACGCGTCGACTGACGATGTATCGCTTCGCACAACCCCTGCATGAAGGGATCATCTTGAAACGGCGCAATCGGTTCGTGATGGACGTGTTGCTCGGTGACACCGTCGTCGCCTGTCACTGTCCGGTCACAGGCCGCATCGGCGATCTCGTCTTTGACGGGGTGCCTTGTCTCGTCTCGACGACGAACGACCCGCGACGGCACACGGCCTAAACGGTAGAAGCCGTCTCAATCGATGCGGATGGACAATGGATCGGGATTCATCAAGGTCGCGCCAACGATTTCGTCGCGCATTGTTTGGACACGGACGCATTACCGGTCTTTCCTTCCCCCAAACAGGTGGGGCGTGAGCAAGTCGTCGGGTCATCACGACTCGATTTCAAGGTCGATGGTGTTTATATGGAAGTGAAGGCACCACTCGCCGAGCTGTTCGTGACGCCTCTCTCGCGCTTTGAACGACGTGCGGTGACGAGACCGGTCGAGACCGAACGGTTGATGCGGCATCTCGAGACGTTGATTGCGACGTTGCCTGAAACCAAACGGGCTGTCCTGCTGTATGTCTTCCTATACGACGCGCCCGTGTTCACCGGCAATCCGAACCGGAAACAAGACGCACGGATTCGCCAGATGATTCGCGAGGCGATTGCGGACGGACTAGAAATGTGGCAAGTGAACGGCGAGCTGACCACAGAAGGGATTCGTATGATCCGTTGCGTTGAGACAACGAATCATTTCAAGTAAAAAAGCCATCGCTGATGGCTTTTTTACTGTAACAACAGTGGGGTCACGTATGCCTCGATGACGGCCGAAATGGCGAGGAGCGGCACCGCGATGAAGAGAAACATCTTCACGCCTGCCACAAATAGCGCCTTGAACGTGACGTCCGTCTCTTTCCCGCGCAGTTTCTTCCACACGTAACGGTTGAGCGATAATCCCATCGCCGCTCCGAGCAAGATGGCCGAAATCTCGGTGATTCCGTGCGGCAAGATGCCGAGCACGATGACCCGGACGACCGATTCGCCGGCGAACCCGACGAGCATGGCGACTAAACCGATGACAGCGGCGTTGATGACGACGAACACGTATGGAATGAAGAGCGGAATCATCCCGAGCAGGAAAGCGAACAACGTGACGCGTGTATTGTTCACGAACAAGGCGATCATCGTCTCGCGCGCGCTCGTATCGAACGTCAAGCCCCTCGATTCAAACGTATCTCCGAGCTGGGCTAAAATCTCGTCTACTTGATCGGGTGCGATAAACGATCGAAACAAGAAGTACGACCCGATGCCGGTAATGATGAAAAGGATCCACAGTCGCAGAAAGTCGTTCCGATAATAGTTCGACCACGCCTCGCGAATGGATAGTGATGTTTTCATTTGAATTCCCCCTTATCAAGCTATACGAATCTCGTCAACGTTCGTTTCATTTTTACCCACGACTGCGCGTTTTCCAAAAACGTGATACAATACACGTCGTAAACAAATCAGAAAAACGAGGGATCCTATACATGATTACAGTAAATAACGTAAGTCTCCAATTCGGTGGACGCAAGTTGTTCGAAGACGTGAACATCAAGTTCACACCAGGCAACTGCTACGGCTTGATCGGCGCAAACGGCGCCGGGAAATCAACATTCTTAAAAATTCTTGCCGGTGAGCAAGAGACGACAACAGGTGACGTCAGCTTCTCGCCTGGCGAACGCCTCGCTGTCCTTAAACAGGACCATTACGCGTACGAAGATCAAGCGGTACTCGAGACGGTCATCATGGGCCACGAGCGTTTGTATCAAGTCATGAAAGAAAAAGACGCCATCTATATGAAGGAAGACTTCTCTGACGAAGATGGTATGCGCGCGGCTGAACTCGAAGGCGAATTCGCCGAGATGAACGGTTGGGAAGCTGAATCAGAAGCTGCCATGGTCCTTCAAGGGCTCGGTATCACGGACGCATCACACCACAAGCTCATGAGCGAGCTCACAGGTGGCGAGAAAGTCAAAGTCCTCCTTGCACAAGCATTGTTTGGCAAACCTGACATTCTTCTCCTCGATGAGCCGACGAACGGTCTTGACCTTAAAGCGATTCAATGGCTCGAAGAGTTCTTAATCAACTTCGAGAACACCGTCATCGTCGTATCCCATGACCGTCACTTCTTGAACAAAGTATGTACGCACATGGCCGATCTCGACTTCGGTAAGATTCAATTGTACGTCGGGAACTACGACTTCTGGTACGAGTCGAGCCAACTTGCTTCACGTATGGCCAACGACCAGAACAAGAAAAAAGAAGAGAAGATCAAAGAACTTCAAAACTTCATCGCCCGTTTCAGCTCGAACGCCTCGAAGGCGCGTCAAGCGACGTCGCGTAAGAAGTTGCTCGATAAAATCACACTCGACGATATCCGTCCATCATCACGCCGTTATCCGTTCGTCGGCTTCTCGATGGAACGCGAAATCGGGAATGACGTACTCTACGTCGACAACGTCTCGAAAACAATCGATGGCGTCAAAGTACTCGATAACGTCACGTTCTCACTGAACAAGACGGACAAAGTCGCATTCGTCGGCCGTTCGGACGTCGCCATCACGACACTCTTCAAAATCATCATGGGTGAGATGGAGCCCGACACAGGTACAATCAAATGGGGCGTGACGACGACACAGTCTTACTTCCCGAAAGACAACTCAGAATACTTCGAAGGCTCAGATAAGAGCATCTTGGATTGGTTACGCCAGTTCTCACCAGCAGACGAGTCGGATACGTTCCTTCGCGGCTTCCTCGGTCGTATGCTCTTCTCAGGCGAAGAAGTCATGAAGAAAGCATCTGTCCTCTCAGGGGGAGAGAAAGTGCGTTGCATGCTCTCGAAAATGATGCTCTCGAACTCGAACGTCCTCGTCCTCGACGATCCGACGAACCACTTGGATCTCGAGTCGATCACAGCGCTCAACAACGGTCTCGAAACGTTCAAAGGCGTACTCCTCTTCAGCTCGCATGACCATCAGCTCATCTCGACGATTGCCACGCGCATCATCGAAGTGACGCCGAACGGGATTGTCGACAAAGAAGCGACGTACGACGAGTTCCTTGAGAACGAATCGCTTCAACAGCAAGTCGAGTCACTCTATCAGAACGCATAAGAAAAAAACGATCGGCCGCGGCCGATCGTTTTTTTATTTGACCTCGACCGTCTCCATGATGTGTTCATGGATGTCATGGCCTTTTGTCACATGGACTTGGACGTTGTACGTACCTGCCTCAGGGAACGTATGCTCACCTGCATAGCTTCCGCCTTCCGCTTCATCAAGCTTCACCCAGTCGTGCTTGTCCGCTCCGTCTTTGAACACTTCGAGTTGGACGTCCGCACCCGTCAACGCCTCATGCTCAATTTCGACGTTGACTGTGAACGGTTGGACTTCATTGGCGACAGCTTGAGTCGGATCAAGGACGATGTCCGCTCCCGCGTGGTTGTGATGGTCTTGCTCAGCTTCGGCTTCGGCCTCGGCCGCCGTCTCAGGATGGCCGACCGTAACGTTCGTCGTCGGCATCGTGTGCATCGATCGAGCCGTCACGTGCACTTGTACCGTATAGACCGCTTCATCGGAGAAAGTTGTCTCCGCCTCATACACTCCGTCTTCTGTGAGCGACGCTTTCGTCATCTCACTCTCTTCCTTGGCGCCATTTTTCCAGACCTCGAACTTAATCTCGTCGGCATCATCGACCGCTTCACCGTCTTGTGTGACGCGCACCGCCAACGTGACCGTCTCGTCTTTGTCCGCCGTGGCCGGAACGTTTAATTCTGCTTCTACCGGTTCCATCGACTGCACCGTCTCCGTACCACTGGCCGTTTCATCGGCTCCGCACGCCCCAAGGACGAACAGACCGACTAGACCAAATGCCACCCCGAACCGTTTCATTGATTTGCTCATGTTGAATCCCCCTATTCAATCGCTTACATTCTTCACACATTGTTCATGATAGCACCCTTTTTTAGGAAATGTGTGAGGATTGTGTGATATTTGACACGTTTGTCACTCATAAATTGAACACAAATATTGAGAGTCATTATCCAAAAATTCCTTTCCCTATTTTTAGGGTTAGACGATGTTTACCACTAAAAGGGGGTATATAAAATATATACACAGCTCAATATATGGAAAGCCTTAACATCAAGATACATACACCCAAGAATGGAGGCGAAACCAAAATGAAGAGCAAGTTTGTACGTGTGTTGATGGCCTTGTTGATCATGTTGGCACCGTTAGTCGCTTATCCAAAATCGGCTGACGCCGCCGCTTCGAAATTCATCACGAGCGTGAATACGACGAGTAAAGTTGTCGCGTTGACGTTCGATGACGGGGCGGATGGTGCGAATACGAATAAGATTTTGGACATACTTGCCAAGAACAACGTCAAAGCCACTTTCTTTTTGACTGGATCAGGCGCCAATAACCATCCTCAATACATTAAAAACATCGCAGCTAAAGGTCACCAACTCGGTAACCATTCGTATACCCATCCAGACTTCACAAAGTTGACCGCCACGCAAATGAAATCAGAACTTGATCGGACGGAAGTGCTCATTAAATCGCTGACTGGCAAAACGACAAAACCAATCTTCCGGGCACCGTTCGGCGCCGTCAATAGCGCCGTGTTGAGCGGAGTCGGCGCTGCCGGCTACGGTTATACGATTCAATGGAACATCGATACCGTGGACTGGAAAGGAGTCACTGCTAGCCAAATCAATACGAAAGTACAGGCGAACATCAAACCAGGCTCAATCGTCTTGATGCACACCGGTGCCGGCGCTCCAGGTACACCACTCGCCTTGCCGACGATGATTGCCCAGTTGAAAGCGAAAGGCTACAAGTTCGTCACCGTCTCGCAATTGCTCGCTTACCAAAACACATCTACCAGCAAAACGTATACCGTCAAATCAGGCGATACCCTTTATAGCATCGCCCGAGCTTACAACGTCACAGTCGCTGCGCTCGCTGCGGCCAACAAAATTACAAACTACAGTCTCATCTACGTCGGACAAGTGCTCGTCATCCCGGGTACCACTGTAACTCCTCCACCTACGACGACCGTCAAGTATACGGTTAAATCGGGTGACACGCTCTATAAGATCGCCACTTTGTACAAAACGACCGTCGCTAAGATTGCAGCCGCCAACAATATTACGAACGTCAACTCCATCTATGTCGGACAAGTGCTGATCATCCCAGGTACAACCGTCACACCACCGACGACTACGGTGAAATACACGGTAAAATCAGGGGATACGCTCTACAAGATTGCGACGATGTATAACACGACTGTCGCTAAGATTGCAGCCGCCAACAATATTACGAACGTCAGCTTGATTAGCGTCGGGCAAGTGCTTACAATCCCACGCTAACCAAAAAAGTGTCCTCCGCTTTTCGGGGGACACTTTTTTATGCGCCAAGACACTCATCGACCATCGCGATTGCGACGTTCGCGTCATCAATTCCATGGACGAGCACACGACCGTCTTTAAATAAAAGCATCCGATGATTCCGCCATCGCCATTCTAATGTGAACGGTGTCTGTTTCACAGCGATGTCCGCACGCTCGAGTTGATGTGCGATTGGTTCAAGCCCTTCGATGGACCGACGGACTTGGACGACGTCACGCCCACAGAGGAGTGCTGTCTGTTGCCGATTCGGGACGAGGCTCGGATAGTCGTGAATTTGACAAGAAGGACAAGACACATCGACGAGACGTGCGACATCTAGTCGCTGTGACTGGTTTTCCCACATATCTTCAATCAAGAGTCGACGTTCCATCTTTTCATGACGCCCCGTCAAATATTTCAATGCCTCAACGGCTTGACGACTTGCCACATGTTGAACGATTGGCGCTACCACCCCCGCTGTCGCGCACGTTTGCCCGGCTAGCGGCAAATGACGCATGAGACAACGAAGACACGGCGCTTCTCCCGGCATCACCGTGTAGTTCATGCCGTATGCCCCGACGCAAGAGGCAAACAAGAACGGAATGCCACGCTCGAGTGCGAAATCGTTCAATAGAAGACGCGTCTCGACGTTATCGGTTGCGTCCAAGATGAGATCAACGGACGGCAAAGGCCGAAGCCAATCCCACGAGACATCGGCGATTTGAGCGTCCAACTCAACGTCTGAGTTGATGGCCCGCAGGCGTTCGAGCGCTGCGACCGCTTTCGGCGTCTCGGAACGTGCGTCCTGTTCCGTATAGAGCGTCTGTCGTTGTAAGTTCGTCACCTCGACATAGTCGCGGTCGACGAGGATGAGCGAGACGCCGGCCCGAACAAGTTGATCGCTAACGGCCGCCCCGAGCGCGCCGAGACCGACGACGAGCACGCATTTTTCCATCAGACGTTCTTGGCCCTCCACCCCGATGCCGTGGAACCGGGCCTGCCGCGCGTAACGTTCTGGGACAGGTGTCATCGGATGTAGTCCCCTGACTTCCCGCCTTGTTTCTCGAGCAAGTACGTCGGTCCGATGACGATGCCTTTATCGACTGCTTTCGTCATATCGTACACGGTCAAGGCGGCGACCATTGCTGCTGTCAACGCCTCCATCTCGACACCGGTATCGCCTTTCGTCTTCACAAACGACTCGATGATGAGCTGTGTCCCGTCCCATTCGAACGTCAAATCGACTTTTTTCAAGGCGAGTGGATGACACATCGGGATGATGCGGCTCGTCTCTTTGGCGGCCATGATGCCAGCCACTTGAGCGACGGCGAGTACATCCCCTTTTGCAAGACCCCCATCCGTGATGAGTTGTTTGAGTTCACCGCTCAGTTCAACTGATGTACGGGCCCGAGCAGTACGTGTCGTTTCCGGTTTATCCGAGACATCGACCATCCGCGCCCGCCCTTGGTTGTTCATATGTGTCAATTCCATCGTTTACCCTCCGCTCACCATTGGAATGACGGCGACCGTGTCCCCGTCTGCAACCGTGTATTCGTCCGTCTCATAACGCTCATTGACCGCGAACATGAGACGTTCCGCTCCTGACACGCCCCGCTCGGCCAAATCCGCTCGCAAGGCGGCGATTGTTTGTGGCGCTGAAACGGTATAGGACCGGACCGCCAACTCTTCTGCCACGTGGGCAAAACATAATACCTCAATCATGTGTACGTCACTCCTTCCGGGCGTCCTGGGTGTTGTTCTTTTTGATCACCCATCCATTTCGTGCCGTCGGTCCAATGCTCCCGTTTCCAAATCGGGACAATTTCTTTGATGCGTTCGATGGCGTAACGATTCGCCTCGTAGGCGTCGGCGCGATGGGAAGAACTCGTCGCGATGACGACCGCTTCTTCCATGATATCGAGTCGTCCAATCCGGTGATGGATCGCCGTCAACGCACCAGGCCAACGTTCCGCCACTTCTTTCGCGATTTGTTCGAGCATCTTCTCGGCCATCGGCACGTATGATTCATACTCCAAGAGTTCGGTCTGTTTGGAACCAGTCATTTCTCGCACCGTCCCGATAAACAGCACGACCGCCCCGACGTTTCGATGCCGGACCGTTTCGTAAAGTGCCATCGGTTCGAGCGGATGTTCATTCACTTGATACCATTTCATCCTCCATCCACCTTTCCACTGAACGCATCAACCCGTCCTTGTCTGCCACGGAGTCTCCGCATGCGATTACGTTCGTCACATCGATCGGTTGTTCATGCCCGTCTCGCACGAGCACCACTTTCGGATAATCTTTCCGTTTGTATCCTTCGATGAGCACGATGTCGACGTGCGCCTCGTACCAGTTGAGGAGCAGTTCAAACGTATCGACCGCTTGCCACTCGATCAACGTCCCGTCTTCACCGATCACACTCGATAGCACGGCACCAGCCAACGCGTGACGGTGCGAGTCAGTCATCGGCAAGTCGAACGACCCTCCGTGACCGTGGTGCTTGATGACGCCGACACGGAGCCCCATCGCCGACAAGCGTGTTGTCAGCTCAGAGACGAACGATGTCTTGCCACTATTTTGATAGCCGACCACTTGTAAAATCAAAGCCGATCGATGATTCGACATCGCACCGTGTCTCCTTTCTGAAACCCTCTCGTCCCGCCTGGCAGATGAATCAACGCGTTACACGTCGCGAGCGAGGAGACGATGCCCGACTTATCTTTACCGCTCGGATGAACGACCGTCTGCCCGGTCGCATCAATCGTCACATGTCCACGGACGAAGCGGTCGAACGGATTCGGTTTCGGGAAATCGACACCGAGTTCCGCCAAAATGACAGGACGTTCCGTTTGTCCGAACAACGTCTTCATGTACGTACCGACAAACAGTTCCGTGCCGACAAAACAGGCAGACGGATTGCCGGATAAACCGAACAACAGCCGACCTTCGACATGCGCGACCGTCGTGACGGATCCTGGACGCATCCCGACTTTATTGAACAGTACTGTCGCTCCGAGCGCCTCATACACATCCGGTAAATAATCGAAATCGCCGACCGATACCCCGCCTGTCGTGACGATGGCATCACTCGTCTGAAGAGCTTCTTCGACCGCCCGCTTCGTCGAAGTGAACGTATCCGGCAAGATGCCGCCATACGTTGCCGTGCCGCCAAGCTCCTCGATTTGGGCAAGAATCATATACGCATTCGAATTATAAATTTGCCCGTCGGCTTTCTTCCGCCCCGGTTCGACGAGCTCGTCTCCAGTCGCGAACACAGTGATGTGTGGTTTCACGTACACGTCGACTTGTTCATAGCCGAACGTTGCGAGCAAGGCGATGACGCCTGGATTGATGCGGGTGCCTCGGCCGACGATATGCGTTCCTGCCGCCACATCTTCCCCGCGATAGGAGATGTTGGCATCACGGGCCGGTCGTTTGAACGTCACGACTCGTTCATCCGCTTGTACGAGCTCGAGCATGACGACCGCATCGGCTCCGTCTGGAATTTTTGCCCCGGTCATGATGCGAATCGCCTCGCCGGCGCGGAGCGGTTCTCCGACGTGTCCAGCTCCCTGAACGTATTGAATGGGTAATGTCACCGGTTCATCGCGGTTCGCAGTCAACAAGTCCGCGGAGCGGACAGCAAAACCGTCATACGGCGACTTGTCAAACGCCGGAACGTCATGCGTCGCGACGAGATCCATCGCTAAAATCCGTCCGTTCGTCCGATGCAACGGTACCGTTTCCGTCCGACCTCTCCCCGTCGCTTCTTCGACGCGTACGACCGCCTCGTCAATGGCGAGCGGCTTACGAAATAGCGTCGATCCCTTTTCCATTACTCCACTTCCTTTCCTAGCACTTCTTCATAATCTCTCAGTGTGTTCACATTTTTAAACCAGTCCCGTTCAGCAAACGAGACGATTGTCGCCTCTGTCAAGTGAGGCATGACCGCCCGTTCGCCTCGACGTAACGCGGCTTCGAACTGGGACAGTATCGAGCGGGGATACAAGGCGATGAGCGGATGGATTCGATTGTCGGCGTAGGCGACAACCGGCTGATTCCCTCGTTCTATCGCAAGCCGTTCATAAACGGGCGACGGCAACAAAGGTGTATCACACGCACAGATGGCATACCATTCAGCCGGGACGTGCCGCATGACGGTGACGATGCCAGCGAGCGGCCCCATGCCGCACCATTCTCTGTCGTCTTCGAGTTGATAGGGTGTCATCGACTGTCCGGCCGGCACGACGCTCCATTGGGACGTCGTCGTGGTACTAAGCGTCTGTCGTGCCCGATCTTCAAACGAGACGTCCTCATAACGGGCTTTCCATTTGGGAGACCCGAACCGACGTGACTTCCCGCCTGCCAAGACGATCCCAATCATCGTGTCGCTTCCCAGACGATATGGGAGAGCTCAGGGAGAATCAAGCGAGTCATCGCCAAGTCGACGGCGCCTCGCGACCCTGGCATCGAAAAGATGATCGTATCCCCGATGCGTCCTGCTAAAGCTCGCGACAACATCGCCGCCGGTCCGATATCTTCCGTGAAGCTGACATAACGGAACAACTCGCCGAAACCGACCATTTCCCGGTCAAGCAGCGGTCGAATCGTCTCAATGGTGACGTCCCGTTTCGTGATGCCCGTTCCCCCGGTCGTCAAGATGACGTCCATTTTTTCGTCGACCATTCGTCTGACGGCCGCTTCGATTTCAAATGGATCATCTTTCGTGATCTCGCGGTATGTGACCGTATGTGCTTCTTCTTTTAACAGCGTGCAAATATGTTCGCCTGACACGTCCGTATCGAGTGTGCGCGTATCCGAGATCGTTAAAATCGCTGCCCGGACACGCTGTGTGTTTTGATGTACATGGTTGTGTGCTTGCATCGTCTTCATCCTCCGATATAACTCATTTCAATCCGGTTACGTGTCCGACTCCCAGTTCGCGACCGTTCTTCCGAATAGCGGTCGTCCCGTACTTCCCATACCATTTTCAGTGTCATGGCAATCAATTCATCGCTCGCCCCACTGCGGAGCAATTCGCGGATATCGGTCCCGTCTTCTGCGAACAGGCACGTGTACCATTTGCCATCACTCGATAGGCGGCCTCGCGTACACGTTCCGCAGAACGGTTGGCTGACCGAAGAGATGAAGCCGACTTGCGCCCCATCCGTGTAACGGTAACGTTGTGCGACTTCTCCTAGTGTTTCGGGTGCAAGCGGTTCAAGTAATCCATTTCGTTGTTTCAACACCTCAAGAATCGATTCAGACGACACGACATGTTCGACGTTCCATTCATTCGCCGTGCCGACATCCATGAACTCGATGTAACGGAGTGTGATGTTCCGTTCTTTGAAATACGCGGCCATCGGGGCGACTTCATGATCGTTCCAGCCTTTTCGGACGACCATGTTCACTTTCACTTCGAGCCCTTGCCGTTTCGCCTCATTGATTCCTCGTAATACCGTCTCGGGCGACGTGCCGCGTCCGTTCATCATCCCGAACGTCTCGGCCGATAAGGCGTCTAGACTGACGTTGACCCGGTCGAGCCCAGCTTGCTTCAACACTTTCGCCATCCGTTCTAAATAGACGCCGTTCGTCGTCAACCCAATCGTCTCGATGGTCGTGACCGCGCGAAGGCGGCGAATCAGTTCATCGAGATTCGGCCTGAGTAGAGGTTCGCCCCCGGTCAGACGCACTTTTTTCACGCCGTGTGGGGCGATGATGCGAACGAAGCGCTCGATCTCGTCAAACGATAACAACTCATCTCGTTTTAAAAATTGGTGGTGGCGGAACGCCTCTTCCGGCATGCAGTATCGGCAACGAAAGTTGCATTTATCAATGACTGAGATGCGTAAGTCTTCCAACGGTCGTCTCCGTCGATCGGTCCATGGTGTCATCTTGGTTCATCCTTTCTATCCATCAACGACAGCAGGGACCCTCACAGTCCCTGCGTCGATTTGTCAGCGAATCGGCTTTTCAGCACCGCTGCGCAAGTAATAATAAATTGTGGTGGCAATCGAAATCGCATAGAGCCCTAGCATGACGAACAACGCACCGTTGAACGAACCGACGAGCTCGAGCGACCAACCGAACATCTTCGGAATGAAGAAGGCGCCGTAAGCAGCAAACGCTGCGGAGAATCCGACGACGGCCGGTGTCTTCGTCGCCACGAACACGTGGGGAATCATCGCGAACGTCGCTCCAGAGTTGAGTCCTGTTGCGATGAACAAGACGACGAAGGAGATGAAAAACATCGTCAAGTTGCTGTTCGTGATGGCCATGATGACACTGATCGTACCGAGCGCCATGATTCCGAACACGATCAATGTCACTTTGGCCGCTCCAATCTTATCACTGATCCAGCCCCCGAACGGACGCGAAGAGGCGCCAAGGAAGGCACCAAGGAAGGCGAGCGCCATCAAGTCCGACTCAGGGAACTTTAACTTTAAAATCATCGGGAACGCTGCGGCATATCCAATGAAGGAACCGAACGCCGCCGTGTAGAGCAACGTTTGAATCCAAAAATGTTTGTCTTTAAACACGCTCGCCTGTTCACGAAGCGATTGACGCGCGGTCGGTAAGTTATCCATGAACAAGTATGCGCAGACCGTCAAAATGATGGTCGGCACGACCCAAAGGAGCGCGGCGTTTTGAAGCCAAATCTCTTCGCCGGTCTCGGTCACGAGGGCGTTCCCGCCGATGAACCCGAAAATACTTGTCGTGATGACGAGCGGTGTGATCAATTGGACGAGCGAGACGCCCAAGTTCCCGATGCCTCCGTTAATCCCGAGCGCCGTCCCTTTTTTCGCTTTCGGATAAAACGCGCCGATGTTGGCGTTTGATGACGAGAAGTTTCCGCCGCCTAGTCCGCAAAGTGCGGCCAAAATCATGAATACCCAATACGGCGTATTGACGTTTTGAACGGCATAGGCGATGCCTAGGAGCGGCAACAACAAAATCGATGTCGAGAAGATCGTCCAGTTCCGACCGCCGAATATACTGTTTGCGAACGTATAGAAAAAGCGCAACGTCGCCCCGACAAGTCCAGGCAGTGCGGCCAACGTGAACAACTGGCCTTGCGTAAAGCTAAACCCGATCGAATTCAATTGGACGGCTGCGACCGACCACATTTGCCAGACGATGAATGCAAGCGTCAGTGCCGGGACCGAAACGAGCAAGTTCCGATTGGCGACTTGTTTTCCCGTTCCTTCCCAAAATCCCACATCCTCTGGCTTCCACTCGGCGAGTGCGTGTGACCCTTTGTCTAATTGTTGCATGGTCTATTCCTCCTCTTAACGGTTCAATTCGTACCCTAATCCCATCCTATCGGCCGTCCCCTTAAAAAAGTGTGCCTTCTTTCACACTTATTTCGCATCTTGAGTTTTTTTCTCACCCTGTCATCAATCTGTGACAAAATCGCCTATCTTTTGTTTCTGTGACATTGAACACAGAAAAAACCTCCCCGATTCCTTATCGTAAGGAATAGAGGAGGGATTAATTTGTCACATCTCATTCAAATCCACTGTGCGCCCGAAGTTCGCTTGGCGCTACAACCATATTTCTTCAGTCAAGACGGGGCCCACGTGTTCCGTGTCTTCGGCGTCGCGATCGCCGAGGCTGCGTTCACCGAGACGGGGCTCGATATCACATTCCCACTTGAAAGTCCGTTAGAAGAACTAGAAGCGCTGCACACCTTGCTCGTTCGGATCGACACTCACCATGACGTGACGATCGATGACGCACAGGCAGTCATCGGTTACTTAGGGGACGGGACCACGGTCACCGTTTATCGCCATTTCAAACGATGGCTCGACTTTTTATCTGCAGCGCGTGTCCGCTCGATGGAAGGTGTCGTCGTCGAGGTCCGCGCCAACGGGATCAAGCTAGCCGAAGGCGTGCTCCGGTCTTATGCGTTGATGGAAGATGGCGAGTTTTATGTATCGGCCTGTACAATCGAGGCCGATGGATTGGAGCATTTTGAAGGCGAGCTATCGCTTGCCGCCGTAATGTGATCAATCGATGACACAGACCGAGACCGGACAGTCCTCACAATGGTTGAGCAGTTTCAACCGGTCGAGGTCATGGATAATGATTTGACGGGAAGGGAGTGAAATAATCCCTTCTTGGGCGAGCTCGTTCAACATGCGATTCACGCGTTCACGCGATGTCCCGCAATAGTTGGCGAGCTCTTGGTTTTTCAGTTTCAAGTCGATGAGAATACCGTCTTCGACTTCCACCCCATAGCTGTTCGCCATACGAATGAGCGTCGAGTAGAGCGCTCCTTTTTTCCCGTTCAACACCAAGTCTCTAAATTTCGTATGCTGTTTCCGCATATGTTCGTTGATCATGACCATGAACTCGCGGACGAATTCCGGGTTCGACGACAAAATCATCGTTTCAATACGCTCGATTTTGACCGCATAAATTTCACTATCTTCTAACGCCTTGGCGTTAAATAAATATTTTGGTTCGATTGCGAATAACGTCAACTCTCCGCAACAAGCCTCAGCGCTTAAACAACGTAACGTCAATTCTTTTCCATTTTCCGTCAATTTCGAAATTTGGATCAGTCCACTCTTTACAATATAAAATTCAGCTGCGTCTTCTTGTTCTCGGAACAGAAAACCGCCTTTTGGGACATGAATGATGCGATGTGCCAATTTTTTTGTTTCCTCGAGCACCATCGCTTTACTTGAATGAGCCATTTCCACCGACCTTCCTTAAAACATGTTGCGCCATATGAAAGCTTGCCTTCATTCTAAACACAAACCCCCTCGAAACGCAATCAACATTTGGAAGCGTTTCAAGGGGAGGACTATTCTTTCGTACGATATTCAATTTTTTTCCAATATCGATATAATAAGCCGATCAATCCGACATTGATGACGGCGATAATCATATACAGTCGCATCGAGGCGTGATCATACACCATGTAGCTCTCAATCGTATATTGCAAGAGTACCATGTTTGTCGCGAGCAATATGACCAATCCGATTAAACTCCAACCGTTACGCCCCATGATGAATCTCTCTTCCGACCGCAAAAATCTTCCCGTTCTCGATTTCAAGCAAGATTTTAGGGAGTTCCCGTTGTGGCGGACCGGCCTGTGGTTGGCCGTCGACACCGAAGTAACCACGGTGGCACGGACAGAGAAGGACATCTTCTTCCTCCACATAAAACACCGGACACTGCAAATGGGTGCATTTGTTGTTATAGGCAACGAACTCACCATTCTTTAAATGAACAAGCAACGATGGTTCCGTACCCGGATATTCAAATTCGAGTGATTTCCCGCGCTCTAGCGCCTCGACCGTCGTGATGAACTGACGGTCAGTTCTCGGCTCGCTTCGAACGAAGGCCGCGATATTGAACGGGACGGTCGCGAGACCGAGTGCGATACCGGCGCCGAACGTTGATTTGATGAACGCCCGTCGATTCAGTTTCACGTCATCGGCCCGGCTCAAGTTATCGACGAGTGCGGATAATCGTTCCCGGTCTTTTGATTCATTTGACATAAGTCATCTTCCTTTCCATCTCAATCGGAATAGACGCCAAAGAATTCAGGGACGTAATTCCATTTATCGTCTTGCGAAGGCTTTTTCCCTTCGATCATGTTCATTTGGACGCGTTGACGACGGAGTTGCATCATCTCGTCATGGTCAATGAAGCGAATCGCATCCGACGGACAAACCGACGCACACATCGGCGCGATATCATGTTTGGAGCGGTCGTAACACATGTCGCACTTATACATCTTATTCTTCTCAAAGTCGAACTTCGGAATCCCGAACGGACAAGCGAACGTACAGTTCCGGCAGCCGATACATTTTTCTTCCGAAGCCGATAACACGACGCCCTCTGGCGTGATTTGAATCGCATTGGCCGGACACACTTGAGCACAAGCCGGATTTTTACACTGCATACAGATCATTGGGAACGTCTGACGGTTCTCCGAGAAATCGATATAATCCACATAGTTGCGCTCGAGCCCCTCGTGGTCCCCGCATTCGCGGCAAGCTGCCTGACAGGCCCGACAGCCGATACAACGTTCAAACTCTAAATACATGACCTTATTCATTTCGTATGAACCTCCTCATCCATGACATGACAGCTCGTCGCAATCGCATGGTCCGCCATGAACGGCACGCTTGATCCGAGCGGGACCGTCAACGGATTAATGTGTAACGGGGTGTTGGCCGGTAACTTTTTCATTTGTACCGCACATACCTTGAACTCCGGCATGCGTGACATCGGATCGAGACACGGGTTCGTCAATTGATTGATGGCGAGCTCCTTGCCCCAATGATAAGGGACGAAGACCGTATCTTTTCGAATCGCCTTCGTCAAACGTGCTTCGACGACCATCGATCCGCGACGTGTGCGGAGTTCGACTTTGTCGCCCGTTTGAAGGCTATAACTTGATGCCAACTCCGGATGGATCTCCACGAACGGCAGTTTTGACATCGTGCTCAAGAAGTCGACACGGCGCGTCTGATTGCCTGACAAGTAATGGAAGACGACCCGACCTGTCGTGAGCGTGACCGGATATTCTTCATTCGCATATTCACCGGCCGGCCGATATGTGACGACAGGCAAATTCGCTTTTCCGTTCGCCGTTCCAAACCGTTCTTTGAACATCGTCGGTGTGCCGGGATGATCTTCGGACGGACATGGCCAAAAGACACCATACTCGTCGTCGATTCGTTCCCATGTGATCCCAGAGTAGTCAGCCGCTCCACCTTTCGTCGCGATGCGGAACTCTTCCCAGATGTCACGCGCCGTCTCATACGGGAAGTACTGTCCGCGTCCCATCCGCTCAGCGATCCGCTTCATGATTTCCCAGTCTGGGAGCGAGTCGCCGAGCGGTTCGCGCACTTTCCGGATCCGAATGACACGTCCTTCTAGATTTGTCGTCGTCCCTTCGTCTTCGGCCCACGAACAAGCCGGTAAGACGACATCCGCGAACTCACAAGATTCCGACATGAAGAAGTCACTGACGACGAAGAAATCGAGTTTGTTGAAACTGTCCCACACGTACGGAAGGTTCGGTGCCGAAACGGCTGGGTTCGAACACATGAGGTGCATCGCCCGAATCGTTCCCGCTTGAATCTCATCGAACATTTCGAACGCGGACACACCTGGTTTTGGCATCTCGGAAGGATCGATGCCCCAAACCCCGCTCACATATTCAACGGCTTTCGGGTCAGTTAATTTCCGGTAGCCTGGTAACAGGTCTGCTTTTTGTCCATGTTCTCGTCCACCCTGCCCGTTCCCTTGCCCCGTCATCGTGGCGACGCCCGAAGCAAACTTCCCAATCATGCCTCGTAAGAGCGCCATCGACGTATAGAGCGAGACATTGTCGACGCCTTTTGACTGTTGTTCGACGCCGCGGGCGAACAACATGACCGAACGTGGGCTCTTCCCGTAAATATGACCGGCCTTCTCGAGTTTTTCGATGGCGACACCGGTTACCTCACTCGTCCGTTCGAGCGTCCAGTCTCGGACCGACGCTTTCAACTCTTCGTAGTTATCGCAACGCTCATCCACGTACGCTTGATCAACATAATCGTGTTCGACTAAAAAGTTGAGCAATCCCATCGCAAGCGCCGCATCCGTCCCTGGCTTCAAATCGAGATGGACATCGGCGACGCGCGCCATCGGAATTTCACGCGGGTCGGCGACGATGATTTTCGCGCCTTTGTCTTTCGCCTTCCAAATATGTTGCGTCGTCGTCGGATGACATTCGGCGATATTCGAACCGGCGACAAAGAATGTGTCGACGTGCTCGAACTCCGTCCATGGAAGCGTCGCTCCGCGGTCAATCCCAAGTGTCTTTAAGAAACCGCCGGCAGCTGACGACATGCAGAAGCGACCGTTGTAATCGATGAACCGTGTGCCGAGTGCGACCCGGGCATACTTCCCGACGAGGTAACATTTTTCATTCGTCATCGAGACGCCGCCGAAGACGGACACCGCATCTTTCCCATGCTCTCGTTGAATGCGTTTAAAGTTCGCTTCGATCACGTCGAGCGCTTCTTCCCATGTCGCTTTTTCAAACTTGCCGTTCCGTTTGATGAGCGGAGTCATGATGCGGTCCGGATGTTCGATCGTTTGATAGGCCGTGACGCCTTTCGGACAAAGTTTTCCTTTGTTGACCGGGAAATCGTAGCGTGGTTCAACGCCTTTGACGGCCCCGGTTTTCTCATCGACCCGGATATGCATGCCGCACTGCATGCCACAGTAACAACAGTGGGTCGTGATCAACTTTTCACCCGGTTTGATTAAATTCTGTACTTCTGGCGACGTTAAAAAGTCACTCATCGTCTTCCCCTCCATAGAACGTTTCCGCTCTTCGTTTTGAAAATCCACTGACGTGATAGCCGTTAATCGTTTGAAGCGGATAATGCATCCCGTCACTTCCGGGCCGTCCGAGCGCCGAATCGAGCCGGGCGCGACGACGACAGGCGTGACAGAGGTCTTGGACCGTGTGCGCCGCATCGACTTTCACGAGTTGGTCCGACCCCTCGAGCAATTGTTTCACTTGTTCAATCTCTTCAAGCGTGCCGGTCGGTTCGCCGCACTTAACGCACAGGTGTCTCATCTTTTGCCTCACCTTTCGTCTCCTTCGGTCGGCCGAATCCTGGCATCGACATGCCGGTGTTCGTATCGACCGGGTGCGTCGGTAACTGTCCGTTCATCAAGTTCAATTGCATCTTCACACGCATCGAACGTCGACACGGTTGGCAGTAATCAGAGAGCTGGGTCCCGTCACTGAGCCCGAGCTGGATCGTCTGTGCTTGCAAAATCGCTTGGACGTCCTCGACTTGATTGTCCGTCGCATAACGTGTCCCGCACCCGGCGCAGACACGTGTCTCATCTGCCTCAACTTCCCGGTAGTTCATCGGGACACTGGCCGCCATCGGTCGGACCGGCAAGTGGAACAGTTTACCGAACGGGAAGTAACATAAAAAGATGATGACGGTCAATTGATGGAACAAGGCGAGCTCGTGATGGATGAAGCCTCCGAAGAACACGTACGAAACGGTCAGCAACAACCCCGAGACAGTGACGATGAGCAACATGAGGAGCGGTAAAATATCAAATTCGAACCGCTGGGTCACTTTCACGTCCTGGTCGTTGATCCGGCGATAGAGCGCCATGAGCACGCCGACGAGCAACATGAGCGCGGTGATGTTCAAGCCGTTATAGACGAGCTCCGCGAACAACCCGTGCGCGGCCATCTTGATGGTCGGGATGTTAAAGACGACAATCTGATACGTCTCGATATCAATCAAATCAAACCGCATCCATTGGAACGTCAGCCCGAATGTGATGGCGAACGACCCGAGACATCCCCAGGCAATCAACATATGTTGGGTCCAGCGGTACCAGCCACGTTCCCAGATGAACTTCTGTAAGACGATGTTGTTGACGGTCGTAGCGGCGACGGCCTTGCTGGCCCGTTTCTTTTCTGCCTTCATTTGTTTGAGGCTCCGCTTCAATACTTGTGAGGTGGCCGGCCGTGCAAAAAATAACGTCAAGCGGACGACCATCCCAATCATGCAAATGACGGCGGCGATATAGTAGCCGAACAGCGCCATGTCTACGTGCTCAAATCCTGCCGAGGCGATCCATGTCGAGAGCACCAAGACGGTGAATCCTACGAACGACCACTTTGCGGCGGTCGAATAAAAATAACGATCGGACATATGTGTTCCCCCTTCTCTTTCCGAGCGACTTCATAGTTTCATCATAAAGATGACATCTCGACTTAACTGTTACTTTTTTCACAGATAAGCGATTCGAGACGTGACAGAATAATGAACGAAGGAGGCGTTCCCTTATGAAATCATCGCTTAAAATCATGTTATTCCTCACCATCGCGGCCATGCTCGTCGTCTTTTCCATCGGTTTCGTCTTCGCCAATCGAGCGACGACCGAACCAGATGTCGAGGGGTATGTGATTGAAATAAATGAATCTGACCGCACCGCACTCGTCATCAGCGGAATTACCGCAGAAGAGGCCACGCTCTCTCCTGACACCTTGTTCGCACAAAGTGAACCGGAAGACGTAAGCTGGTTCAAGTTTCAAGTGAAAGCCACGTTCGAGCAAATCGCTGTCGGGGACCACGTCCACATTTGGAAAAAGACCGGTCCGAGTATCTTAAATACTCCGAACCGGTCTTATGTGAAAAAAGTCGATGTGATCGACTAATATGAACGCTTGCCATAACGTTCACTCAGCCAGAGGACTAAAAACGCCAAACCAACCAACCATCCGCTCCAGACGAGTGCCTGGGTCATATCACCGTTAATTGTCGCCATATAAATCGCTGTGGCGAGCGTCATCGTCTCGCCCGGGATATTTCCGGCAATCATCATCGTAATTCCAAACTCGCCGATTGATCGGGCGAAGCCGAGGACGAAGCCGCTCGTCAACGCGGGTAACAGCAGCGGAATCGTCACGTAGGTGAACAGTTGACGCTCTGACCCGCCGAGCACGCGTCCGGCCTCATACCATTCCGCATCGAGTTGTTTGAGACCGAGACGAATCGTTTGGTAGATGAGTGGGAACGCGGCCAAGGCGGACGCGATGACGTTCGCCTGTTTGGTGAACAAGATAGTAATCGGTAACAATCCGCCGATCCCGTTGTTCCCGAGGACAATCAAGGCGTATAGTCCGATGACTGTCGGCGGCAAGATGAGCGGCAGTAAAAACACCGTCTCCAACAGCCGCTTTCCTTTGAATTGACGGTGATGCATGAAATAGGCTACTCCGAAGGCGAGGACGAAGGCGCTCACCGTCGCCATCATCCCGACTTCGAATGTGAGTTGAAGTGGAGATTGCGTCATTTAGAAAATCCTTTCGCTAAAAAGTGAGCTTGGATCTCATCGTCAAACAAACGCGCGTAAACATCGCGCACGTATGGGTTGTGCGTCAACCGAACCGCCGGATACGCGATCGTACCCGTCGCTTCAAACGGGACCGCCTGAAGCGACTCGACGTCCGTCGTCAGTTCAGTCTTATAGACGAATCCCGCATTGGCGTCGCCTTGTTCGATGAGCGTCAACACTTGTCTCACATTCTGGGCGAACATGATTCGTGGTTCCACTTCTTCCCACACGCCTTCCACTTCTAACGCCGCTTTCGCGTAGCGACCGGCCGGGACATTGACCGGATCACCGATGACGATCCGAGCACATGCGTTCAAGTCGTCCCACGTCTCCGCGCACGGTTTCCCTTTCGGTGTCACGAGCCACAGCTCGTTATGCAAGAACGCATCCCGCTCTAGAATTGGGATTTGTAATCGGTCGACATCATCAACGCTCGCGGCTAAAAAGATATCTGCCGGAGACCCGTGATCGATTTGTGCTCGCAAGGCGCCGCTCCCGTTCGTCACGACCCGAACGTCGATCCCATCGAATTCCGCTTCAAGTTGTCGCTCTACCGCTTCTAAAGCCGGTCCTAAGCTTGCCGCCGCCAAAATGGTCACGGTGGTGTCCTCCGAATCTGAACTCGACCAGACTTGACTTAGTAATAAGGCGACCGTCACCCCTACGATGACTCCACTCACCCGTTTCATGATTAATCACTCCTTTGCCTCCCCTTTATCGTAGCGCTTGATTTGCCTCTCATCTGTATCAAACGTCACAAAAAGACACCCCCACGTAAGTAGAGGTGTGCCACTGCTTAAGCGAACGTGCGCGCCCGCGGGAATAAAATGTTGTTTTCGAGATGAATGTGTTCAAATGTATCCGATTCGAGCGCTTCTAACCGTTGATAGACAAGACGATACGTCCCACACGCTCCTTCAGGCGGCGTATAGTCGTTCGTGATTTGACGCAACTCTTTTAAAATGTCACCGGCTGCCGCGTGTTCTGACTCGAGCGAGGCCAAGATGTCATCAAGCTCCCGTCTCGTTTCAGCTGTCGGTGCCGTCTCGTGACGAAGCAACGTCGGGAAGTCTTCTGTCTCTTCTTTGACGATATGTTGTTCAAGTTCCACTTTCAATTGATTGAACAGTTGATGAATGCGTCCGAGGTGCGGATGGTTTTGTCCGTGAACCCGGAACACTTTTGTCACATATGGTGTGAGCTGTGGTAATTCGTCCGTCAAAAACTGGTGATGCTTATAAATGATGTGCTCAATCAATTCCGATGAAGAAGCAGCATCCCAATCGATGCTCTTCTCGTTCATCTCTTGCTTGCGTTGATAGAGCGCATTGACTTCTTCTAAAATGTCTTCCGTCGACCGTTTCGATTTGTCAGTCGCTTCAGCGAGTGGCCGGTTGCCGCCACAACAAAAATCGATTCGGTTCCGTTTGAAAATGTCTGCCGCTTGCGGGCATTGTTTGACGATTTCAGATACGTGCGTATCGCCCGTGAATGTCTGTGTCATCTGTCATAACCTCCATATTCATTTTGACATGTTCAGCGTAGCAAGAGTTTGACGACAAAAATGTGAAATACGTCACATTTAAGTGAACAGGATGCACGCGTTCTGAATTTGGACACAAAAAAAGCCCCTCTTGTGGAGGGGCGACGCTTAATGGGACGGCGCTTCAAATTGTTCTGTCTCGGTCGATCCGGTGAGCGCCGTCGTTGACGACCGGCCTCCCAAGATGACGAGAGACACCTCATCGAAATACCCGGTCCCGACCTCACGTTGGTGACGTGTCGCCGTATAACCGTGCTGTTCTGCACTGAATTCGGCCTGTTGCAGTTCCGAGTAGGCGGCCATCCCGCGGTCTTTATACCCGCGTGCGAGTTCGAACATTCCGAAGTTGAGCGAGTGGAAGCCAGCGAGCGTCACGAATTGGAACTTGTATCCCATCGCACCAATCTCTTGTTGGAACGTTGCGATCTCCTCATCCGACAACTTCTTCTTCCAATTGAATGACGGCGAACAGTTGTAAGCGAGAAGTTTGCCCGGATACTTCGCATGAATCGCATCCGCGAATTGACGCGCTTCGTCCAAATCAGGCTCGGACGTCTCGCACCAAACGAGGTCGGCGTACGGTGCATAGGCGAGACCGCGTGCGATCGCCTGTTCGATTCCTGCCTCGGTCCGATAAAACCCTTCTGGCGTCCGGTCGCCGACGATGAACGGATGATCGATCGGGTCGATGTCGCTCGTAATCAAGTTCGCGGCGTGGGCGTCGGTCCGGGCGACGATAATCGTCGAAACACCCATGACGTCTGCCGCGAGACGTGCGGCAATCAAGTTTTTCACGGCCGTCTGTGTCGGCAGCAACACTTTGCCGCCGAGGTGACCGCACTTCTTCTCTGAAGAGAGTTGATCCTCCAAGTGGACGCCGGCTGCACCCGCCTCAATCATCGCCTTTGTCAACTCGAACACGTTGAGCACACCGCCGAAACCGGCTTCCATGTCAGCGACGATCGGGGCGAACCAATGCGTATCGCCTTTCCCTTCCGCCGTTTGAATTTGATCGGCCCGTTGAAGCGCCTGGTTAATCCGTTTGACGACGCTCGGCACCGAGTTAGCCGGGTATAGGCTTTGGTCCGGGTACATGTGCCCCGACAAGTTCGCATCGGCGGCGACTTGCCATCCGCTCAAATAGATGGCTTCGAGACCCGCCTTCACTTGCTGGATGGCCTGGTTCCCCGTCAACGCGCCGAGCGCGTGGACGTAGTCTCGTTCGTGGAGTAACTCCCATAACCGTTCCGCTCCTTTTGTCGCGAGCGTATGCTCGATCAGGACAGACCCCCGAAGCCTCATCACGTCTTCGACCCCATATGGACGTTCGACCCCGTTAAACCGTTCCGACTGTAACATATCCTCTAGTTGCATTTGTTGTTCATTCATATCCATTCCTCCTGTATTATATTAATTTATATATTTATCGTTTGTTATATAACAGATAATGCAAGCTTAATCCAAGTATGCACAGCATTCGAGCGCCGCTTTGAATGACGAGTGCTCCATCCCGCAGCAACGACAGACGTTTTCTTCGTCACGATCTTCTGGTTTACGGAATATGACGACCTCTTCGACCGGCTCTCTCATGATTTGGAGCGACCCGTCGGCCCGGTCGAGCACGAGGCGCATCAAATCGTTCCCATAGACGAACGCCGTGTTAGCGAGCGCCGCTGTCGATTCCCCCGAGACGATCCGACGGACGACCCAACGTTCAATCAACTGTTCGCTTTCGATTTTTTTCGTTGTCATGATGATGCTCCTCCTTTTAAATTCGGTTCTAATGTCACTTGTTGTAAAAACTGTCGGCGGCGCCGGTGCAGGATCGGTTCCGTATATCCATTTGGTGATGCATCGCCTTCGAACACTAACTCTTTCGCCGCTTGATAGGCGATGGAGCAGTCTACATCTGGCGTCATCGGACGATAGTGCGGATCTTCCGCGTTTTGCGCGTCGACGACCTCGGCCATCCGGTAAAGCGTCGCTTCGACTTGTTCACGGCTACAGATTCCATGGTATAGCCAGTTGGCGACATGTTGACTCGAAATACGAAGCGTTGCTCGGTCTTCCATCAACCCGACATGATGAATATCTGGCACTTTGGAGCAACCGACACCTTGCTCGACCCAACGGACGACGTAACCGAGCAACCCTTGCAGGTTGTTCTCGAGTTCCTCGTTCACTTCCTCATCTGTATAGAGACGCGTGGCGAGTGGTACCTCGAGCAGACGCCCTCGCTCAGTTGCTGGATCAAACGAACGATTCGCCAACTCACGCTGAACGTCAAACGCATCGACTTGATGGTAATGCAGTGCATGAAGCGTGGCCGCCGTCGGGGACGGCACCCAAGCCGTCGTCGCCCCGGACCGGACATGATTGCTTTTTTCACGCATCATGTCGCGCATCCGATCGGGCATCGCCCACATCCCTTTCCCGATTTGCCCGCGTTGATGGAATCCTGCGTCAAGCCCGATCTGGACATTCAGACGTTCATAAGCATCGAGCCACTTTGATGTCTTCATCTCGCCTTTCTTGCGCATCGGTCCGAGCGTGAGCGAGGAGTGAATCTCATCGCCCGTCCGGTCGAGGAATCCGGTATTGATGAAGACGATGCGTTCCTTCACTTGCTCGATACAGTTCTTCAAATTAAGCGACGTGCGTCGCTCCTCGTCCATCACGCCGACTTTGAGCGTGTGACGCGGTAACTCGAGTACATCTTCAATCGCATCGAACAAGTCGTTCGTGAACGCGACTTCCTTAGATCCATGCATCTTCGGTTTGACGATATAGATGGAGCGTTCGCGGGAATTTCGTCTGGCATCAAGATGGCGGCTCGCGATGAGCGCAGTGAAAATCCCGTCCAAGATCCCTTCCGGTACTTCACGTCCTTCCGCGTCGATCATCAAGTCTGTCGTCATCAAGTGCCCGACGTTTCGAATAAAGAGGAGCGATCGGCCCGGAAGCGTGACTTCACGCCCGTCTTTCCCGACATACTTCCGGTCAGGGTTCAACTTCCGAGTGAGCGGCCGACCTCCTTTCGTGAACGTTGCTTCGAGCGTCCCGTCCATCAGGCCTAGCCAGTTCGCGTAAAGGTGGACCTTGTCTTCCGCCCGAACAGCGGCAACCGAGTCTTCACAGTCGACGATGGCAGACAAGGCGGACTCGAGTTCGATGTCAATGAGCCCTGCTCGATCGACCCGTCCGATTGGGTGGTCCCGGTCAAACTGCAACTCGGCGTGAATCCCGTTATGGACGAGCAAGAGCTTATTCGGATCACTCGTTTCCCCGACATAGCCGACGAGACAATCGTCTTGAAACGCGATGCGGTTCCCTTCGATGATGGCGTATGGCCTGCCCTCTGACACGAGATAGCCGTTCGCTTCTTCGTGCGAGCCCTCCCGGAGCGGAAATGTATCGTCGAGAAATTGTTTGGCATAGGCGATGACCGCTTCACCGCGAACTGGATTATAGCCGTTCGACTTCGTTTTCCCGTCCTCTTCGTCGATGACGTCCGTTCCGTACAAGGCGTCATACAGGCTTCCCCAGCGGGCGTTCGCCGCGTTCAACGCATAGCGCGCGTTGTCGAGCGGAACGACGAGCTGTGGTCCGGCTTGCCTACTAACCTCTGAATCGACACCTGAAACGTCGATGCTGAAATCAGGGACGGTCGCTTCGATGTAATCGATGGACCGAAGGAAACGCTCATAGTCTTCCAGGTCAAAGGCTTGCTTGTGCTCGCTGTACCATTCCTGTAATAGTCGCTCATACGACTCACGTTCGTGAAGCAGTGACTCATTCCGAGGAATGAACTCATCGAGTAGGCGCCCGACCCCAGGCCAAAATTGTCGGTGTGCCTCTTCGTCAGGCAATATACGAGCCGAGATGAAGTCGAGCAACGTTTCATGTACGTGATAAGTACCTACTTGTTTGTAATGGTCCAAGCCGTCACATCCTCCCATTCAATTGTTATATATCAGTTTACTTTAATATAGACTATTATATAACAGTTTGACAACAGTTTTTTTGAAACTTTTTATTTGCGATCTATTTCAAAACCGATTAGTATACATTGTGTGACCTATCAATGATTGATTCATCAATTAGTTTTTTGAAGGAGGATACCCGATGCGCGACGCCTGTTCGCTCAGCGATGAGATTCTCTACCACGTCATCACCGTACAAAAAGAACTGGCCCAACTGTTCGATACGGAAATGGATGGGCTCAGCTCGACCCGCTTCGATATTTTGAGCAACTTGCATCACGTCGGCCCTTTGCGTCAGCGTGAACTGCAACAACGGGTCGGCGTCGATCATGCCGCCATCACGCGTCATTTGAAACAGCTCGAGACACAGGGCTTGATCACGCGCGAACGCTGCCTCCAAGACAATCGGGTCATCTTTGTCGATTTGACCGATGTCGGTCGGGAGCGGATTGCACATTGGACCGAGCAAAAGAAGTGCTTATCGGACCGTCTTTTTGTAAACATGAAGGTAGAGGAGCAACGACAGTTACTCGAACTTTTAAATACGTTACAAACCAACATTCAACATGAAAGGAAGACCCTTATATGAACACGACAACACAGAAAGACTTTATGGAAATCCTCAAAGGACGCCGCTCGATTCGCGTCTATGATGAGAACGTCAAAATCTCAAAAGAAGAGATGACACAAATCCTGGAGGAAGCGACGACGGCACCGTCATCACTCAACCTGCAACCGTGGCGCTTCGTCGTCATCGATAGCGCAGAAGGTAAAGACACACTCCTTCCGCTCGCAAGCTTCAACAAACGCCAAGTCGAGACGTCATCAGCCGTTATCGCCATCTTTGCCGACTACCAGATGGCCGATTACACACAAGAGATCTTTGATACGGCCGTCGAGCGTGGCCTCATGCCACCAGACGTCCGCGACCGTCAAGTTGACATGATCAAAGGCATCTTCAAAGACGCACCGAAAGAGTCTGTCAAAGACAGCATCTTGCTCGACTCGGGTCTCGTCGCGATGCAACTCATGCTCGTCGCCCGTGCCCACGGCTACGACACAAACCCGATCGGTGGTTATGACAAAGCGAACATCGCGGAAGCGTTCGACCTCGAGAAAGAGCGCTACCTTCCGGTCATGCTCCTCTCAATCGGAAAAGCCGCGGAAGACGGTTACCAATCGGTCCGCTTCCCAATCGACCGCATCACCGACTGGAAATAAGCAAAAGCTCAAGCGCCTCGGCGCTTGAGCTTTTTTTCATCCGATGTATTTGACGACCTCATTAAAGTCACGGCGTGTCTTCGGCGCGAAGTCACGGGCCCGATGTCCGAATGCGACCATGACCGAGAGCGACCAGGCGCCTCGTTCCATGACGCCTTCCGAAATCAATAATTCGTCAATCTCCGCTTGATTGAACCCTTCGATCGGACATGAGTCGACGCCGATCTGTGCTGCGGCCGTCATCATGTTGCCGAGCGGGATATACGTCTGGCGTTTGATCCATTCTTGGAACACACGCTCGTCGTCCAACAGTCGATAATCTTGTTCTTGGAACTCACGGACCCGTTTCACCCGAAGGGCGTACTCGTCCTCGGTCCGTCCTTGGACGTCCGTGACGATGTGACGGATGTAGTCCGAGTCGTAGCGCATCGCTTCAGGCGTCTGCGCCAAGATCAACACGAAATGGCTCGCCGTTAACGCCTGTCCTTGGGCACCCCACGCGTGGTCTTTGATTTTCCGGAGCAAGTCTTCGCGACGAATGACGACGAACTGCCAAGGCTCGAAGCCGAACGAACTCGGTGATAAGCGACCCGTCTCCAGAATGAATTCGAAATCTTCCTCATCGATTTTACGGTCCGCGTCGAACTCTTTCGTCGCTTGACGCCAACGATACGCATCTAAAATATCTTCTTTCTTCACGATGATCCACTCCCCATTTACCAAGATGACTCTATCATATCAAAACGATAAATAAGAAAGCGCTCATGGAGATTCTTTAACGGCAAGCGAACGTCCTGTACGTAGCGGAAAGGCGTCTCGTCATTCAAAAAATGTAAGTACTCATCGGCCGGATAATAGAGGATGAGGTCGACCGGACGCTGTGCGCGCTCGACCGACTCGATGATGTTCGCAACGACCTGCCGGAACACGTTCACCGAGAACGGGTTGAAGAAATAAAAGCGGTTCGCCTCAGCCGGCACCTCAAACTGTTCGGCGTAGCCGCGGACGAGCTGGACACTGCCACGCGTCCGGTGTTTCTTGGCGTAGTTCATCCAATTCTCAAGTGCCGCTTCGTGGAAGCCGCCATCCATTTCGATGCCAATGGCCCGAACTCGGAACGTATAGGCGAGATAAAACGGGAGGCGCCCTTTCCCCGAGCCGAAGTCGACGACCGTGTCCGTGGCCGCGAGCGGATAGGCGTCACGCAACAAGTCGAGCGCCTCATAAGGAGTCGGTTCATAGCGGTGGTATTCGGCCGAGGCCGGGAATCCTTGTTGCGGTTTCGCCGTCTCGATTTGGAGCAATCGTTCATAGTCTTGTTCAGTCATGAATGTGTCCTTTCTTGGATGGCACGGAAAAACGGATGCCGCTCCATCTCTTGTTTGAACGCCTGTCGTTCTTGCCACATCACATAGCCGACGTAGAGCGGGATGAGCAACTTGAACCAACTCGGTACGAGGAGCATCCCCGTGACGGCAAGCGGGATGAGACGCAGCCATAAGTTCCGATGACGCGGCGTCCGTATATAAAGTAAGATGGCCGTCGTGCGCCGGGCGGTCCCAAACCGATTCGGTCTCGGTCGATAGAGCGGACGCTTGCGCCGGCTCGGCTTCTCGATGGCGCCCGACGTCGATAATAATGCCCGGTCAAAAGCGGTACGCAACGCCTCACTACGTTCGAGTTCTTGGCTAAGATATGGGTGGCGTGACAGCCACCCTTCTCCGACATACATCGCAAATGCAACAAGACCACTGCCGAGTACGGCCGACCATAAAGGTGAGTCGATGAGGAGCGCATACATACAAACGAACGTCACACACGTGGCCGTAACTCGTAACATCCAATGGCTGTGCCGGACCGTCAACTGATAACGGATCCACGTATGAATCCCGGTCAAAAATAGGAGGCTGATCCCGAATGCGAATATAGAGGCAACGGACCAACCGTCAAGCCAAAGCACGGGCATGAACGCCGACAAAACAAAGAGGAACATTGCACCGAGTTTGAGGGCTTGATAGAGCAGCGAATCGTGCTTCAATTTATCAATCAAAGAACGTTTGGCCACCAGCGTCACGTCCGCCCGTTCGACCCAGACGAAAAACGGATTTCTAAGGAGGACGATTCCAATTCCAAGCGCCCAAACGAACATCGGCACCTGACTCACCCACTCGATTTCGCCTTGCCAAAGCAATCGGTATTGATACCCGAGAAAGATGGCGAACGGAATGACGCCGTATAGAACGACTGTCCAATCCAAGATGAGCCGCCACGTCTTCCACTGTTTGGTCACATGGGTGCGGACACGTCTAACGAACAGCTGATGTTCATTCATCGCATGACCACATCTTCCATCATATCGAACAGCGACTCGCCTTCGGTTTGCAGGCTGAGACGCAACTCTTCTTTTGTCCCGCCCGCGAGCATGCGTCCGTCATCGATCCAGACGAAGCGGTCGCATAACCGCTCTGCCGTATCGAGGACGTGGGTGACGAGAAGCACCCCGGTACCTTGACGACGTTCCGCTTCAAGTAAACGAAGCAACTGGATCGTCGTCGTCGCATCGAGTCCAACGAACGGTTCGTCGACAAGGAGAAACTTCGCTTCTTGGATGAGCGCCAAGAGGATCATCGCTTTTTGCTTCATCCCTTTTGAGAACGAGGCGATATAGTCGTGGCGAACCGTCTCGAGCCGAAACAACCGGATCAGTTCTTCCGTCCGCTCACGATTATCAACGTCCGTCAATTCCAACACGAGAGCGATATGTTCCTCGAGCGTCAAATAATCATAGTACACCGGTTGCTCGGGGATATAGGCGTAGCGGTCAATTTGCACCGTTCCACGCATCCACGGGATCGTTCCGGTGAGACAGGCGAGCGTCGTACTCTTCCCGGCCCCGTTCGATCCAATCATCCCGACGATTTCGCCCGGGCGGACCTCGAACCGGATGGCCTCGATGACCGCCTCACCGCGTTCATACCCGGCTTGTTCAATGTGAACGTTCATGAGAGAGAACCTCCCGATTTACGAATATGTTTTTTACTATGTTTATCATAACACGCAAAAAAAATGTGTCATAATATCCCTTGTCATCCTCCACATAAAGGAGTAGAACAGCATGCAACATTATTTAGCCATCGATATCGGTGGAACCAGTATCAAATACGGAGTCGTCCGATCCGATGGCACCTTACTGTCAAACAAACACGTCCCAACCCCTGCGACGTGGGACGGCTTGCTCGAACAAGTCGATGTGATCTTTAACGAAACGACCGCCGAAGCCCGTTTCGACGGTATCGGCTTCAGTGCGCCCGGCGCCGTCGATTCGACGACCGGCGTGATTCATGGAATCAGTGCACTTCCCTACATTCATGATCGTCCTTTCTTACAGGCGTTCAAAGAACGGTACGACTTGCCTGTGGAGTAAAATCGGTGCCACGGCCGCTCTTGTCCATCGATGCAGTGAGCAACTCGGACGTCCCCTTACCGGAAAAGATGTGTTCGCGCTTCAAAGCGACCCAATCATCCAGGCGGAACTAGAGCGCTTCTGTCGCTGGAACGCGATTGGCATCTACAACCTCCAATTCGGGCTCGACCCGGAGCGTATTTTAATCGGTGGCGGCATCAGTCGTCGCCCGGAAGTTCGGGACGGCATCAAGCGACACTTGGACGCGCTTTGCGACGCGTTCGGAACGTTCCGCATCGACGTCGAGACGTGTGCCCACTTCAACGAGGCCAACTTGATCGGTGCCGCACGATTTCACATGTTGGCGCAGTGAAAAAAGGGGTTCCGCCACGAGTCTGTGATGGAAACCCTTTTATTGTGCCAGGCGGTCTTCATGAATGTGATGGTACACCTCGTCTCGAATCGCTGCGAGCGTACGCTCATGAACGATCATGTGTGCCCGAATCGTTCGGTTGACGTGTTCATTAACCTTGCCTGCCTCCAAGTGTCGATCCAACACGGGAAGGCTGAAATCGTCAATCGGCAAATAGGCGATAGGAATCACGGCGGACCCTGACTTCACCGAGACTTGCACGCCGTTCACTTCTGGAAAGAAATACGACTCATAATACGGTTCGACGGCCAGCTCTTCTTTCATCGCATCCCGCACTTCGGGAATCGTTGTCGGCAAGGCGATGAAATACACCATTTGGTCGAACGAGAATGAGACGTCTTTCAACGAGATGCCCAGTGCCTCTGCGTGTCGGTTGGCCACACTACCCGTCACAAACCGATAACTTGGACGGCTCGTAAACAAGATGGTCGCGATAAAGGCGACGGTCATGATCATGACACTGAATTCAGTCATAGCGGTACCCCTTCCCAGCGGCAGACTTGGTTTTTCCCTCGTGATTTGGCCGCATACAACGCTTGATCGGCGCACTCAATCAACTGTTCGCGTGACTGTTCGTGAAGCGTGTGCTTCGAAGCGACACCGAAGCTCAGCGTTAACTGACCACCTGGTTGTCGCTCCCCGTACATGAAGTTGGTGCCGAGCACGGCCGCACGAATCGTCTCCGCGACGTGGGACGCCTCGACTTCGTCGAACTGCGGCAAGAGAACGACAAACTCTTCGCCACCGAACCGATACGCCATCTGTTCATCCGGCACGCTTCGTCGAATGACACTCGCGAGCCGCGTGAGTAACTCGTTTCCAGCCAAGTGACCGTTTGTGTCGTTGAAATGCTTGAAATGGTCAATATCCATCACAATCAGTGACAGCTCGTCCGTTTCGCACTCCCGGAACAAGACATCCAAATCTTGTTCGAACGAACGATGGTTTTTGAGACGCGTCAACCCGTCACGAAGCGCCAACGTCTCGATGCGCTGGTACAACATCGTCTGATGGAGCGCAAGCGAGGCTTGTTCCGCAATCGGTCGGACACTGTCAATCTTTTGAGGGGTGATTGGTTTTTTATTGACGACATTGTCGATGACGAGAAGTCCGTATGGAATTCCTTGATGATGGAGCGGGAAAATTGTGCACTCGTCCATCTGTAAGTCGGTATGTAACATGCGCAGCACCGGATCGTCGGTGATGCTCGCATACACGTGGAGCGGCCGTCCCGAGTCGAGCGTCTGTTTGAACAGGTGGTCTCCATGAAACGGGATCGTCATTTTCCGAATCCGTTCATTCAACTGCTCATCGTGTGACGAGTCCGTCTCTTTCTCATCAATCAGTCCTTGGAGATCATAATGTTGTCGGGTGATTTCTTCCCAAATGTGAAACCCGTCTTCCGGATTCATCGGTCCCGTGCCCATGACTCCGTAAATGCTATCTTTTTCCAAATCAGCGAAAAAGATGATCGATCGGTTAAAGCCGAGTCCGTGCCCCGCCGTCACCGATGTCAAAATCGTTTGCAGCAATCGGTCCGGGTCGAGCGTGTCTTGCATCGTAAAACTGACTTCCCGGAACACGTTCAATTGACGGGAACTCGCCGTCAGCATCCGCAACCGGCCTGATCGCTCTCGCTTCAACTGGTTGATGTAACCATAGAGCAGCGCGGCTCCTAGGCCAAAAAAGACATAACTGAGCAACAGCGGAAAGGATAATGTCCCGGATTGACTGTATACTAAAAGCCAGCTGACCATGATTGCAACAGTCATGCCTTTCCAGTGAAAACAGACGAGCCCTGTCATAATCAATAACAGCACTGACCAATGTAAATCATAAAAATCGAACAACACCCCGTGCCAAATCACGACAAGGCTGCTCGTCCCGGCGAGCAGCCAGCGATTCAAGGCGGGGGTCGTCATCAACCGAAGGACGTTGAGGACGATGGTGATTAGGATGATGCCGCCAATCAATAGACCATAAACCATGGTTACCCCTCGTTTCATCGAGTCATCTATACTTTTGATTATAAGTCGAATCATCGAACGCGGGACCGGATTTGTCCAATCACTGACCAAACTTTTAACTTACTTGAAGTATTTTCCATAAGTTGTCGAACTCGCTTGTTTCTTCTCATATGAGTGATTTCACATAATCCTTTCATTTACTTTAGCGATGTAACGTGGAATGATGGAATTAACTAACCCATTTAAGCGAGGTGGAAGCGTGACCCGTACCGAACATCTTGAAGCAACACGGATTTTACAGCATTTGTTTAACGCGTCTTCCTTCGTCGGAATCGACTTCGGTTCCGGCCCCAATCATCATCTACTCTACTTCAGCCGAGACGGCAACGAGTCGTGGCTCTCGATTGAAGGACCTTGGTACGTCCATTCATCGGGACCGTCGTTCAACGAAGATGAACAACTCCATCACCTCGTCGAACTCCGACGTGAACGCGTCCGTTCCATCCTGTTATCTGAAGACAATCCCCATCTTGAACTGACATTTGAATCTGGAGCCGTCCTGTTCGTGAACGGCTATCACGAACAGTATGAAAGTTGGCAGGCCGGAGACGCCCGTCCGCTCGGAGGCGAACACTTTTTACTCGTCGCCATGCCTCAAGGGGACTTGGCCGTCTTTGCAGAGGAAGACGTCTGATGGCAGCCTGGACGGAGATTCTCACGTATATGTTGATTGCCGGTGGTGTCAGTCTCGCGATCATCGTCTTACGCAAAGTCACGAAAGCATAAGAAAAGAGCGGCCGCGGCCGCTCTTTCTTATTTTACCGTCTCATCTTCGAACAAGCTCGCCCCGTTCGTCTGGATGACGTCTTGATACCAGAAGAACGAGTCCTTCCGCGAACGCTCGAGCGTCCCCGACCCGTCGTCATGCTTATCGACGTAGATGAAGCCGTAACGCTTGCTGTACTCCCCGGTCGACGCACTGACAAGGTCGATAAAGCCCCAGCTCGTATAACCGATGACGTCGACACCGTCTTCAATCGCCTCCACCATCGCTTTCAAATGGTCACGCAAGTACTCAATCCGATAATCGTCATGGACCGAACCGTCCGCTTCGACCTTATCATAAGCCCCGAGACCGTTCTCGACGATGAAGAGCGGCAATTCATAGCGCTCATACAGTTTGTTCAAGATGACGCGAAGTCCCATCGGATCGATTTCCCAACCCCAGTCGCTCGCCTTGAGGTAAGGGTTTTTCACCCCGCTCATAATGTTCCCCGCTGCGTTCAAGACAATACACGTGCCCATGTCTTGTGTGAGCAGGCCGAGGGCGACGAGAATGGCGAGCAACCCTTTCAACAGACCGCTTCCGGCCATCGGACCGAGAATCGGGGTGAAAATCCCCGCAATCACATCAATCAACCGATTAAAGACGCCCGTTTTTTCCGTATCGTCGTTCGATGACGTCTGGAATCCGCCCGCCTCGACCACGTCTTGGTAGACATAAGGGACGTTGTTGCCGATGACGACTTGGAACTGACCGCCGCTTTGGACGACCGTGATGACACCGTCATGGTTTTTTAACGCTTCGGGATTGGCTTTCTGTTCATCTTTTAATTTAAAACGTAGCCGTGTCGCACAATGGAACACGCTTTTGGCGTTATCTTTCCCGCCGACGTGACGAATGATGTCCGCCGCGAGCTTTTTTGTTTGGCTCATAGTGTTCACTCCTTCAATTTGGGTAAAAAGAAAAACCTAAATGAACGCACACGGGAGGTGTCGTCATTTAGGTTTGGCCTGCATCATCAGTAACCATCCTTAGGATCGTCGTTCTTTCATTAAGTTTTCGATATGAATCATCATATACAACCGCTCATCGGTCGAGACCTCGTAATTGTACTTCGTGGCAATCAACCTTGCGATTTTCTCGACACATTCGTAAGCATCCGGATAGCGCAGCTTCACCATCTCAAACAGCGTCTCATCACCACCGGGTTTAATCTTCTCCCCGGAGGCGAGCCGTTGGGCGAAGTATTTCAAGTGGGTCAAAAACCGTGAGTAGGCGTACGACTCTTCGTCCAAATCGATTTGAAAGTGGTACGTGATGATGGTGAGAATCGCTTGCGTGGCGCGTGTCATCTCGGTGACGAGATGTAAGTTCTCACCTTTGGCACCCGACATCGTCGCGTTGACGAGATGGAGGGCGATCGCGACCGCCTTGTCCTCGTCTAACTTGACGTCATGCCGGTCGTTAATCAGGGCGACCGCTTCTTTCCCGATCGCGAACTCGGGTCCATAAAACCGCTTCACTTCCCAAACGAGCGGGTTACGGATGATGATTCCATCTCGATATCGGCTGAGAGCGAAATGGATGTGGTCGGCGAGGGTCACATAAAGCGAGTCATGGACCGGCTTCTCGAGTCGCGTCTCCGCGAGCTTGACAATTTCTTTGACCGTATCCATCTCGGTAGCTGGCATCTCATTCAAAAAATGGACGAACCGTTCATGGCTCTCTTTACTCTCGAGCGTAAAGACTTTTTCAATCCGCGTTTGATCGATCGCATCGCCTGGACGCTTTTGGAACGCGATTCCCCGTCCCATGACGACTTGTTCTTGACCGTTCGCTTGAATGGCCACGACGTTATTGTTGAACACTTTTGAAATTTGCATGGAATCAATTTACCTCCGCTCAAGTTCGATTGAAAAGAAAAAAACCTAAATTCACACCGGTCCCCACATCTGGATGATCGGCATCAATTTAGGTTTTGCCTGCTTGACCAGTAACAATCCCAAAGTGGATTTTCTTCTTCTCGCTACTAGCATCCCCCCTTGAAATCTTGACGTCAACATAAAAATAAAACGCTTACACCGTGACCGTTTTTCATTCGAATAGGATACGTTGCATCCGTTCCGGAGCCGCTAGGAAGTCGCGCATGACACGAACGTGCTCGAGTTCATCGAACGTCGTCGGACGGAGTCCCGTCTCGACTTGGAGGATGTCGGCGTCCGGATACGACATGAGGATTGGTGAATGGGTCGCGATGATGAATTGACTGCCCGATTGCACGAGTTCATGCATGCGTGCGAGCATCGTCAATTGCCGCATCGGCGACAAGGCGGCCTCGGGCTCATCTAAAATATACAGTCCGCCGTCTCGGAATCGATGGAGCATGAGCGACAAAAACGCCTCCCCGTGCGACTGCTCATGGAGCGATCGACCGCCGTAGGACGCATAAAACCGTTCCGGGTCGGGCGACGTTCGCGCGATCTCATCCACATAGCTCGACAGTTGATATGCCGTCTCGGCCCGGAGGAAAAATCCGTCTTTCGGCCGGTACGCGCCCCGAATCGGACGGAGCGCCTCGAACAACGGGCTATGCGTTGCCTCGGTCTCAAAACGGAACGTCGTCGCCCCACCTTCCGGATTGAATCCGGCGGCGATAGCCATCCCTTCGACCAACGTCGATTTTCCACTCCCATTCTCACCAACCAAGAACGTGACCGGCTTCGTCAGCGTCAATTCATCAAATCCATCAAAAATCGGTAGCGAGAACGGGTACCCTGGCTTTTCAATCCGATCTCGCTCTAAGCGGACACCCCGCAAAAATAAATTTAGTCCCATTCGATCCAAAACAACGCCCCCTCTCCCTCTCTCGATTCGACTCCGTAAACGAGTCCTTGAGCCTCGAGCAACAGCTTGTTGATGGCCAGACCAAGTCCGTGACCGTTCGAACGGTCCCCTTTCACATACATATCCCAGATGTTGGCGCGCATCGTCTCGGCAATGCCCGGCCCTTTGTCTTCGATTTCAAGCCGTCGCTCGGAGAGCCTGATCGTGATCACACCTCCTAGTGGACTGGCGTGATACGCGTTCTGAAGAAAGTTCGACAGCACACGCTCCATCGCCAATCGGTCCGCCTGGACGACCGCGTCCTCGACGAGTTCAAGTGTGACCGTCACTTCCTTATGACGGAACCATTCATCCATCCGCGAGACAGTCTCTTTGATCAATGCATCCAAACGAACGGACTCGAGCGAAAGTGTCACGTTGCCCGCGGATAGTTTGGAGTATTCGAGCATCTGACTGACGAGCCGATCGATCCGATCGACTTCCTCGGTTAAACTGCGACCCGTCGCCGCCACATCTTCTTGTTTGACGACACCGAGTTCAAGCATTTCGGCCTCGTTCCGGACAATGGCAAGCGGGGTCCGGACATCGTGCGTAACCCCTGAGATGAATGTATTTTGCATCCGTTCTTTCTCTTCGAGTGATGTGTTCATCTGACGGACCGCTTCCGTCAAATCGCCAATCTCGTCGTCGGTGACAGGCGGCAGTGTGATGTCATGCCGGCCCAACATGATGGCTGCGGTCGCCTGCTTCAACTCGACGAGCGGGGACGTCAAACGCCGCCCCATCCAATACGTCACACCGACGGCGACGATGAGCGCGAGCAAGAACCCGCTTCCGAGAATGACGTAGATTTGACGAAACTGCGGATTCGACAGCGGGACGGGTGCGTACGTCACGATTTGCACATCCCCTTCTTCCCGAAGGAACGTCAATAACCGCGCCCCGTTCACACTGACCTCATCTCGTTCAGAAAGTGAGTCTGGATCGAGGACTGGCGACATATGTCGACGCATCCTGCCCCCACGATCAAGATTGACCGCTTCCCCGTCTTGAAACACGAGAACATCGAGTTGACCCGGTATGCCGCGTCCATCCACAAGCGCCTCATACACGATGTCCGCTTCACGCTCGAGTTGGTCATAGCTCTCCGTCTCCGCGAAACGCCCAATCAAGAGTGATGTCAGACCAAATGTGAGCACCGCCATGACGACGAGAGGGAGGATCGCGGTCCAGAGCAACTTCTTCATCAACCGGCTCATCGGACTTCCTCCAATCGATAACCGACGCGATGCACCGTCTTCAAGTACCGCTTCATCGTCGGCAATTTGTCACGCAACTGTTTGACGTGCGTGTCGACCGTGCGCGTGTCCCCGGCGAACGTATAATCCCACACCTCGTCAAGTAGGCGGTTGCGATCGAGCGCTTCTCCACTATGTTTCAAGAAGAAGAGGAGCAACTCGTATTCTTTATTGGTCATCCGAATCGCTTGGCCGTGATCGGTCACCGTACGGGATCGTGCGTCCACCATCATGTCGCCGAACGAGATCTCGTCCGTCTGTTTGACGAGACGTTTCAGGCGAATTTCGAGTTCTTTTAACACGATCGGTTTGACCAAATAATCGTCGGCCCCGAGCTCGAGGCCGAACACACGGTCATCCGCCTCTCCTCGTGCCGTCGCCAAGATGATGGCCGGTCGCGGCTTGAGCGTCTTCAATTTCGGGATGAGTGTCCAACCTTCCCCGTCCGGCAGACGAACATCGAGCAGGACCGCATCGAACGGTTGCTCGAGCTGCTGCTTCGCTTCGGCGAGTGTACCGGCCACACTGACATGAAACCCCGCGTACGTTAAAAAGCGGGCGAACCCGTCCGCTAATTTCGGTTCATCTTCGACTACGAGTACGTTCATCTTTATCGCCTCCACCCCCATTATATCGCATCGCGAAACGAACCCATCATTTCCCAAAGACAATTTGCAGAAACCTTGCAATTCCCTCACAACTTTTGATCACCCACGTCCTACACTTGAGGTAGTAAAGGAGGAGATTGACATGAAGACATCTAAATTAGCCATCGCCCTGGCCGGCCTACTTGCCGTCTCAGGAACCGGCGTCTATGCCGCCACGAACGACACGACAACGACCGACGGAACGGAAACGACGACCCAATGCGAACGCGGGGAACGAGGCGAGCGGGGTATGTTCGGTGATCGGGCAGCCGGTCAGGCCGCTTTGCTCGAGGCGCTCGGGTTGACCGAAGCCGACGTGGAAGCAGCGCGCGAAGAAGGACAATCGCTTCCTGAACTCGCGGAAGAAACAGGGATCACCATTGAACAGTTCATCGAGGCGATGATCACTTCTCATGAAGCGAAACTTGAGGCAGCCGTCGAATCCGGTGACTTGACGCAAGATGAGGCCGACGCGATTCTCGCCGACCACGAAGAACGTTTTGCTGACGTCACGAGTTACGACGACTTGGGTGACATGCGTGGCTTTGGCGGTGGACGTCACGGAGGTGGGCATGGCCCACATCACGATGGTCAATTCGGTGGACCGAACCAAGATGAGGACACACCTGCGACTGATAATAACGTAGACAATCAGAGTACCAATTCACTGTAAGCAAAAAGGCAACCGCGAGGTTGCCTTTTCATATGGCCAATAACAGTAAAGCGTACCCGATGAGCCCGACAGCGAACGCGCGAAAGCTGCTGTCCCGTTCTTCTGGTAGCTCTTCTTTCATGACGTTCAAGATAATCCCCCCGGCCAAGAACGCGACAATCATCGACAGCGTCACTTCATGGAGCGCTGAAAAAGCGCCGACTCCCCACCCGGCAAGTACGGCCAACGACAACCACAATCGCCCTCGCCTGTCGTACGACTCCTGATGGTGATGCCTCAGCCCCTGGTCGACCGTAATGAAATGAATCCCCAATGCGACAAAGTAGAGTGTCATTGCCCATGCCGTATCGAACTCGCTCTTCGCGAGCACATAGCCGATGCTGAAGTTGTAGACGATGAACAACGCCATGTGAATCCAAAACACGTTGCCGTTGCCGCGTCTCTTCATTTGCGTGGCCAACCGTTCCAAGCCATAAAACACTGCCAGACCGAGCATGCTGACGACGAGGATATGATTCTCGATCGAGGCGAATAGCCCACTCTCGAGATGTCCTTCGAGTTCTTGTTGATATTCGTTCAGTTCAGGCAAGAGATGAAGAAACACATACGCGACGGCGACTCCGCCCGCGAGTGACAGAAACCGGCTCCGCGGCGTCTCGCGCACGTGAATCAACTGTCCTGAAAAGTAGTGAATCAAGGCAAATCCGATGGCGAACAACAAGCTTAACCAAAACATCCAGTCACCTCCAACACGTTACCCGAAAGCCGTACTGTACCTGATGACTCCCGGTCCTTGTTCCTTACCCGAGTGCCCTGCCAGATACACTCATTTGCTTCGTTCGGCACGTTGCCGCGCCCGAATCTCTTTCTCGACGCGACGGAGCGCTTTTTTCGAGCCACGGGCAAAGTCATGCGCTTCTTTCCGGTCCCGGTAATCGATGAATAACGTCTCCAAGTCGTACCCAGCCGGATACAAGTCGAGCGCTTTCGCCTCGCGTCGAACTCGTCGGAGCGGATGCTCACTGAAGACACCGTCGACATAGACCGTGACTTGGCGCGACGATTCATCCATCGCGTAGACGAGACCAACTTGATTTGTCTCGAGCAGACGGACCCGGTCGCCTTTCGCTAGCATTTGGTCAGGTTCGACGACAGGGCGGACGACTTCTTGTGTCAGGCGCGTCGCATCAAGGAGCGACTGGTCGTACGTCTTGTCATGCATATAGCGTGCTGCCTGCTTCAAAATCGATTCGGGTAATTTCATTTTCCGGGCAATGAATAAGGCGTTGCTGTCGCCGGACTGCCCAATCAACAGCCGATACTTCGGTTCGAGCGTGTCCGGGTCGAACTGCATGGCCGCGTTCATGAAGTCCGGATGCGTCTCTGAGTACGCTTTGATTTCGCCGTAATGGGTCGAGGCGACGACGAGACAGCCGCGCTTGTATGCCTCTTCTAAAATCGCGATGGCGAGTGCCGCACCCTCGTTCGGCTCGGTCCCGCTTCCGATCTCATCGAATAATAGTAATGATCGTTTCCCAGCCTCCTGCATGATGCTCGCCACGTTATGCATATGGGCCGAGAACGTGCTGAGCGCCGAACCCATGTCCTGGTTGTCCCCGATGTCGACGAACACGTCGTCAAACGTCGAGATGTCCGTGTCCGGATGGGCCGGGATATGAAGCCCGCTCATCGTCATCAAACTTAGCAGACCGATCGTCTTCAAGACGACCGTCTTCCCGCCGGCGTTCGGTCCGGTGATAATCAGACCGCGGTACGTGTCCCCGAGTGAGAAGTCGAGAGGGACCGCTCGTTCGAGAAGCGGATGGCGGACTTGTTTCAAACGGATGTTCCCGACACCGTTCACGCGCGGGGCGATGCCATCGATGGCTTGGCTATACTTCCCTTTCGCGAACACCATGTCGTATTGGGCGATGACGTCGAGCGTCGCCTCGATGGTCGGCAACGCCTCCGCCACTATGCCGGTAAGCGTGGCGAGCACTTGATAGATTTCGACTGCTTCCTCCGTCCGTTTGACGACGAGTTCCGCGTTCAGCTTCGCCACCGCTTCCGGTTCGATGAACACAGTCGTGCCGCGGCTCGACGTGTCGACGATTGTCCCGGCGATTTTATGTTTATACGACGCTTTGATCGGAATCGTGAATCGGTCTTGTTTCTTAGTCACAAAGCCGTCTTGAATCGCTTCCCGGTTCGCAGCGCTCTTCAAGAACTTGCTCAACCGCTCCTCGATCCGTCCTTCGAGAATGTCGATTTGTTTGCGGACCCGTTTCAATTCTTTGGACGCCTCGTCGACGACACGTCCCCCGCGAATCGACTGGATAATGTCTTCCTCGATACTGCGCCACTCGCTCATCTCTCCCGCGTAAAGGGACAAGAGCGGTGCAAAGAACGCCTGCTCGGCCATGAACCGCTTCAGTTTCCGGGCACCCCGGAAAAATTCGGCGACGGCTTCGAGTTCGCTTGCCTCGAGCTGGATACCCCGGCTGATTTTACCGATGAGTGGTTCCATATCGGATACCCCGATAAAGGGGACGTGTGACGTCGCGTCGAGAATCGCGCGTGCTTCCGATGTCTCTTGGAGCCGTTTTTTAACCGTTTGCAAATGGCTCGTCGGACGCTGGTTTCGTAACAAGTTGCGTCCGAATCCGCTGATGCAGTAGCGTTCGACGTGTTGAATCAAGTCGTTATATTGTAGTTTGTCTAAAGTTTGTTCATTCATGATGGAGTCTCCTTAAAAATGGGATGGAGATACCGCGCAAACAAAAAGCGTCGGCCGATGACGACCAACGCAAAAAGACAGACCGGTGTCTGGCAGTTTATGAAGGGCGGTATCTGTAACAGAACATGAAGGCATGACAAAAAGACGTGTCATCCAACATTTTTTCAGTTCGTTAGGCAGATACAACCTCACTCATTAACATGCAACACCTTTCTCATTCAGTTTCGCCCTAACTATACAACAGATTTTCGAAGAAGTAAAATTTCTAGAGAACGCTTTCAAATTAGGTCTTGATATCTATACATCGGCGTGCTATCTTGAGGGTGACGAAACGAATAATGATCACATGTGACTGATTCGATCAGGCATGGGGTAAGACGAAAGGCTCAGGCCACCCGTCTATACTCCATGCCTGTTTTGTTTTTTCACAATCATTTTTCAAGCGAAAGGATGATTCGAAGATGTTATTGAATAAGTGGATGAAGAGACATACACTGACACTTTATGCACCCATGGAAGGAGACATCATTCCACTTGAGGAAGTGACCGACCCTGTCTTCAGCGAGAAGATGATGGGCGACGGGATTGCCATCATGCCGACGAACGGAACCGTCGTCGCCCCGGCTGATGGGACCATCGTCCAAGTCGCACCGACGAAGCATGCCATCGGGCTCCGTTCGGGAGACGGAGCTGAAATTTTGATTCATGTCGGACTAGATACGGTCGAGCTTGCGGGAAGCCCGTTCGATGTCCACGTCAAAGTCGGTGACACGGTCACGACCGGACAGCCACTGTTGACGGCCGACTTGGAACAAATCCGACAAGCCGGAAAAGACACGGTCACCCCAATGGTCATCACGAATGGAGGAGCTTTGGAACAGCCCTACTCGTTCCATGCAGGCGGCCCATCGCTTCCTGGGAAGACCGTCGTCGCTCAAGCGGGACAATGACTCCTCGATAGGAGGACACATGTTAAAAATCAAAAAGATTCTAAACAACAACGCGGTCATCGTCTCAGATGAGGGTGAAGAGAAAATCGCCATCGGACCGGGCGTCGCATTCAAGAAGGCACGCAACGATATCGTCAATCCGCATAAAGTTGAAAAGCTGTTCGTCATGTCGGAGAACGATAAATTTCAACAACTGCTGACGCGGATTCCAATCGAGCACTTCACGATTTCAGAAGAAATCATTTCGCATGCGGAAAAACGGCTCGAGACGACGTTCAACGAACACATCCATATCGTCCTCACCGATCACATCTCATTCGCCATCGAGCGCGAGCAAGAAGGCATCTCGCTCCGAAATAAACTGTTGAACGAGATTAAGATTTTATATCGCAACGAGTACGAAATCGGACTATGGGCGCTTCACCTCATCGAGGACAAACTCGGCGTCAAGATGCCGAAAGATGAGGCGGCCTTCATCGCGCTGCACATCCATACACTAAAAGTGAAGGGAGGTGATTTACGCAAGACGGTCAAACAGACGACAATCGTACGTGACATGATTCAATCGATTTCGAGACGACTCGATCTATCTATAGAAGAAGATGACTTATCCTATCAACGCTTATTAACTCATTTACGATTCGTCATGGATCGGGTCAACCATTACGATCACCATACGATCGACGAAGATATGCTTCTCATGATTCAAACGAAGTTCTCGTCGGCCTATGCATGTGCGTCTGACGTCGCAAACGAAATGGAAGACTTATACGGCATCGTCTTGCCCGAATCAGAGCTTGGTTATATTACGCTCCACATTCAACGCCTGCAAGATCAACACCATCAAAAAGGAGGAAATTCACAATGATGAACTTTTTACAACGTCTCGGACGTTCCCTCATGTTGCCAGTTGCCGTACTTCCTGCAGCTGCCATTCTCATGGGGATTGGTTACTGGATTGATCCCGTCGGCTGGGGTTCTGAAAACATCGCCGCCGCATTCTTGATCAAAGCCGGTGCAGCCATTATCGATAACATTCCAATTCTCTTCGCAGTCGGGGTCGCCCTCGGAATGGCGAAAAACCGTGACGGCTCAGCCGCTCTAAGCGGACTTGTCGCCTTCCTCACGGTCACGACGCTCTTGTCTTCGGCTACTGTCGCCTTGTTCCAAGGTATCGACGTCGAAGCCGTCAACCCAGCATTCGGTAAAATTGCCAACGCGTTCGTCGGGATCTTGTCAGGTATCGTCGCCGCTCAAATGTACAACCGCTTTAGCCATGTGAAGCTTCCAGACGCGCTCGCTTTCTTCAGTGGTAAGCGTCTCGTGCCAATCATGACGGCATTCTCGATGATTCTCGTCTCGGTCGCCCTTTACTTCGTCTGGCCGGTCGTTTACACAGGACTCGTCGGATTTGGGGAAACGATCTCTAAAATGGGTGCAATCGGGGCAGGCCTTTACGGCTTCTTCAACCGTCTGTTAATCCCAACTGGTCTTCACCACGCCTTGAACTCGGTATTCTGGTTCGATGTGGCCGGTATCAACGACATCGGTAACTTCTGGTCAGGCGAAGGCGTGAAAGGAATCACTGGTCGATATCAAGCTGGATTCTTCCCAATCATGATGTTCGGTCTTCCGGCAGCAGCCCTCGCCATGTACCACACCGCGAAAACAAAACGTAAAAAACAAGCGGCCTCGCTCCTTCTCGCCGCAGCGTTCGCATCGTTCTTCACAGGTGTCACGGAACCGCTCGAATTCTCGTTCATGTTCCTCGCACCAGTTCTCTACCTCGTCCACGCGGTCTTGACAGGGGTTTCCCTCTTCATTGCGGCGACGTTCCAATGGACGGCCGGATTCGGCTTCAGCGCTGGTCTTGTCGACTTTGTCCTCAGCTCACGGTTACCGCTCGCGAACCAGCCGTACATGTTGCTCGTCCAAGGTCTCGTCTTCGGTGCCATCTACTACGTCATCTTCCGCTTCATGATCGTCAAGCTCAACTTGGCAACGCCAGGCCGTGAGTCAGACGAAGCGGTTGACGCGGTCGCAACGGAAACGACTCCTGAAGGCGAAACGAAGACGGCTCCAGTCGCTGTCGGCGGTCAATATTCAGCGATGGCAGCCACGATTTACGACGGTCTCGGCGGCGATCAAAACGTCACAGGCATCGAATCGTGCGTCACGCGCCTTCGTGTCGATGTGAAAGACATGGATACGGTCGACCAAGCCCAAATCAAGAAAGCAGGCATCCCTGGTATCAAGGTTGTCAGCCCGAACCACATTCAAGTCATCGTCGGAACGAACGTCCAATTCGTCCTCGAAGAGATTGAAAAACTCCGGAGCCATCGCGCCGGGTAACTGACGAAAGCCACCTCGCGCGCGAGGTGGCTTTTTACTGCCTTTGCTCATATGTTAGTTCAGCTCTTCTTTTTGACTGACATCAACATCAGCGAAACCGTGACTGAGTAAATCAATAAGAAGATGACAATGCCTAACTCAAGTGCCGACTCAAACATGAAGTCCCCTCCAATCCGTCCTCTTTTTACTATCATTCCCATTCACTATTCATACAAACTGGGTATGTGAAATGGGCTGATCCGATTCACGTACAAAGGCCCTCTTCCTAAAAAGAGGACCTTCGTTATGCACTACATACTTCGCAGTCTGGCAATCCGTTCATCCGGGTTCGGGTGCGTGGAGAACAGACCGCTCAGCTTTTTCTTGAGCGGGTCTGAAAAGTAGAGCGACGCCGAGGCACGTGAGGCTTCCTTCACCGGTGTCTGGATATTGGCGATTTTCTCGAGCGCCGATGCGAGGGCATCCGGATTACGCGTCAATTCGGCCCCGCTCGCGTCCGCCAAAAACTCACGATTCCGTGAGATGGCCAAGTTAACGAGCGTGGCAATGAGCGGTGCGAGAATCAACAACACGAGCCCGACAATCATAAAAATCGGGTTTTGGTTGTTGTCGCGACGGCCGCCGACGCTGCGGAAGAACAGCATCCGCGACCCGATATCGCTCATGATGGCGATGACCGAGACGAGGGCGAGCGTCACTGTCGCCAGTCGTACATCGTAATTTTTGATATGGGCGACTTCATGGGCGATGACGCCCTCGACTTCTTCTCGCGTCAACTGGTCGAGCAGTCCGGTCGTCACGGCGACAGCTGCCTTTTCTGGTTTCAGGCCGGTCGCGAACGCGTTCGGTGACGCATCGTTGATGATGAAGATGCGCGGCATCGGGACGCGCGCGACCATCGCCATATTCTCGACGGTGTGCCAGAGAAACCGGTGCTGGTCGACCGAAGTGATCTCTTGGGCGTGGTTCATTTTCATGACGATGTTCGTGCTCGACATGATGACGATCCCGATATAAAACAGCGAGAACACCGGCGTGAAGATGAGGCCTGGGAGCGGGTCACCATAATTCAAATACGAGATGACCACCCCGACGCCTAAGACGAGAAGGACGAATCCGGCCACGATGAACACGGTCTTGATTTTATTTTTGCGAATCTGTTCATATAAAATCATCGTCGCCACTCCAATCCATTAGAATGAAACACGCACGTTTTCGCGTTCTTCTTCACGAGCTTCGAGCATGTCGCGTTTTTCGAAGTTGTGAACGGAGGCGATGATGTTTGTCGGGACCGATTCGACTTTCGTGTTATATTTCATGACCGTATTGTTATACAACTGTCGTGAGTAGGCGACTTTATTTTCAGTCTGCGTCAGTTCTTCTTGAAGCATCTTAAAATTCTCGTTCGCTTTCAAATCTGGATATGCCTCACGGAGAGCGAACAAGTTTTTCAGCGCGCCGCTCAATTGATCGTTCACTTCCATCTGTTCTTGACGGCTCGTCTTCGACCCGAGCTGATTCCGGAGCTCAACGACTTTCGCAAGCGTCTCTTGCTCGTGTTTGGCATAGCCCTTCACCGTTTCGACCAAGTTTGGAATCAAATCGTAACGCCGTTTCAACTGTACATCAATCTGTGCCCACGCCTCGTCGACCCAGTTTCGATATTTGACAAGTCCGTTGTACATCGAAAAATAGACGAACGCCAAGACAACGATAATCCCAATTGCGATAATCCAACCCATTTCGACACCTCATTTCATGATTTTCTCCTGTATTAATTCCCTCTCGTCGTATACCATAAGCATAACTTCGGAAAATATAGTAAATGATTCATATCTACAGTGAGCTTCCTCACGATTTCATACAAAGGAGTGTCACGATGTCTATTCCATCTATCGTCGTCGCTGTGAAGGCAGTGATTGTGCAAGAAGACCGGCTCCTCATCATTAAACGGGCTACCGATGATGAAATCCATCCTGGCACGTGGGAGCTTGTCGGCGGCAAGCTCGATTTTGGTGAGACGCTCGAACAGTCCCTGGAACGGGAAGTATTCGAAGAAACTGGGCTACGCGTAACGATTCAACACTTACTGTACGCCACGACATTTTTGACCGACTCGAATCGTCAAGTCGTTCTGATGACGTACTGGGCTCATCCCGTCGCAACAACCATCACTCTCTCTGAAGAGCATAGCGATGCCAGATGGGTGACGGCTGATGAAGCACGACAGATGTTACTTCAACCGATTCTCGATGATTTGGATTCACATGACGTATGGACCTTGATTCAAACAAAAACAATCAACTGACAGGAGTGCTTGCTATGCTTGTGACTGACCTCGATTCCCGATTGACTGAATTATACGAAGAGATGGTGTCGCTTCGACGCCACTTCCACCAACATCCCGAACTCTCGTTTGAAGAACGGGAGACACCGCGGACGATTGCGGCCTATTTACGTGAGCTCGGGCTCGATGTGCGCGAACACGTCGGCGGCAACGGTGTCGTCGGACGGATTCATGGCGGTGACGGTCCAACCATCGCGTTTCGTGCCGACTTCGATGCGTTACCGATTCAAGATTTAAAAGATGTTCCGTATCGTTCAAAAGTAAACGGCTCGATGCACGCTTGCGGTCATGATGCCCATACGGCGACGCTGCTCGTCCTAGCGAAAGCCCTTACGGAAATCGATCTTCCCGGAGATGTCGTCCTCATCCATCAGTTCGCGGAAGAGCTCGCACCAGGCGGGGCCAAACCAATGATCGAAGATGGCTGCCTCGATGGGGTCGACTACATTTATGGTTCTCATATTTGGACGCCGCTTCCATTCGGCACGGTTGGTGTGAAGACCGGACCGATCATGGCGGCGGCCGACCGGTTCGAACTGACCGTCAAAGGCAAGGGAGGTCACGGGGCCATCCCGCAACACACGGTCGATGCCGTCATGGTCGGAACCAATATCGTCAGCCAGTTGCAACAAATCATCAGCCGCCGCATCGACCCGCTCGAACCGGCCGTCTTGACCGTCGGCACGTTCGTCGCCGGTCAAGCGTTCAACGTCATCGCCGATGAAGCAAAGCTGTCTGGCACGGTGCGAACGTTCACACCGGAGACGCAAACACGCATCATCGCCGAGATGGAGCGCACCATCGCCCACATCTGCTCGGCCAGTGAGGCACATTATGAGCTCGAGTACATTCGTGGCTATCCCGCCGTCATCAACCATGCGACCGAGACCGACCATGTGCGGCGCAGTGCCGCACGTGTCGTCGGAACGGATGGCGTCATCGAGATGGCACCGCTCATGGTCGGTGAAGACTTCGCCTACTATATGCAACACGTTCCTGGTAGCTTCTTTTTCACAGGGGCTGGCAACCCGGAAGTCGGTGCCGTATTCCCGCACCATCACCCTCGGTTCGATGTCGATGAACGGGCGATGCTGCATACTGCCCGCATCCTCATGCAGGCGGCGTTCGAGACGTGGAACACGCACAAAAAAGAAGACTGACGCCGCGGCGTCAGTCTTCTTCTATTTCGGTTGCTGGCAATTCAGATACGAGTACTTGGTCGACACGTTTTCCGTCCATATCGACGACTTCGAACCGGAGTCCGTACGCCTCGACGACATCACCTCGCTTCGGGAAGTCCCCGAGCGCGTAAATGACGAGACCGGCAAGCGTATGATACGAGCTTCGTCCTTCATCGAAACGATTATCTCGAATCCCGAACGTCCGTTTTAAATCTTCAATTCCGAGGAGGCCGTCTGCCAAGTACGATCCGTCTTCACGGCGCACGACTTCCGGCGTCTCTTCTTCGATCATCACTTCGCCGACGATTTCTTCAAGGATATCGAACAACGTGACCATTCCGAGGAATCCACCATACTCATCGAGCACGAAGGCGATCTCGACGCCGTTCTTTTGCATCATCTGCAAGACTTGGCTCGCTTCTCGCTGTTTTGGCACGACGAGCGGTTGTTTGATTCGTTTCAAGATTTGCGATGGCTCCCGAAGCGTCGGCAAGGTCAAAATATCGCGGACATCGATATAGCCCACGAATTCATCGAGCGTATCGCGACCGACCGGGAGTTTATTGTGTTTACTCTCATAAATCGATTTCTTGATATCGTCCATATCATCTTCGAGGTCGACCCATTCGAGCGTCGTCCGCGGCTGCATCAACTCATAAATCAACTGGTCATGGAACGCAAACACGCGCTCGACCTGTTGTACTTCTTCGTGAGCGAACGCCCCTTGTTGAGCCCCTTCGAATAAGAGCTGTTTAATCTCGAGCTCCGTCTCGCCACTCGATTGTTCTGCTTTCAAGCCGAGCAGTTTAAAGAGGAACAACGTCGATTTCGATAAAATCCAAATGAACGGTCGCATCACTTTGCTGAACACGTCCAGCGCTGGAATGATGGCCATCGTCACTTTTTCCGGTGCAACGAGGGCAATTCGTTTCGGCACGAGCTCACCAATGATGAGCGACAAGTACGTGATGAGCGTGACCACGACGACGTAACCGACGGTCGGTGCGTATTGGGCACTCATTCCGAGCTCCGCGAACAATTCGCCGAGCGGTGCCGAGAAACGCGCACCCCCATAGGCACCGTTAATGATCCCGATTAACGTGATTCCGACTTGGACCGTCGATAACAGGTCGGTCGGATCTTTTGAATACTTGAGTGCGATTTCGGCACTGCGCTTACCGCGGTTCGCCTCGACTTCAAGTTTGGCCGGTTTAGACGAGATGAGCGCGATCTCCGTCATCGCGAAAATCCCGTTCAACACAATCAAGAATAAAACAATCAGTAAATCGATTACTATGGAAGAATCCACCGTTTTCATCACCTCTACGTATATTTCGTACTGCTTCCCTCTCTATCCTATCAGAGATTCGTTATCCACCTGTACCCGTTTTGCTCAAAAAGAAGCCACTTCAACGTGAAGTCGCTTCGTTTGAACTTTCTTGCTGAAGAGCCGTTGCTTGTGACTGCTTGAAGACGATGACACCGAGAAGTAGCACCATCAGTCCGATGACCTGACCTGGGGACAATGACAACTGTGGCATTCCGAACGCTCCGGACAAGTCGACACCAAGTGCCCAAATCAATTGAGAGACGAGAATAATCGACACCGATAAGGTCGGTCCGAGCAATTGAATGCTTCGCATGACACAGAAGACGACACCGACACCGAGCAGACCGCCGAGCGCGTAAATCGGAGAGATATCAAACAGTCCCTGCAGATTGCCGCCAAATAAAATGAGTGGGATCAGCGAACCGATTAGCCCGACAATAAAGACGAGCACCGTCGTCGCCCAGGCGCCTAAATAGATGTTCATTTTTGCATTAACCGCCGCTTGGACACTAATGAACGCACCGGCCACTGCCGAACAAATAATTCCTACTATCATGAATTGCCTCCTTATTCGTACAACATGCCATTGGCACGTTCTTTTAATCGAGTCGCATCTAAAATCGTCACTTGCGTCCGTGTTTTCTCGACGAGTCCCTCATCCGCGAATGCCTGTAACGTCCGGTTCAAATGGCGATAGCTCGTCCCGAGCCATTCCGCGACTTCTTTTCGCTTCAACTGACTCATCTCATCTTGGAACAACTCATTCCCTGACTCGCTGAGCGAGACGAGATAACCCGCCAACCGTTCTTCGAGCGTCGACATGAGATGGTTCGATGAGGCGTTCGCCTCGATGAACAACTTATCAGACACGCCGCGGAGAAGGTGCTCCGTAAATTCAATCGTCCTGTTATGTGTGCGCAACACATCGAATGGGATGCGCAGACACGTCACCGGGCCGACCGTCTCGACCGTGTGGAGAACGTTGCGTCCACTCGCATATTCGATATCTCCAATCAACGTCGGGGCCATCTTTAAACGCAGTAAGCGCAACTTGCCTTCCTCGCTTAACGTATAGATTTTGACACGTCCCGACAACACGACGAAGAGTGACTCAATCGGGTTACCATTCGTGCAGAGCATCGCCCCGGACGGATAGGTCATGATTGTCGACGCCTCTAACGTTTGTCCTGAAAACAGATGGGCCCACCCGAGCCGTGTTAACGCTGTTTCTACTCTCATCTGGCTCCTCCTTACGTGAACGTGTAAATCCCAATCCCGATGATCATTAAAGCGAGCCCCATAAGCTGACCTTGATTGACAGGTTTCTGCTTCACACCGAACCACCCGTTCACATCAATCAAGAATGCGCCAATCAATTGGGCGACGAGCAAGACGCAAATGGCCCACGTGACACCGAGCTGTTGAATGGCTGTCAATTCCCCGAAGACGACGAAGACTCCGAACAACCCGCCGAGGCTGTAATACCAAGGCACGCGCCGAAACGCTGTCAAATCTGCATCCCGTTTGAACGCATAAATGAGGAGTGCGAGCACGAGACCGACGAGATGGACGACTGTGACCGACAACCAGGCGCCGACCGCGTAACCGAGCTTAGCGTTAAAAATACCTTGCAGCGCGATGAACGTGCCCGAGAGCACGGCAAATAAAATTCCCAAACAAGTTCCCCTCCTATCTCCTCGTCTGACTGTACGTGAGATGGAGCGCTTTGAAAAGGACATATGTCCGAAAAAAAGACAGCTTAGAAATGATTCCTAAGCTGTCGTTACGATTATCCAAGCAATTTGACGATTTCCGCGCCGACTTGTTCTGACGACTGCGGGTTCTGACCCGTGACAAGGCGCTCGTCCACGGCTACATTGACGGCCCAGTTGTCGGCGTTATCGAATTTCCCACCGCGCTCACGCATTGCTGATTCAAGTAGGAACGGCACCGCTGAGTCGAGCTGCATCTCGCGCTCTTCTGCGTCCGTGAATCCTGTCACGCGCTTGTCTTTGACGAGCGGTTCTCCGTTGCTTAACTTGACGTTGACGAGACCGATCGGGCCATGACAGACGGCTGCGACGACGTTTCCACCTTCATACGTGTCACGGATGACACGCTGTAGCGTCTCACTGTTCGGGAAGTCGACGACCGTCCCATGCCCACCCGGAAGGAAAACAGCGTCATACGTGTCATCCGCCACTTGATCAAGTCGGGCTGTATCTTTCAATAGATGCTGCGTATCCAACACCTCTTGCGGCAATTCGCCCTCTAAGCTGTTCGCATCGATTGGCACGTCTCCGCCTTCGATGCTCGCTACTGTGACTTTATAGCCTTGCTTCTCAAATTGAAGGTACGGTGCAGCAAATTCCTCGAGCCAAAGCCCTGTCGCGTGACCGTTTTCTAATTGATCGGCAGACGTCGTGACAATCAGTACATGTTTAGACATTGAAAATTCCTCCTTCTAAATTAAGCATACGAAAGAGTTGTTCCCGCTCTGGCTCCATTCAAACCTCTGGACCTGCGACGTCGGTCTTTTTTTGACCTGGTCCGATTTTGGAAATGGCGTCCGCCTGCCAATCATCTATACTCATCACATAATAGTAGAAGGGAACGATTGTGATGAAATACGTACTCGATTGGGGATTTCTTGCCGTCGCCGTTTTAATTGTGTTACTCGTGATGATGAGTGGGCTGTGAACGATGTTCAGGTTGGATTCACGGAGCTGTCACAAGGATGACTGTTTGAAGCTAGGGTTGAATCGGGAACAAATCTACTGTTGCCCTATCGCTACCGTTACTTCAGAAAGGATGTTGAATATGTCAGAACGTGTATTTATCAGTCCAGCCAAGTACGTGCAAGGCAAGAATACAATCGATCGGATTGGGGACCATGTCGGTCACTTCGGGTCACAGGCGCTGCTCATCGCCGATGACATCGTCTGGCGCTTGATTGGGGAGCGGGTGACCGATTCACTTAAAGCGAGCGGCGTCAACGCTGAGAAGGCTGATTTCGTCGGGGAGGCTTCGCGTCACGAGATTGAACGGATTGCCAAAGCGGCCGCAGAGAGCCATACCGCAGTCGTCATCGGGATGGGCGGCGGAAAAACGCTCGATACGGCCAAAGCCGTCGCTGACGAACTAGATGCCCGCATCGTGATCGTACCGACCATCGCTTCGACGGATGCGCCGACGAGTGCCCTCTCTGTCATCTATACGGATGAAGGAAACTTTGAGACGTATCGGTTCTATAAAAAGAATCCGGATTTGGTTCTCGTCGACACGAAACTGATTGCTGAGGCCCCGGCTCGTTTCCTCGCCTCAGGAATTGCCGACGCGCTCGCGACATGGGTCGAGGTTCGAAGCGTCCTCGCCTTTGGGGGAAAAACGATGGCGGGCGGTGTCCCGACCATTGCCGCGGAGGCAATTGCCAAACGCTGTGAAGAAGTGCTGTTCGATTACGGGATTTTAGCTTACGAATCCGTAAAAGCCAAAGTTGTCACGCCGGCACTCGAGTCCGTCGTCGAAGCGAACACGCTCTTGAGCGGTCTCGGGTTCGAGAGTGGTGGATTAGCCGCTGCGCATGCCATCCATAACGGATTCACGGCCCTGCATGGCGACATTCACCATTTGACGCACGGCGAAAAAGTCGCCTTCGGTACACTCGTCCAACTCGCACTCGAAGGCCGGACGCAGGCAGAGTTTGACCGCTACGTCGCCTTGTATATGGCGCTCGATTTGCCGGTCACGCTTGAAGACGTGAAATTGAAAGATGCTTCCCGCGAGGACATCCTAAAAGTCGGCCAAGCCGCGACCGCAGAAGGCGAGACGATTCATAGCGGATTCGATGTGACCCCAGAACAAGTCGCCGATGCCATCATCGCGGCCGACCGCTACGCCCTCCTGTATCAAAGTAAACTAAGCTAAACAAACGAACGAGGAACGGCTAGTTGAGCCGTTCCTCGTTCGTTTGTTTGCGGGTGACGAAGGAAAACGCCACTCCAAGTGCCATACAACTGACCGTCAAAACGAAAAACGTCAATTGGTTCGCATAAATGATGTTCGTGAACTGATTCCACCCTGACGCATAGGCCGCGTTCTCAGAAGCACGGATGCCTGCGCGGAGCGAAGCAGCCTGCTCGGCGTTAATATAGAAAGTGACTCCCGCCATGACGAGACTCCCCACCAAGAGACCGATTCGCGCCAAACGGTTTACCGACGCGACGGTGCGCTGCGCGAGCCGAATCGTAATCCAAATGAACAAAAGGACGAACGGCCAACCGACCAGCAAAACGAGTACGTACGGATTCCCCTCGCCCGCCGGTTCCGTATAAGCGGCGGTCATCGTCTCACCTAGCTTAAAAAGCACAAACGTAATGAGCGTGATGATGAACCACGCCTTAATCAATTTATCCATGACAACACCTCGTCCTCAGTATAGCAAAAAAACACCATGCACTTTCGCACATGGTGTCCGGTCAAGCTTTTGGACGGACGGCATAGTAAATCAAGATGACGAGCCACGTCCAGACGCCGGTGAAAATCCCGATAATCCCGATGATGAAGAATCCGAGAGGAATCATCGATTTCGTCCGATTGTAATCTTTCCACATACTCGATAGCCCTTTGATGTTGAAATACAAAAAGGCAAAGAATAGGACAAGCAATAACAATGGTAAACCAAAAATGAGTTCCATATGCGCTCACTCCTTTCGATACTTCGATCCATCTCTTTCCTACACGATAAGTGTATCTTTTTTGGGCTGCCGGCACATCGGGCTCAGGCAGTACACGCTTCAGGTCAAGAGACGGAGACGATTTATCTCTTATTCCCTGATTCGTTATCTTTTCATCATTTGAAAAAAAGGGAAAAGAAGAGCAACGACTCAAAAGGAGGTCATCCTCATGAAACTCATCCGTGTACTCCTCGTCCTGATGCTCATCTTTCCCGTCATATCCACTTCCGCCGCAACCCCGTCACCCCAGCCAGGCTACACGATTAAAACGACGAAACTGTACTGGCGGGCCATGCAAGCGTCCCCGGTCGCCAAGACGCTGTCCACGAACACACCTGTCCGTTACACGATGTATAATCGCAGTTGGTCAAACGTCTATATCGATGGCACACGCTACTATACTCCGTCGAGCAACTTGAAAGCTGACATCCCGAAACTTGCGCCTGCGGAACGGATTCGACTCGTCAATAAACAACACGGCCTCTCGAGCACGTATCGTTCGCGGCAACTCGTCACGTTGACCATCCCGACCGTCTACACGAAAGGAAGCGAGCGAACCCTCATGGCCGCTGAAGCCGCTCACGCGCTAGCCCTCCTCTATTACGCCGGGCGAAAAGAAGGCCACACGTTGTATTCCCTCAGCGCCTATCGCTCCTACGCCACTCAAAAATCACTTTATACGTATTGGGTCAACACGCGAGGCACGGCGTACGCCTCAAAATATGTCGCCCGTCCTGGATATAGTGAGCATCAAACCGGCCTCGCCGTCGATATGACGAGTGCACGCATGCAGATGGGACTCTATGCCTCGTTCGACCAGACCCCAGAAGGCAAATGGATGCTCCAACAGGCACACCGTTACGGATTTATCGTCCGCTATCCGAAAGGCAGAGAGAAAATCACCGGTTACAACTACGAGCCATGGCATCTCCGGTACGTCGGTGTGAAAGAAGCGACAACGATGAAACAACAAAATTGGACGTTCGAGGAGTGGTGGGCCGAACGTTGATGCGAGCATCTCGAGCGAGGCATCGATCGTGTTCCATGTATAATGAACCCGTACGATATCGCAGAGGAGGACATGTGCATGTGGATTGTCATGAACAAACTAGACGTTGAAAAAGGGAAGATTGAGGCGGTCACCGCCCGTTTCCAAACGACGAAAGGCATCGAGTCGATGGATGGATTCATCCGGATGCAAGTGTTGACGGATACATCGGATGAGACGAAAGATCAGGTCGTCATCATGACGACGTGGCGCGACGCGGCGAGCTTTGAGAATTGGCGCGATAGCGGTGCGTATAAACATGCCCACAAAAAACGGGACGACGGCACTTCTGAAGTGAAGCCCATCGTCCTCGGAAACACGCTCACTCAATATGAGGTCGCCATCGAGCACGGCGCCTCAACCGATGACGTATAAAATATCTTGTGGTCGGATAATCCCGAGTAACGGCTCATCTTCTTGTCCCGTCTCGGTAATGAGCAAGGCATCGAGACGGACGCCGTCCTTCATACTAATGAAATGATGGTGCGCCTCGATGACCGACGTCTCTTGCGCGATAAATCGGTACCGTCGCCGGTGCGGGTCGTGTTGGAGTACGTGCTTGACTTGAACGCCTTCGAGTGACACATGCGGCCCGTCGACCGTTTCGGCGAGCCAACTGGTCACTCCTTTTTTCGTCAACAACCCACGCCACGACCCGTCTTGGTTATAGACAGGGAACTGCGAATAATTCTTGTCTCGAATCTCGCCGAGCACGGCGACGAGCGAATCGTCGGCGTCAAACGTCGTCACGATTTTACGGAACAGCGGGATGACTTGACGCGGATGGAGCAGTTCTTTCTCCACTTCGAGAATCAAATTGACGATCGAGTCATGCGGTTCAGCGATGATGAAGTCCGGCTCCCGCCGTTCGTGGACGATGGCGTTCCGCAACTGACTCATTTGATGTAAATCTTCTTTATACCTGTCAATAATCGGATTATGTTTGGCAAGACGGTTAACCATGTTGCTGAAACTGAAATGCTGGCCGTCCCCCATCTCTCGACTCAAGTAATCCTCAATCCGATGATACGATGCGATAAATTCTTCAGCTCGACTCATACATTCACGCTCCTTATCGCCTTTATATACCCTATTTTTTTTAGTTTCGAGCAGGAAAGCGTGACCCAATCTCGAATCCACATTAAATCATCTATGAAATGGAGGAGGTCTCATGGCAACCCCGGTCTCTCAAATGACACCGATTCCGAATAAGGACGCCTTCCGTTCTGGCATGCGTGCCGGCATTCCCGTCGCCGTCGGCTACATCCCGATTGCCATCGCCTTCGGCCTGCTTGCGAAATCATTCGATATGCCAAACGTCATCACGCTTGCCATGTCCTTATTCATCTTTGCCGGTGCCAGTCAGTTCATCGGTGTCCAGTTGATTATGGCCGGTTCGATGTATTGGGAGATTATCTTGACGACGTTCATCCTGAACTTACGGCACTTCCTGATGTCGGCGTCGTTGTCCCAACGTCTCGAGACGACCTCGAATCGATTTCTGGCCGCCATCGCGTTCGGCGTGACCGATGAGACGTTCAGTGTCGCCTCGACGCGTGACGAGTCGACGCGCGGCCACTTTGTGCTCGGGCTAAACATGATTGCCTTCTTGGCTTGGAACGTCGGGACATGGATTGGCGTCTTTCTCGCCTTCGGCTTGCCCGCCTCGGTCCAAACGAGTATGGGCATCGCCTTGTACGCCATGTTCATCGGCCTACTCGTCCCATCCCTTACCCGCAAACCGGTCATCGTCGTAGCTGCAATCGCCGTCTTGACTCAAGCCATTCTCTACTTCGGCGTCTCTCCATTCATCCCGCTGTCGTCCGGTTTGAGCATCATCTTGGCCACGATGGTCGCAGCCGGCATCGGCGCTTTCGTATACAAGGAGGATGAGGTATGATCAGTCTGTTTTTGCTCGTCCTTGCCATGGCGTTCGTCACATACATCCCGCGGCTCGTTCCGCTGCTTTGGCTCCGGGACGTCAAGTTGCCGCCGCTCTTGAAGCGATTTTTACTGTTCACGCCTTATGCGGTGCTCGCCAGCCTGATTTTTCCGGGCATCCTACAGGCGACGAACAGTCTCACGTCCGCTTTAGCGGGTGGGATGGTCGCCGCAGCGCTCGCATTACTCCGGGCCAACTTGATGCTCGTCGTCATCGGCGGCATCGCCGGGGTGTATCTCGTTGATGCGTTTCTCTAACAAACAAGTCCGCCCGATTTGGGCGGACTTGTTTGTTTAGGCAGAGACGGCCTGACGTCGTAATTGAACGAACACGTCGACGAATGCGGCATCCCACTGGGTACCACGTCCACTCTCGAGAATCGAGAGTGCTTTTTCGACAGGCATCCCCTTCCGATACGGACGGTCCGATGTCATGGCGTCATACGCGTCGGCAATCGCCATGATGCGACCGAAGAGCGGAATACGTTCTCCGACCAATCCGTCCGGATATCCGCGCCCGTCAATCCGTTCATGGTGAGACCGGACCCCGGCCATAATCGGTTGCAGTGACTCGGGCAAGGCGATTTGATTCAATATATGAATGCCGATTGTCGGATGCTCTTGAATCTGGGCGAACTCATGGTCCGTCAACTTTCCTTCTTTCAACAGCACATCGTCACGAATCCCAATTTTCCCGATATCGTGTAGCAACGCCGATTTGCGGAGCAGTTCAATCTGTTCATTCGGCAACTGAAGTGCCTGCGCCAATTCGACTGAATAGGCGGCCACCCGCTCAGAATGTCCGGCCGTATACGAATCGCGGGCATCGAGTGTCGCGGCGAACAAAACAAATAGGCTATTTAACAGTTGTTCGTTTTCCTGATCACGGTACGTGACGTTCGTCACCATTTGGTTGAACCCGGTGACGAGTTGGGCGAACTCATCGGAGTAAGGGTTGTCGATTGTGTTCAACCGCCCGGCATCCAATGCGGCGACCCCTTCGGTCAAGGCCCCGATTGGACGCTTGATGTTGTCATACAACAAAAAACTACTGAACGTCGCAACTCCGATGATGACGACCAAAATCAAAGCCGCCCACTGCCAATACGCATCGGCTTGTTCTACCGCCGACAGCTGCACTCCTGACGCTAAAATGAACAATGCGACCGGGAAGACCCCGATGACGAGCATGCTAATCAACAACTTCGTTCGGACGCTGATGGACCGATACGTCGCTTGCAGCGGACGTTGATGCAGGCGATGGCTCATCTCTTGCAATTGGAGCAAGAGCGTTTCCACCGACCGGTACGTCAAAAAGAATTCGATAAGCGCGTGTAAGATGGCAATCAAGATGGCGCCGAATGCCGCCAAACCAATCAACCGATACGGGAGGTCGATCCAGCCTTGGTGAATGGCGAACGCCGTCAAACTCATCGCTGGAACGGATAACCCGAATAAGTGCGGACCAAGAATCCGCTTTACCGTCAACGTTGGAAAGTGACTCGTCTGATTGAACGCTTGTTGTAACGCCTCATAGGTCGGTGCATCCGTATGGAACACGTGATAGATAGGACGAATGTGACGCCGATAGAGGAGTAATTCAAGCCCAATCATCGTCATGCCCGACAACCCCATGATGACGGCCAAGATGAGCATCTCGGCCGGGGAAAGACTGAGCGTCTGAAAAATAAACAGACCCCCGACCCCAAACACAGCGATGCCTGATCCCCATATGTAGTTCATAATGAGCGTACGTTGAAACTGTTTGAACATATGTATGTCACTCCTGCCTTCTTACCGACCTGTTTCTTATTATATCGACAAAAGTGACACTATTTTACAGCAAAACAAAACGGGCCCCTGTACAGGGACCCGTCCTTCACTGTTATGGACGAAGTGGACCTTCGTTGTCATCAAGTGAACGGTTATCTTGATCTGGTGTGATGTTGTCATGGAACGGGTTCGGCTCTGGACCGTCTACGTTCGTCACATCAGATTGTGGGGTTTGGGGACGATTCGTTTCGCGTTTCAACTCTTGTTTCGTTTGATTCGCTTCACGTTTCGACTGCTCCACACCTTGTTTCGCCTGTTGCTTCGCAGCTTCGGCTTCTTGATTCATTTGGGCTTTTTCTTGCTCGAGACCTTCTTTCGATACTTCTGTCTCATCAATTCGTTTCTCCGCTTTCTTCAAGTAGCGAGCTGCTGTCTCGCGTCCACCAAGACCGAAGGCAAGACCGAAGGCGAGGGCAACTGCACCGAGGATGAGCAAGAATGCCGTATTGACGATCATTGGCGCGATGCCAAGTTGGCTGATTGCCATGAAGAAAGCGATTCCAAGAATCGCGTATTTCGCGACGTGGCGCAAGACGCTCGGTTGGCCAGCTCCATCTACGAGCACGCTACCGACGAGACGCTCTGCCATGTTCGCGAGCCAGAAACCGACCGCCAAGATGACGATGGCTGCGATGACCATTGGCAAGTATGCGAAGATTGCTGTTGCGAGCGAAGCCATAAAGTCGAGGTTCGCGACTTGAAGTGCCTCTGATACGAACAACAAGATGATGATGATTTGAACGATGGTTCCGATGACTTGTGCAATCGATGTCGATGATGTTGAGCGGCCACCGAGACCCATTTTGCTAGCGAGTGAGTTGACGCCCAAGTTCTCAAGGAGAGACACGACGACACCTTTCAACCACTTGGCAATAAACACACCGGCGAGAATCAAGACGATTGCCACGATGATATTCGGAATCATCGCCAAGACATCATTGAGCATCGAGATGGCCGGATCTGAAATTCCACGAACATCAAGTGCTTCAAGCGCTGAAATCGTGACCGGAATCATAATCAAGATGAAGACGATCGTTCCAACCGCTTTTGCGAGACTTGACCCTTTCACGTAATCAGCCAAGTGAAGTTTCTCGGCGAAGCGGTTAAGACCTGCCGCTTCCAAGAACTTCGTCAAAATATCGCGGACGATTTTCGCAACGACATAACCAATCGCGAAGATAAGGGCTGCAGCGACAAGTTTTGGAATGAAGGCAAGGAAACTGTTCAACAAGTCTTCAAACGGACCGCTGATGCCTCGTAACCCAAGCGCATCGAGTACCGCTGGAAGAGCTAACAATAGGACAAGGTAAAAGACGATATTGGCGACCGTGTCAACCCATTTCGTCTGATTGACACTAGTCGACTCTTGGCCTGTCTTCTCCATCAACTTGTTCAAGTTGAGACGATGACCTGCCATTTGAATCCCTTTCTTCAAGAGCGTGGCGATAATCCATGCGACGAGCAGGATAAGACCTGCTTTAATCACGCCTGTGATCAAGCCAGAGAAGCCGGCATAGATTTGACTGAACGGTTGAGCGACAGCTGGTACGTTCAAGAATTCAAAGATAATTAAGAATGCGAGAAGCAGTACGCCGAAGAAGACGACTTTTGCGATGATGCGTTCAGGCGTCCACCGCTTTTCCTCTCTTCCAGGCTTTCCGGGTTCACCTTCTTGTTTTACCCCTACACGGTCGTCAAGACGTGCTTTGCGAAGCGCTTTGCGCGTCACATTTTCAAGAACTTTCGCCAAAATGAATCCGACGACAAGAATGACCAAGGCAAGCAAAAGCTCAGGCAGCCATGACATGAATGTGTTGAAGTTATAAGTAGTATCGTTCATTTAACATCTTCCTCCAATCTCTTTTTGAAATGATTTCATTTATTTGACTCTTTGTATAAATACCAACATTTTCATCTGCCTAAACCTTGCTATTTCCTATTCCTCTATAAATCATTCTCGTCAAAACGTTTTTTAGAAAGTGCTCTTATAAGAAAGAAGTCGTGTCTTTCTCCAGTAAATGTGATACGAATTAAAAGAAGAAGTCTTTTGAGGAGGAATCAAGATGAACATCGCCCTGATTGCCCACGATAAGAAAAAAGATGATTTGATTGTGCTCGTAAAAGCCTACGCCCACGTCTTGAAACAACATCAATTATTCGCGACCGGCACAACCGGGAAGCGCGTCGCCGAGGCGACCGGTTTACCGGTCCATTGTTTTCAATCCGGACCGCTTGGCGGGGACCAAGAAATCGGTGCCGCCGTCGCCCGAGGCGAGATAGACATGATTATTTTCTTCCGTGACCCGTTGACGGCCCAGCCGCACGAACCCGATGTGAGCGCCTTGATGCGTCTCTGTGACGTGTATTCGATTCCGCTAGCGACGAATATGGGAGGCAGTGAGATTCTCATCCGCAGCATCGAACAAGGGGACTTCGAATCATTGACGCTATCGCATAACGACCCACCCCCGGAATAATCCAACTATGAGAAGAGAGGAATTTTTCTGAAATCACACGTATCGAACGACCCAATCGTTCAACAGTTTTACGATCAAGTCCGAACGCACTTGCACGACCTGCTCAATGATGAGACGAAAGCCGATCGGTTGCTCGACAGTTTAGCGGGCTATATTCGACAAGCGGAAAAGAACGAACAGTCGCTAGAGGGGCTGACCAAGCAAAACCCGAAGGACTATGCCTTATTCTTAATCGAACAACCGACGACGAACGAAGAGTATCGCCGTCGCTACCATACGATGATCGAGGCGTCAGAAGAATTGAAATCGCATGAGAAAACTCAAGCCAATCGGGAATTCGACTGGGCCATCGATCGGCTCAACGACGTCCAGGTCAAGCTTCAAGATGTCGAGATGCGTGACGTCTCCTTTTTGGCCTATACAAAAATCGAGGCCATCAAATCATCGCGTCGCGTCTGGAATCAATTCGGTTGGCTGCTCGGCATGATTTTAGCGTTCGCTTATGCGAATCTGTTGCTCGTTATGGATGACGTATTCAGTTTGCGCTTGTTCACGGCACCGGCCACGCCTTATCCGCTCGACTACTTCGGATTCGTGCTCCCAGTGTTGTTGACTGGTGCCGTGTTTGGACTTTTGACGCGGTTTCGCCATCACTTTCAGACGTTAGGACGACGGATTCTATTCGCCTTGCTCATCATTGCCGTATACGTCGGGTTCGTTTTACTGACCCAGCCCATCCTGTTCTCGCTCGGATGGTCATTCTTGATTCAATTGACGCCTGTGTATGCGCTCATTCTGCTCGCGATCAGTGGATTCATGGCCATGTGGACACTCGTCGAGTTCGTTTGGAAGAACACGCGATGCCATCTCGGAAACGAAACATTGATGATTTATTATTGATGACGCCATTCTCGCCTTGAGATGGCGTTTTTTGTTTGAACCTTTGTTAGAACGGAAATTACTAATAGCGTGACGTCGATTTAACAAATAAACGATTACGAAGGAGGCACAACATGTCGGATCGCAAAATCATTGGGTTATTCCATAATGAGCAAGAAGTCATGGATAAGGTGAATGAACTCAAGCAAGCTGGGGAAGCAGAGAAAAACATGCACGTCGTAGCCAAGCGGGATGGGGAAATTTCTGCCTTGCGTTACCACACCGATGTGAACGCCGAATCGGGGATTCGTGATGTCAACTGGTTGGACCGTGTGAAAGCGTTCCTTCACGGAAGCGACCGCATTCGCGATGAGTTGAGAAACATGGGACTCAGCGACGCGGAGGCTGAAGAGTATTACACGTCAATTGATGCCGGCAAACTATTGCTTTACATCGATAAGCATTCATACGAACGCTATCCGAACATGTATAAAAAAGATAGTGAGCTCGATCATGATAAAGGGGAGGAAGCGGATGGCATCGCCTTCGACGCGAAACCGTTCAATGATCATGACGAGGAACCGCGCGGCACGAAAGAGGACCCAATCGTCCGCGGACATTCTGGCTTAGAAGACCATCGCCGATTATAAGGAGGAAACCAACATGAGTGAGAAACGATTCATCAGCATGTATGACACGCAAGATGCAGCGCTCGGCAAAGTCGAGGAGTTGCGTGCGAAAGGCTACAAAGATTCAGACATCTATGTCGTCGCCAAGCATGAGGACAATGTCTCAATTTTGCGTCGTCAGACAGACGTCCATACCGAAGCGTCGCACCATACCGGATGGTTCGATAAAGTTCGGGCTTTCTTGAGCGGGCATGAGGATGTACACGCGGGACTTCGAAACATGGGCTTGAGCGAAGAAGAGGTAAATCGCCACTATAGCGACGTCGAGGCCGGAAAAATCTTGATTTATGTGGACGAAGATTTCGAACGTCGCCACAATGAAGGACTGACGGTCGATTCCACGCCTTATAACGACTCGAGACACGACTCGAGCCATCAAGGCCACCATACGGCTGATGGTCTTGAAATCGATTCGACTCCATATAATGAACGGAAACATGCCACACATGATGCGAGTCGTTCTGACCGCCCGTCATCTGATGGCTTAGAGGTCGATTCGAAACCGTTCAATGAATCGGTCGGTGATGACCCGAACCGAGCCGTCGACCCTGAACAAGATCGCTTGGATAAAGAGTCCGATATAAACGACCGCGAGAACAAATTGCGCGGACTCGATGATCGGGCACTTCGTAACGACTATGAAGATCCGGATAATATTCGCCGTTTCTAATCCACGGATGCAACAAGGACCTGACCGCAACCCGGTCAGGTCCTTGTTTTACGTCAAACGGTTCTTCGGTTCTTCCCCATCAAGCACGTTCATGATGGCTTCTCGATTGAGCGCCATCATCGCGAGTCGGGTCTGAATCGAGGCGCTGCCGATGTGCGGAAGTGTCGTCACGTTCGGGAGTGTCAAGAGCGGATGGTCCATTGCCACCGGCTCTTTCGCAAACACGTCGAGACCGGCCGCCCAAATTCGCTGTTCTTTTAACGCCTCGTATAACGCCGTCTCATCGATAATCTCGCCACGGGCGACATTGATGAAGATGGCAGTCGATTTCATTTTAGCGAACTGTTCCACCCCTAGCATCCCACGTGTTTCCTCGGTGAGGGGCGCAAGGACGACGACGAAATCGGATTGTTCGAGCAGTTCATCGAGTTCCGCGTAGACGAACCCGTACATCGATTCCGATTCATGCCGTCGCGTCCGATTATGGTACAACACGTCCATGTCGAAGCCACGGGCCCGGCGTGCGACCGCCTCGCCGATACGTCCCATTCCGATAATCCCGAGCTTGGCCCGATACAAGTCCATACCGACGTACCCCATCGGCGTCCACGACTTCCACTCCCCGGCCCGTAAATCACGTTCCGCTTCCCCAAGCCGGCGTGCCGTCATCATCATCAGTCCGAAAGCGAGGTCGGCCGTCGTCTCGGTCAACACGTCTGGCGTGTTCGTCACGATAATGCCACGTTCTTTCGCCGCCTCGATATCGATATTGTTATAGCCGACCGCCAAGTTCGAGATGACTTCGAGCTGCGGGGCTTGCTCCATCAGTTCCCGGTCAATCGTGTCACTGAGCATCGTCCAAAGCGCATGTGCCGACGCCGCTTCTTCCACTAACACGTCACGCGGGACACTCTTCGCTTCTTCTTCCCACATGCGGACCTCATACTTGTCCCGTAGCGGTGCCACAGCCTCTTCCGGTAATCGTCTCGTGATGTAAATTCGTTTCTTCATGTCGTTTCCCCCTTTTGTCTCGTCTCGACCAGTGTATCAAACCGGTTCAATCAAGACTTCTTTTTCGTCACTGGATTTTGTTCCATGAACTTTTCGAACAACGAGCCAAAGTCACTGTCGAGCAGTTGCTCAATCGTCTTCGATGAGTCCATCGCGTTCCGGTACGCGACTTCGTTGATGGCGAGGCCGATCGCCCACGTGATGCCTGATGCGACAGTCGCATTGATGACGCTCGCCGCCGCGTTCGCCCCCGGGAAGAATTTCATAACGTTCAGTAAAATCGTCTTCGAGAGCGCCCGTCCGATTTGCGGGATGATGGTGCTGCCGATCAGCGTCTTCAGCATATCGTCGTTCGCTTTCACGCCCCAGTAGCGGAACAAGTGAACGCTCATCGTCACTTGAATCGGTGTGAGCGCGATCGCATCAGCGAACGGAAGCGGAACGGCGGCCGCCGTTCCGGCACTGGCGACATAACCCGAGATGATGCGGTTCGCCTTCTTCCGCTTCAATTTGAGCATCGCCTCACTCTCGGCATGAATCTCCATGAGCAACCCTTCTTGGAGCGAGTGATCGAGCTGTTCGACCGACCACGTGACAAGACGTTCCCAATCGAGATGGGCCCGTAATTCCGGATCATTCAACAGCTCGGCGGCGACGCTGACTTGGAACACGGCCTCTTCAGGTACCACATCCATTAATTCCTGTCGGAGGGCCGTGAGCTCATCTACATCGACTTGGTCGATTTGTGTCAACAGGACGGCGACCGATGTCGCTTCGTTCAACTGTTTGATGAGCGCCCGGTCGAGCGGGGTGACCCGTTTCATCGAGGCGTTGATGACATACCAGACGAGATGAATCTGTTCGGCCGCCCCTTTCGTCTGGGCCCGCTCAACGAAACCGATGACTTCATCGGCATACGCTTGTTGCCGGGCGCTCCCGATTTCATATCCTTCACTGTCGTAGAGCACGATGGCGATCTCATCACTCATGAACTGATGAATCCCTCGCGTCACCGGTTCACCGGCGGCCACTTTCGTCAAGTCGCGACCGAACACGTGGTTGACGACGGAACTCTTGCCTGATCCGGTCGCTCCCGCGATTAAGATATTCGGTTTTTTGACTTTTCCGCGCAATCGGTCGAGCTCTTCCTTCAAATCGTACGTATCAAAATTGAATTTGGTCTGTTTATCCATGTCCGTTCCTCCTCATTGATTGAGCGTCCGGCCGAGCCGTCGCATCTCTTCCTCGAATCCGCGGTGCACGTCCAGCTCGATCGTCTGTTTGACCAGCTCGTACTGTTGATTGACGGCTTTCTTGATGCCGCGCTCCGCCGTTCGCCGTTTGAACGCCCAGTAAATGAAGTGGACGCCCGGAATCATGCCGAGCACCATCTTTCGGACGGTCCGGTTAAACGAATAATCAAACCCGAGCTCGACCCGACGCGTTTTAAAAACAAGGTCGGACGGGGCGCCGACGAGCGGGTAGCGTTCCATCAATTGAATATAATGCCGAACGCCTTGGGCCATCGCCGCCTCTGTCGTCTCAGCGGCCGCTTCGAGCGTTCGTTCCAAGTCTTTTTCGATTTGCCGGGCTTTCCAGCTGATCATCACTTGCGGGGTGATCATGCGAATCGTCTCAGCCGAATGATAGCTCCGGGCGCGCCACGCCTCTAATTCGGTCAATAAATGACGCGTCAAGTTATGCGGTAGTTTTCGTTCGACGTCTTTCCAAAGGTTGGTCCGATTACGTTGCCACACCGCTTCATAGCCGATATGCGGCACGACTTGTCCGCCGAGCAATTTCTTTTCGACACTGTTGACGCGAATCATCGCATCCCGTGAAATTCCGAGTTCGCGCATGAGCACGTCCTCCATCGCTTCCGCCTTCTCGACGTTCATCGCACTGTCTGGGTTATAGTTCGTCAAGATGATCGTCACATTGCTTCGCTTCGCGTAGAGCGGTTTGAGAATCGATTCGAGTTCGTACGCCTCGACGCGCCCCGAGTTGATCGAGAGTAAATAATAGATGGTATGGAACCAGTCGGCGATATCGAGCGCACCTTCTCGCTTGTTGACGATGGAGAGGACCGCTTCATGCCATTCGTCGGACCGGTCCGCTTCGAGTCCCCACGTATCGAAGAAACGGAACAGGATACCGCGCTCGAGATCGTAGTACTCGTATTCGTGAAGTCCTTCGGCCGTCACCGGGCTGCCGGCACGTGACTCGGCAACGTCACGCCCATAAATGTAATTTAAAAAAGCGCTCTTCCCGACCCCGGTCTTCCCGGCGATCAATATGTTCGAGACAAGCCCCGTGTTGTCCATATGGTTCCCCCTGCATTCGTTATATAATAACCATTATACTAAACGGACGCATTTGAAACGTCCGACGGAAGGATGAGACCGATGCTGCACCATGTCGAACTGTACGTTTCCGATTTAACGAAGAGTCTCAACGCTTGGGACTGGCTTCTCACCGAGCTCGGCTATACCGTCTATCAACAATGGGACGAAGGGCGAAGTTATCGCTTCGGCGCCACGTATCTTGTCTTCGTCCAAACCGAGGCCGACCACCTCGAACCGCCCTATCATCGTAAAAAGACCGGGTTGAACCACCTCGCTTTTCATGCCTCCTCATTGGAGCAACTCGAGCGACTGCGCTCAGAATTGCCTCAGCACGGATTCACGGAGCTCTATGCCGATCGATTCCCTTACGCCGGTGGTCCGAACTATATCGCTCTTTATTTCGAGGATCCCGACCGAATGAAAGTCGAACTCGTGGCAACGATGTGAACAGTTGAAACGGCTTTCAAAAAAGTTTGTGAAAACAATTGCAAACTTTCAGTGGACCTCCTAGACTTAAGTTGTCTAAAGGAGGCTGTGTTCAAATGGAAAAACAAGCTGTCGAGTATATGGAAGAAGCCGCCTATAAAAAAGCGACGCTGTTGCGTCATGCGTTCGGTCACTACGCACTCCGCTCCATCGTCGCCGGGTTTCTAATCGGTATTGGGGTCGTGTTTGCCTTTTCGGTCGGTAACATGTTCATCGATGTTCCCGGGACGATGCTGTTTGCCGGGATGAGTTTCTCGGTCGCCCTCGTCTTCATCGTCTGGATGGGCGGCGAGCTGTTCACGAGCAACACGATGTATTTGTATACGGGCGCGAAACGCGGACGTGTCGACTGGCGCGATTTGACGGCCGTCTGGGGCATCAGTTGGATTGGTAACCTCGTCGGTGCGCTTCTCCTCGTCGGACTCGTCATCGGGGCCCACAGCATGGGTGACGTCGACGCCGATCACCTGTTGTCGGTCGTCGCTACGAAAAAGATGGGCGGTGAGGCGTTAGCGATTTTCTTAAAAGGGATTTTGTGTAACATCCTCGTCTGTATCGCCATCTTCATGCCGCTGAAAACGAAGAATGATGTCGCCAAAATCATGCTGACGATGCTCCCGGTCGTCATCTTTTTTGCCGCCGGCTTCGAGCACTCGATTGCCAATATGGGCATTTTCGGGCTTGTGCTCTATTATGTCCCGTCCGAGGCGATTAACGTCAGTCTGGCGTTGCATAACCTCGTCTTCGCCACGCTCGGCAATATCGTGGGCGGTGCCTTGTTCGTCGCCGGGACGTACGTCCATTTGAACGCCAAGCCAGCCGATACGAAAATCGAATCCATCCGTCAACAAGCATAAAAAGACAGGGGCCCCGATGCGCAGGGCCCCTGTTGTTGCACATTGAACGAATTAACCTTTTGTCGTATCGGCAGCAGCCGCTTGGACTGCACCTTGTGCGACTTCTTCTTCTTCGACGTCCCAACATTCCGTGTTCTCGATGCCGAGTTTACGGGCCGAGAAGCGTGGGTTGAGCCCTTGGGCACGCTGCTCTTCGTAGTCGCGAAGGACTTTGAAGGCGACGCCACCGAGTAACGTGATGGCTGCAATGTTGATTAACGTCATCCCTGCCATGAACAAGTCAGCCAAGCTCCAGACGAAGCCGAGGCTTGCGACCGCTCCGATGAAGACGAACGCCATTGTCGCAAGGCGGAAACCAAGAACTGCGTTTTTGCTCTTCTTGATGAACTCGATGTTTGTTTCACCGTAGTAGTAGCTACCTGCGATTGAACTGAAGGCGAACAAGAAGACACTGACAGCGACGAACGCTGGCGCCCATGATCCGATTTGTTCGCTCAATGCATTTTGAAGCATGACGATTCCTTCTCCGTTACCGGCAGCATAGCTGTCTGAGAGGAGGATGATGGCCGCTGTTGCCGTACAGACGATCAACGTGTCCAAGAAGACACCGAGCGCTTGAAGGAAACCTTGTTTCGCTGGGTGTGAAACTTCAGCAGCTGCTGCCGCGTTTGGTGCCGAACCCATACCTGCTTCGTTCGAGAAGAGACCGCGACGTACACCCATCGAGATGGCTGCTCCGACCGATCCACCGAACGCTTGCTCAAGACCGAATGCGCTCTGGAAGATCATCGCTAACACGCCTGGGATTTCTGTGATGTTGACGACGACGACATAAGCGGCGATGGCCAAGTACAATCCAGCCATAATCGGTACAACGATTGCCGAGAAGTTGGCGACACGGTGTACACCACCGAAGATGACCAATCCAGTCAAGACGACGAGGATGGCTCCACCGACGACGGCATCGATGCCGAACGCGTTATCAAACGCGGCCGCGATCGTGTTCGATTGCACTGAGTTGAAGATGAGACCGAACGTCACCGCGATTAAGACGGCGAAGACGATACCAAGGGCCCGGTTGTTGAGTCCTTTTTCAATGTAGTATGCTGGACCGCCGCGGTACGCGACGTCATCTTTTACTTTATAGACTTGTGCGAGCGTGCTCTCAATCATCGCTGTCGCTCCACCGAGAAGCGCGACGATCCACATCCAGAAGACCGCTCCTGGTCCACCGACCGTCACGGCGACGGTGACACCGGCCAAGTTACCCGTCCCGATTCGTGTGGCTGCTCCGATGAAGAACGATTTCATTGAACTGATGCTCTTGCTGTCTGTGACCTCCGGTTTTTCAGCGACGACCCGGAACATCTCTTTTAAGTAACGGAACTGCATAAAGCGTGTCCTCACTGTAAAGTAAATCCCGGCTCCGACGAGCGCGACGATGAGAACATACGTCCATAAGATGTTGTTCATGTAATCGACGCTTCCTTGTAACATGCTTTGCACGGCTTCCATAAATAAGTTCCTCCCTGTTGTGTGAATCTAAAGTTGTTAAGATGTTTTATAATGTCTTGTTTTGAATTATACAAAGATTCTGACAATTATCAATAATTTTTTTATAGGTCAGTTCACACTTATTTCATATGTTATATAACAAAAGTTGAGTTATAGCTTTATTTAAAGCGCTTACAAAGTTATCTGAAAGAAATAATAAATCTTTATTTCCCTGCTGTATTTTGACGTCCTCATTCAACTTGTTTCAAACTATTCGCTTTGTGAATAGGTTTTAATGTGAATATTGTTTACATTTCTCATCTCGTTTGAATTATTTCCCTGATTTGCGACTGAACGCTAATTGACCGGGTAATAAATAACTATAGGTGTGCACCTTCTATAACACCACGTTCAGTCATCACGAGGAAAGAAGGGAACGAGATGAAGAAGCATCGAAAATGGTGGTCACTGTTGTTCGTGCTCATGTTCGTGCTGTCGCTCTTGCCAATGAAAGGAGTCGTTGCGGAAGAAAGTAGTAAACAATGGTGTGTGTCGACGACGTCGAGTACAACGATTTATGCGGGACAAAACATCCCGATTGGTACTGTTGACTTTGAGTTCGTTGCCGATGGGCTGAAAATCGTCATCGATTTGAATGACGGGGTCGTCTTACAGGATGTACCAGAAAACATCAAGATTGATTTCCGTTTAACGACCGAGTCTCTTGAGCGTGGAAGTCCCGGTGCATATGAATTCAAGATCAAATCACTTGTCGACCCGACACAGTTACTGATTCCGTATGCGAATCTCGCCGGTTACCTTGGAGTCACTGAATCCACGCTTTTGTCAGACGGATTCCAATTCAATGTTTTCCTCCACTTGGATACGGTCGTGAACGGTTCGAACGAAACAGCCTATCCGGGTGATCCGGGCGTCGGTACTCCTTGGGTCCGCTACGTCACGTTGACGGTGGAAGAATGTACGCCACCACCGCCACCAACGGACGACTATGATGTGTATACGATCGGTTTCTGGAAAAACACATTCAACTTCGACAAAGTAACGTTCTCGTATGGAACGTTCATTACACTCAACGGCCAAACCTATAGCGTGACTGACGACCGTGAAGCACTCGCCCTGCTCATGGATCCCGCGAAAAGAGGAATGACCGAAGAGAAACGATTGATTATGCAACTGACGACTGCAAAAATCAACGTCTTGTTAAACGGTACTGATGTGCTCGATCTCGAGCTCGTCTATGCCATAGACAATAGCGAGGTCGGGTTGACCGTCGGTGAATTGCTCGCCGGTGCGGACGCGGCGCTTGCAAGCAAGAACGTTGAACAGATGAAGTACTATCAACAGCTGCTCGACCACTTCAACAATGGCTATTTCATCGGTACGTCACATGACTGAACAAACCTGGACAAACAAAAAAGGCAGTCGCTCATTGTGAGCGGCTGCTTTTTAAACGCCTGTCCGTTTCTTCTGGTTGTTCGGCTTCTTCGTCAACTGGTTCGTCAACGGTTTCTGCTTCGTCCCACGAAGTCCTGTCGGCACTTTCGTCTCGTTTTGTTTCTTTTCAGCGAGTTTTTGCTTCATCGCCTCTTGAAAACTTAATTTCTTTTCAGTCATGTTATTCACCTCCAGCTTCGATCACTTTCACCCGACCGACCTGTCCATCGCTTAAGCGTACTTTAATGCCGTGCGGGTGACGCGGCGAGTTCGTCAAAATGTCTTTGACGACGCCTGACGTCAACTTCCCACTCCGCTGATCTTGTTTTAGGACAATCTGGACGTGGAGCCCTGGGCGAATGTCCGCGCGTTTCGTGCCATCCATACCCGACACCCCTTTCCGTATAGTCAACCTCTATCATATGCTCTTTTCCCGCGTTTGTCACAATCTATTCCACGATGCCGATTTGTCCGACCGTCCTCGTCAAATAACTTTGATCGGTCTCGAATCGGTTCGTCCCCTGTCCCCAAGCCGTCTCGACCTCGACGCGGCCTCGTTCGAACGAGATTGTCAAAATCACTCGCCCTGCCTCATTTTGTAATCGAGCCACTCCTTGCAACGCGTGAAAGGCATGGGTCAAATCCCGTGCAAATTGGACATACGCCTCCGTCCGGACCGTCTCGATGACTTGCGCATGGACGAGTCGTAACGTGTCGCGTGACGCTTCCGCGATGACGAACTCGAATATCGTCTCATCGTTTCCCATCTCTATTTGATGCTGCATCTTCCTACCTCCTAAAAAGACACCTTCGCCGGGAAGGTGTCTTCTTATTATAAGCGGTACAGTCTTGCCTCGAACGGACGCAGCATAAACGTGTCCGTCTCGATCGTCTCAGGATCCATCTCATTCGTTAACACGAGCGTCGCTTTGTCGAGACCAGGCAGCGTCGTCTCGGCAGGGTTTGCCGTCAGGTTCACGACGACATAAAACGTTTGTTCTTCAAACTTCCGTTCATAGGCGAACACTTGCAGATGTTCCGGCAACAAATCGCGGTAACTGCCGTACGTGAACGTGTCTTCCGTCCGACGAAGACGAATCATCGCTTTATAGAACGAAAGAATCGAATGGGCATCCTTCGATTGGGCGTCGACGTTGAGCGTCTCATACTCTTCATGAATCGGCATCCATGGCGACGCTGTCGAGAAACCAGCGTTCGGTGACGCGTCCCATTGAATCGGGGTGCGGACGTTGTCGCGTGATGTGCCCCATACGTGCTGCATCGAATCGATTTCGCTCATCCCGTTGGCAATCCGTTCGAAGTATTCATTTTTCGTCGCCACATCGTCATAGTCATGGATGGACGGAAGCGGCACATTCTTCATACCGATTTCCTGCCCTTGATAGATGAACGGTGTCCCGTGCATGAAGAAATACATCATACCAAGCGCAGTCGCGCTCTCGCGCCAATAGTGGTTCTCATCCCCGACGAGCGAGACGGCACGGACCATGTCATGATTCTCGATATAGAGAGCGTTCCATCCCGTCTCGAGTAGGCCTTGTTGCCACTTGTCAAAGATGCGCTTCAGCTTGACGACATCGAGCGGCGCCAGACGTGATTGCCGCATGATATCGACATGGTCGAAGTGGAAGGCCATGTTCATCGCTCCGTTCTCCGGCCCCATCCATAAATCGGCGGCTTGCGGTTCAATCCCGTTCGTCTCGCCGACCGTCATAATATCGTAATTGGCGAACGTCTCCTGCTTCATCTCTTGGAGATAGTCGTGGATGCCATCGATGTTCGAATACATCGAGAACGCCGTGACGTGCGGTTTTCCGTCTGGGGACGGCAACATCGTCTCGGTTGGCATCTTCTTGATGTGGCTGATTGCGTCGACCCGGAATCCGTCGATGCCTTTGTCGAGCCACCAGTTGATCATATCGTAGACGGCACCACGCACGTCTTCATTTTCCCAGTTCAAGTCCGGCTGTTTTTTGGAGAAGACGTGCAAATAGTATTGCTCGGTCGTCTCATCGTACTCCCACGCTGAACCACCAAAGATGCTCGCCCAGTTGTTCGGGGGTCCCCCATCCGTCCCATCGCGCCAGATATACCAGTCGCGTTTCGGGTCGTCTTTCGAGCGTTTCGATTCGACGAACCACGGGTGCTCATCGGACGTATGGTTGACGACGAGGTCCAAGAGCAGCTTCATGCCGCGTGCATGGACGGCTTTGAGCAATGCGTCAAAGTCTTCCATCGTCCCAAACTCTTGCATGATGTCTTGATAGTCCGAGATATCATAGCCGTTGTCATCGTTCGGAGATTTGTACATCGGACATAGCCAAATCACATCGATGCCAAGGTCTTCTAAATAATCGAGCTTCTCGATAATACCGCGGAGATCACCAATCCCGTCTCCGTTCGAATCTTTAAAGCTACGAGGGTAAATCTGATACGCGATCGCTTCTTTCCACCACGTGCGGGTGACCGTTTTTTTCGCCACTTGTTCTCTGCTGACCATTGACTCCATACGCCGCTTGCCTCCTACATCTCATCATTTATATTTTATATACTTGAACAGCAATACCTGTTTTAGGCTGAATCTAATACTACAATAGCACTTGTGCAAGCGTTTGCAAATAATGAGATATAAAAAAATGTAGTCCGGAGACTACATTTTCGGGGCTGTCGCAACTTGTTCACAGAATGCGCCGATGACGTCCGCTAACCGCTCCCGGTCATGGTCCATCGTCGCCACATGATACGACTGTTCGAGCACCTCTCGTTGTTTTGGGGCTTGAACAGTTTCGTACAACCACATCGAGTCCTCGGGCGGCACGACGTTATCGATGGCCGAATGGATGACGCACGTCGGCACGGTCACCTCGGCCGCCATCGGTCGCACTTCCTCGATGAGCGCGAGTAATTCCCGAATGGCTGACGTCGGCACTTTGTCGTAGACAATTTCATATACACCCGGCGCACAGATATCCGGTTCGTCTTCATCAATGAAACGACAGACATCGTCCGTGGCGTGACAGGCATAGCCTGGCACGGACAAGGCCGCATTGATAGTGACGATCGCATCGGCCTGCCCGGCTAAAGCGGCCTTCATCGCCAGCGTCCCGCCCATTGACTGCCCGACAACGATGACGTGTCGACATCGCTCACGCAAGAGACGGATACCGGCTTCCATCGACTCATACCAGCAGCGGCGTGTCGATTGCCGAAACTCTTCCGGATCCGTCCCATGTCCTTTGAGCCGCGGTGCGAAGACGGTGAATCCTTTCTCCATCAAGGCGGTTCCAACGTCACGCACACTTTGAGGCGTCCCGTTAAAGCCATGGCATAACAAGATGCCAATATCATTTCCTTCGTAATAAAACGCGCCCGCTCCCGGGATGACCGGATAAGTAATTGTCGTCATTCGTTTCCTCCCTATTTAATCCGAAGTTAACCGATACACTTAGTTGTATTAATGAATTGTAAGAGTTGCAACACGTCGCGTCAACCCGATTGCCTACTTGCTCAGTTCTCTTCATGTCTGTAATCAAACTGTAATATGAACTTCGCAATAAGTGGATTGAGTTCTGACGTCTGCTTGGTTATGTTTAACATGTAGTTGAAAAGTTGGTAAATGATAGTGAAATACGTCAAACGATGGGGAAGTACGATTATGTCTTCCTGGCGTCAAGTCGAGTAATGTAAGCGCTATCATTTTTTTGGATTAAGGGGGCATCCGCTCAAGCAAGTGACCACACGAACTGGGACATCGTATCGGCCATCTACATAATCAAAGGGAGACTAACACATGGGGAAACCACAAGCACGTTCATTCAAACAAATGACCGGCCTCGCCTTATCAGCCGGACTCATCGTCAGCAGCATGACGCCGATCGCGGCAAACGTACACGCAGAGACATTGAACGCTTCAGACCTATTCATCTCGGAATACGTTGAAGGGTCTAGTAACAACAAAGCCATCGAATTGTTCAATGGAACGAATGCGGCCATCGACCTCTCGGCCTATAGACTTGAATTGTATGCGAACGGAGCGGCCACTCCAGGCACGACGCTCAACTTGACAGGTACGCTCGAGCCAGGTGGCACGTATGTCATCGTCAACGCCAGCGCGAGTGATGCCTTGAAAGCGAAATCGAACACGACAAGCGGTGTGACGAACTTTAACGGCGACGACACGCTCGTCTTGAAAAAAGGGGACACGGTGCTCGACGTCTTCGGTCAAGTCGGATTCGATCCGGGTACGAAATGGGGAACGACGGTCGCCACGGCTGACCAGTCGTTGGTTCGGAAAGATACGATCACGACAGGGGATGCGAACGGCGCGGATGCGTTCGACCCGGCCACTGAATGGAACACACAACCAATCGATACGTTCACGAACCTCGGATTGCACACGTTCCAAGGCGTCGAATACGGCGATGGCGGTACGGTAGAACCACCGGCGCCTGTCACTCCGATTTCAATCAGTGACGCTCGTACGAAAGCAGAAGGTGAAACGGTCACGATTAAAGGAATCGTCACGGCGAAATTGGCCAATACGATTTCGATTCAAGATGCGACAGGCGGCCTCTCGGTCCGTCCGACGTCACTTGACGTCAACGTCGGTGATGAAGTCGTCGTCACAGGTGCCATCGGTTCGTATCGTGAATTGCTTCAATTAAACAGCGCCGTCGTCGTCTCGAAACAAGCGGCGAGCGTACCAGCTGCGCAAGTCCTAACTGGCGAACAAATCAATGAGGACGTCGAGTCTGAACTCGTCACCGTCAATAACGTCACCCTCTCAGGTAGCGGGCAAAACTTGACGGCCACGGATGGAACGAAAGAGTTCGTCGTGCGTGATGAGCGCGGCATTCTCGATTTACAGACGGACGTCAACTACTCGTCAATCACGGGTATCGTGCAACAGTTCGATAACACGTATCAAATCATTCCGCGCGACGTATCTGACGCAGTAATCGACGCATCGGTACTCCGTCCGGCAACAGCGAAGCCAGGTGCAGGCACGTTCGTCGGTCCACAAGACGTGACACTTTCGACGACGACAGCGGGCGCTGACATCTATTACACACTCGACGGGTCGGATCCGAAAGTGAACGGTACCCTTTATACGTCACCAGTCCGCATCGAGGAGACGAAAACGCTCAAAGTTGCCGTCAAATCGGGTGATGCGTTCAGCGCCGTGACGACGTTCGACTATAAAATCACGGACAAAATCCGCATTCATGACATCCAAGGCGCAAGCCACACGTCACCGATGAACGGACAGACTGTTGAAGGCGTCGAGGGCGTCGTCACGTACTCGTTCGTATCGATGGGTACCACGTATTACTATATCCAAACGCCTGACACGGAAGCCGACCAAGATGCACGAACGTCAGAAGGAATCATCTTGTATGGTGGCCGTTCAATCGCGGGCATCCAAGTCGGTGACCTCGTCAACGTGAAAGGTCTCGTCAGCGAGTACGCCATCGAAGGCTACAGCGACCGTCAACAGACGGATATGAAGATGACGCAAATCGATACACGCAACGGAAGTGTCAACGTCGTCAAGAGCGGTGTCACACTCCCGACGCCAGTGAAAATCGACGCGTCGAACTTGCCGACCGAGTTCATCGACAGCGATGCCCTCGCCGTCTTCAACCCGGACAAAGACGCCATCGACTTCTGGGAGAGCCTTGAAGGGATGCGCGTCGAGACGGGCAACCTCAAATCGGTATCACCGCAACAGAACGGCGACCTCGTGACCGTGCTCGAAGCAACACCGACCGAGACGTTCAACGGTGGTATTCTGTTGAAAAAAGATGATGCCAACCCGGAACGGATTCAATTCCGTCTCGAACCAAATGCCGACGCTCGTGATTTCGATGTCGCGACCGGTGACCGCTTCAACGGCCCGATCGTCGGTGTCGTTGGATACTCGTACGGCAACTATAAGATTCAAGCTGGTCTTGATGAGATGACGGCTGCCTTCGTCAAAGGTGATGCCAAGCGCGAGACGACGTTCATCGAAGCTGAAGAGGACAAATTGACGATTGCCTCTTACAACCTCGAGAACTTCTCGAACAACGTCAAAGAGACGTCGGACGAGAAAGCCCTCAAACTCGCGAAAGCGTTCGTCGAGGAATTGAACAGCCCGGACATCATCGGCGTGACCGAAGTCCAAGATAACAACGGGGAAGGTACAGGCGATTCTGCGGCCGATCAAAGCTACCAACGTTTGATCGACAATATCGTCTCGATTGGCGGCAAATCGTACAAGTACGTCAACATCGACCCTGAGTACAATAAAGACGGCGGCGCACCAAATGCCAACATCCGTGTCGGCTTCTTGTATGACCCGGAACGTGTCTCGCTCACAGAAGGCATCCCTGCCGGTGACGCAACGACAGCTGTCGGTTATGAAAACGGCAAGTTGACGCACAACCCGGGCCGCATCGACCCGCTCAACCCAGCGTTCAACAGCTCACGTAAACCGCTCGCGGCCCAGTTCGACTTCCAAGGCGAGAACGTCGTCGTCATCGCCAACCACTGGAACTCGAAAGGTGGCGACACTGGTTTCTTCGGCTCGAAACAGCCGGTCGTGCTCGGTAGTGAAGTCCAACGAAAACAAATCGCTCAAATCGTCCATGACTTCGTCGCTGACGTGAAAACGGACAACCCGGACGCGAACGTCGTCGCCCTCGGTGACTTCAACGACTTCGAATTCTCGGATGCGATGCAAATCTTCAAAGGCGACTTGATGACGAACATGGTCGAGAAAGTCCCAGCTGTCGACCGTTACTCGTACGTCTATCAAGGGAACTCGCAAGTGCTCGACCATATCCTCGTGTCAAACCGTTTAGCGGCGACGACCGAAATCGATATGATTCACGTCAACGCTGACTTCACGGAAATGTCGGGCCGCGCCAGTGACCACGATCCGGTCCTCGCACAAATCGACCTCACTCCGGAGCCAGAAGTGGAATTGACGCGTTACACAGTCGAGAACAACAAGGCTGCACGCCTCGTCCTCCAAGATGACTTCATCGGCGTGACGATCGGTAAAGGCACGAACTTCAAGAACGGCATCTTCGTACGCGGCGCCTACACGGAATTGACAGGTGACCCGCTCAAAAACATCGTCGTTCAAGTGAAACCGAAAGAAGCCGGTGCCATCATCGACTTCGACGGCGCAACTGTCAAAGAAGTAATTGTCGATGGAACGAACTTGGCTGAAATCCGTGGCGCAGAGAATGTGAAACGGATCAGCTACACGAAAGGCGCATCCGCGAACACAGTCGTCATCAAAAAGTAACGATTGAATCGAATACGCAAGCCGCAGACAGATTGTCTGCGGCCTTTTGCGTTTTCATTCGTGAAATTCGGGGATTAAGTAGAAGATGCTGATTATCGGAGGATGACGTTATGGAGATGCACAACGGGAACTTATATTGGCCGACCACAGAATCGGAACAGATCGTCTTACAAAAACCGATCAAGAAAGAGCGCTACGACGTACTCGTCATCGGCGCGGGCATGTCGGGAACGCTGACAGCCTATACGCTTTACAAAGACGGTGTCGATTTCGCCGTCATCGACCAAGGGAAAGTAGGAGCCGGGAGTACGGCCGCGAACACAGGACTCATTCAATACTCGAACGACATTATGTTGCACGAACTGGCCGACCAAATCGGTGAAGCGGATGCCGTCCGCTTCTATAAACTGTGTGCCGAGGCGGTCGATGCGCTCGATGAGGTCGCCGAGACGGTTGACGCCAAAGACGTCTATATCCGGCGCGACAGTCTTTGCTTCGCCAGCAGCGAGGCAGATGTCTCCAAATTGAAACGGGAGTATGAGATGCTGACGAAACACGGACTCGCGGCCGAATGGCTCGACCGGGAGGCGTTACAAGACCGCTATCCGTTCGATAAACCGGCCGGCTTGATTACGAACGGCGATGCCGAGGTCAATCCGCTCACGCTCAGCCGTCAGGTCGTCCGCTACTTGTCGACCCAAAACGTCCCGATTTTCGAAGAGACGGACGTCACAGAAGTCGTCGCCGATGGAGACGACTGGCTCGTCTTGACCCCCGCGGGAACGTTCAAAGCGGGCCACGTCATCTTTGCGACCGGTTATCGCCCGGCCCCGCTCCTCGACACGCATCGGATCGAACTCAACCGTTCTTATGCGATTGCGACGAATCCCGTTCCTGACTTCGACGAGTGGGAAGGTCAGGCGCTCATTTGGGAAACGAAACGGCCGTACCTCTATTTACGGACGACCGTCGACGGCCGCATCATCGCCGGCGGACTCGATGAAGAAAAAGCAGAAACCCCGCATAGCGAGGCACTCATTCAAAAACGGGCCGAACGATTGCGCCAAGAAGTCGAGGCGCTGTTCCCGATGTATGATTTGACAGTTGAATACGCCTGGGTGGCCCTGTTCGGTGAGTCAATCGACCAACTACCCTTTATCGGGGAACATCCGGACCGTCCGAACCTTTATTATTTACTTGGATATGGGGGCAACGGCACGGTCTACAGCATGTTAGGTTCTAAAATCTTGAGCGAGTTGGTCCGCGGCATCGACAATCCAGATGCTCGAATCGTACGATTAAATCGGACACGTTAATCCCCTGACATCAGGGGATTTTTTATACATACACATTGGAGTGAGTGAAATGACAACAAAACAAAAACCAAAATGGGTGTATCGGCTGAGGCGCGCTCTTCTCTTCATCCCCGCCATCGCCATGACCGTCTACGTCTGGCCGCACGAGCCAGCCGAAGAAACGACCGACGAAACCGTCACGCAAGCAGAGGCAACAGACGACGAGCAGCGCTACACGATTGAAACGAGACAAGCTGTGACAGAAGACAAGGCCGTCCGCTATACGTATGACATCGTGGTCCACGGACAACCTGACGTCGAGACGCTCCAGTCCATCAGTCAGGATGTCATGGACGAGGTGACGGCGCGCGATACGTTCCAAGCCGCCCTCCTCCGCTTTTATGATCACGAAGCCTATATCGGTACTGAATCGCCACTCGGCGAAGCCGTATTCGCCCCTGAAGGCGATTGGAGCCTGGCGGACACGGTCCAACCCGGCGCCTATGAAGAGATGTCGTTCGGCTGGCAGTTAAAAGAGAAGGAATGGGACACACAACTGTCAGATGAAGAAGCACGCGTTTGGCAAGCCTGGAATCGCGTCTACGAGGCCGAGCAATCGGACGACCCTGACTTGAAAGCGAAAGTGACCCGTACCGTCTCAACGAAATATGATCTCAATCCCGAAACGGTCCAACGTATCGTCTTGAAACAGAGTGTCTGGGCCGCATTATAACCTGATTCATCCAAAAATATAGTACGAATTTTCCTTTCTTTGGCTAAATATATGATGGTATATATGCGACCGTTGATCAGTCAGATAAAAGAGGACACTATGAAATGAAAGACAACGAGAACCGATTGATCCATCTGTCGCAACTTAAAGTCGCACCGCTCCCGAAATTCGCCGTCGGTGCGAGTTACGTGGCGTACCGGGACTACGACTGGTGACTCCGCAATCAAGTCGAGTATTTGACGCTGATCCATATCGGCGAAAAGACGACCAAAATCACGTCCGCCACAGTCCAGACGACGTCGCGCCACTACGTCGTGCGCTACAAACTGTCGGACGGCACGACGAAAACGCTATCGATGTTACGCTAACCTCCATTTTAAAAATGGGGGTTTTTTCTCGGTCGGTTAGGGAAAACTCGTACAGTAGGCCAAAATGTGGCTTACGGCGTGTGCGCATACTTAAAGGGGAGGCAATAACATGGGGAACAAGAAAGAAGAACAGTTAAAACAACATACGATTGATAACGAGCAGCAAGCCGGGCTCACGACGAACCAAGGGCTGAAGATGGCCGAGGACGAATTCTCGCTCAAAGCCGGACGTCGTGGACCGACACTGATCGAGGATTTCCATTTCCGCGAGAAGATGACGCACTTCGACCACGAACGGATTCCTGAACGCATCGTGCACGCACGCGGCGTCGGGGCGCACGGGGAGTTTCAAGTGTATGAGTCGCTCGCCGAGTATACGAAAGCCGACTTCTTGAACGACCCGTCGAAAGTGACGCCGGTGTTCGTCCGTTTCTCGACGGTGCAAGGTTCGCGTGGGTCTGGGGACACCGTGCGCGACGTCCGGGGGTTCGCGACCAAGTTCTACACCGATGAAGGCAACTATGACCTTGTCGGGAACAACATGCCGGTCTTTTTTATTCAAGACGCCATCAAATTCCCGGACCTCGTCCACGCCGTGAAACCGGAGCCGCACACGGAAGTGCCTCAAGGCGGCAGCGCCCACGACACGTTCTGGGACTTCGTCGGACAAAACCATGAGACGGCCCATATGATCATGTGGGCGATGAGCGACCGGGGCATCCCGCGCAGCCTTCGCATGATGGAAGGGTTCGGTGTGCACACGTTCCGTCTCGTCAACAAGGAAGGCAAGGCACACTTCGTCAAGTTCCATTGGAAACCAAAACTCGGTGTTCATTCACAAGTCTGGGACGAGGCGCAGAAAGCGCTCGGTAAGAACGCTGACTTCCACCGCGTCGACTTGTACGAGGCGATTGATAAAGGCGACTATCCTGAATGGGAGCTCGGGCTTCAAGTCATCGCCGAAGAAGACGAGTTCAAGTTCGACTTCGATATTCTCGATCCGACGAAACTCTGGCCGGAAGAAGAGGTGCCCGTCAAACTCGTCGGGAAGATGATGCTCAACCGCAACGTCGACAACTTCTTCGCCGAGACCGAGCAAGTCGCGTTCCACCCTGGCCACCTCGTGCCGGGAATCGACTTCTCGAACGACCCGCTCCTGCAAGGACGCCTGTTCTCGTACACCGATACGCAACTGTCACGTCTCGGGGGACCGAACTTCCATCAAATCCCGATCAACAAGCCGGTCTGTCCGTTCCATAACAACCAGCGCGACGGCATGCATCAGATGTCTGTCCATAAGGGCCAGACGAGCTACCATAAAAACGCGCTCAACAACAACCAGCCGGAGCCCGTCCCAGCCGACCAAGGCGGGTTCGAGCACTATCAAGAGAAAGTCGACGGCCATAAGATTCGAGGCCGGAGCGACAGCTTCCTCGACTTCTACTCGCAAGCGAAGATGTTTTATAACAGCATGACCGACGTCGAAAAGCAGCACATCCAAGACGCCTGCAGCTTCGAGCTCGGCAAATGTGAGTCGGACATGGTCAAAGAGAACGCCGTCGACCTGTTGAATCGAATCGACCGTCACCTCGCCTCGGTCGTCGCCGACAACCTCGGGGTCGACCTCCCGGCCGAGAACAACGAAGTCGTCTCGGACAAGGCCTCACCGGCGCTCAGCATGGCCAACACGATCGCGAAGCCGGACACGAAGAGCGTCGCCGTCCTCCTTGCCGGAGACGTCGATGCCGCGCAAGTGAAGGCGTGGGTGCAATTCCTCGCCGATCACAAAGTCAATTACAGCCTCGTCGGGAAAAAATCATATACGCTCGGCGATCTTAAAGTGAAAGAGACGTACGACACGGTCGACTCGAGTCTGTTCGATGCGGCTTTCCTCGTCAGCACCGCGACCTCGGTCGAAGACGACGTGCTCGAGTTCATTGAGAACACGTATAAGCACTACAAGCCGCTTGCGTTACATTTGCATCACGATGAAGTGCTCGACCGTTGCCGTGTGAAGACAGATCAGCCTGGCGTCTACACGTTCAAACAACATAGTCTCGATGGCTTCGATACGTTTATCGACGGTATCGCGAAAGGCCGGTTCTGGGACCGTCAATAATTGCTCGACGTAACCGATTCGCTTCAGCGAATCGGTTTTTTGCTGGAAATGCGTTGACTCTGACAAACTTTCTCTCGTTTGTTATACTCCTTTAGTTATGTTTATTAACTATTTAGAATCAAACGGATAAGGAGGCGGGCTGCAGATGCAACTGACCGCACAAAAACTATGGACGAAAGATTTCCTCATCATCTCTCTCGTCAACTTCTTCTTAACACTCATCTTTTTCTTATTGATGGTGACGATTGGCGTCCACGCCGTCTCAGCATATGGGGCTTCGACGAGCGAGGCCGGCCTTGTTACCGGCATTTTCATTATCGGGACCCTCTTCGGGAGACTCTTTATCGGGCGCTTGATTGACTCAATCGGACGTCGCAAGACGCTCCTGATCGGCCTGACGTTCTTCACGGCTACGATTTTGCTCTATTTCCTCGACTTTGGCATCGGCTTCTTACTGTTTACGCGCTTTGTCCACGGTCTCGGAATGGGACTATCGAGCACGGCGACCGGAACGATTGTCGCCCAAGTCATTCCCGGCTCTCGAAAAGGCGAAGGAATCGGCTACTATAGCATGAGTTCAACGCTCGCTACTGCCATCGGACCGTTCGTCGGCTTGATGATGAGCCAATACACGAGCTTCTCGGTCATCTTTCTTGCCTGTTTCGTCATCGGTCTCATCAGCTTAGGGAGCGCCTTGTTTGTAACGGTGCCTGAACCTGACAACCCGCAAGTCGTCCGGGGTCTTTCGCTCGGTGCATTCGTCGAACCGAAAGCGTTACCGATTGCGCTTATCATCGGCGTCGCCGCCCTCAGCTATTCGAGTGTGCTGTCCTATATTAATTTTTACGCGAGCGAGCTCGACCTCGTTGAAGCGGCGAGTATCTTCTTCCTCGTCTACTCCATCGCCGTCCTCATCTCGCGCCCGATCACAGGTCGTCTGATGGACGAACGCGGCGCCAATATCGTCATGTATCCGGCCATCGTCCTCTTCGCCGTCGGAATGCTCGTCTTGAGCCAGGCGAACAATGCCGTCATGCTGTTACTCGCCGGAGCATTGATTGGACTTGGTTTCGGGAATATCCAGTCCGGTACCCAGGCAATCGCCGTCAAAGCGGCGGACCCTCATCGGATGGGTATGGCCACGTCGACGTTCTTTATCGCCCTCGACGCAGGTCTCGGATTCGGCCCTTACTTGATCGGGTTACTCATTCCGTTGACCGGCTTTTCGACGCTTTATCTGTTACTTGCCGGTGTCGTCTTCTTCACCGTGTTCCTCTATTACTTGATGAACGGTCGCCGCGAGCGGGCCGAAATGAAGCAAGCTGCCTGACAGGACGTCTCATCGTCCTGTCTTTTTTGGAATGTTCACACATTTTGCTACGACTTACGGTAATATGAGAATGACGCGCCGAAAAGTTTTTGATTGAAATGAGGGACATGATGCACGCCGACCAGACCATCCAACACTATTCCTCCGTCCTGCTCCGTACGTTCGACAAAATCTCTGATTTTGTCTTCTTTATGGAAGTGGACGGTTCAACTTATCGTTACGTATTTGTAAACGAACCGGGAAGACAGGCGATTGGCTGGACAGAGGCCGATATCGGGAAACGTGTCGAAGACATGGTTCCACCTGAGACGGCCGCTCTCGTCACACGCCATTATGACGAGGCGGTACGAGAACGAAAGAGTCTCGTCTTCGAGGACTATCGCCTGGCCGAACCATCTTATACGACAGCAGTCATCTCACACGAGATCCACTTACCCGTTTATTACTACGAGTCCGAGGTGACGCCGGTCTTCGATGAGGCGGGTGCCTGCACGCACGTCATCTCGGTCGTCCGGGAAGTGACGGAACGGAAACGTCGTGAACTCGAGTTGTCTATCTTGAAAGATCAGCACGAATCGCTCCAACGCTATTCACCGCACGGCATCTTCGTCCTCGACGATGCGTTTCGCGTCCAATCGGTCAATCCTGCCGTCACACAGATTACCGGTTACGAGGAAGCCGATTTGTTGGGGGAATCTTTTTTGTCATGGTTGCCCGAGTCAGAACGGCCCCTTGTCGATGAGGGTCTCCGCTCTGCCTTGTCTGGCACGCCGCACAAATACGGCATGACCGCTCCGCAAAAGACGGGCAACTGGCTCGATTTGGCCATCTTGAATATTCCGATTGAAGTCGGGGGACATATCACGGGACTGTTCGCCATCATTATCGACCACACCCCGGAGAAGAATGCCGAACGGGCGACTCAGGAGAGCGAGCGCCGTTATCGCCAATTGATTGAGACGATTCCTGAAGGGATCGTCGTCCATAAAGACGGCGTGATTCTATACGCCAACGCCTTGGCGCTAGAAACGATTGGCGAGACGTATATCGAGAGCGAATCGATTTTCACGTTCGTCGCCACGGAATATCATGAGACGACCAAGGCACGCCTTCAGGCGTTGCGCCAAGGCGATCCGGTCCAAGATACAGAAATCGTGCTCGTCACGCCGGCCGGTCGAAAACTGCATATGGACATCGGCAGCCTGTTAATTGATTACGAAGGAACGACCGCCGTCATGACCTTATTGCGTGACGTGACCGAGAAACGTGAGATGGAGCGTGCCCTGCACCAGAGCGAAACGCAATATCGACTGATCACGGAGAATATGAGCGACCTTGTCTGTATCCTCGAGCGTGACGGCCAAGTCCGCTACGCTTCGCCGTCTCATCAAACCGTGCTCGGATATGCCCCGTCGTTCTACGAGGGCAAGAACACGCTCGACTTCATCCATCCGAATGACGTCGAACCGGCGAGACAACAACTCCGGACGATGACAGCGACGAGCGAGCCGCTCACTCTCGAATTCCGTCATCTGCATCAAGATGGTCGTTGGATTTGGCTCGAAACGAAGATTCAAGCGATTTATGATGATACGGGTCAACTGCTTCACTATTTGACCGTCCCGCGTGAAATCATGAAGCGAAAAGTGCTTGAAAAACAGCTCAAGCATTTGGCTTACCATGATACGTTGACCGACTTACCGAATCGGCGCTATTTCCTCGCCTATTTGGAAGAGACGTTGGCCCGGTTCGAGGAAGAAGACGAGTCACTCGCCATCCTGTCGCTCGATATCGATTGTTTCAAACAAATCAACGACACGCTCGGCCACGACATTGGCGACGAGTTGTTACGCCAATTCTCCACTCGTTTGACCGACGTATTGCGAAATCAAGATGTGGTCGCCCGCTTTGGCGGTGACGAATTCTCGGTGCTCATCCGCTACACGGAAGCTGACGCGCCAAAACGCGTGGCCGAAAAACTCGTGACCGCCCTTCAGCGCCCATGGCAGATTGAAGGCCATTCGTTCGTCACGACCTCTAGCGTCGGCGTGGCTCCGTACCGACCGGGAATGTCGACAAAACTGTTGCTCAAACGAGCCGACTTGGCCTTATATCAAGCGAAAGCTAACGGCCGCAATCAATACGCTTTGTTTGAAGACCGCTCCTAAGCGGTCTTTTTTCACGTGAAACATAGAAAAAAGCACCTAAACACGAACATTAAAGATAATTAACCAGCAATCATCAAGAATTTTTACCTTTTATCGCCATATCCCTTTGACATATGTTCTAATTTACGTTACATTACCGAATGGGCGAAGTATTTATCATTCAACGAACCAAATTGTTCGTAAATAGGGGTGTGACAACATGGATAAAGTATTTGATTATGAAGATATTCAATTAATTCCCGCAAAATGTGTCGTCGACAGCAGATCTGAATGTGATGCGAGCGTGACGCTCGGCGGCTTCACGTTCCGTCTGCCGGTCGTTCCAGCCAATATGCAGACCATCATCGATGAGAACGTCGCTCGGTCTCTTGCCGAGAACGGCTATTTCTATATCATGCATCGCTTCAACCCAGAGACGCGACTCCAGTTCATCGAGGACATGCATGGGCGTGGCTTGTATGCATCGATTAGCGTCGGTGTGAAAGAGGACGAATATCGTTTCGTCGAGATGCTTGCGGAAGCCGGACATACGCCGGAATTCATTACGATTGATATTGCGCATGGTCATTCAAATGCGGTCATCCGGATGATTCAACATATCAAACACCATCTTCCAAGCTCGTTCGTGATCGCCGGTAACGTCGGGACACCAGAAGCAGTCCGAGAACTCGAACATGCCGGGGCAGATGCGACGAAAGTCGGCATTGGGCCAGGGAAAGTATGTATCACGAAAATCAAGACGGGCTTCGGCACCGGCGGGTGGCAACTCGCCGCGCTCCGTTGGTGTGCCAAGGCGGCGACAAAACCGATTATCGCGGATGGGGGCATCCGGACACATGGCGACATCGCCAAATCGATTCGCTTCGGGGCATCGATGGTCATGATCGGTTCGCTGTTCGCTGGACACGACGAGTCTCCGGGTGAGACGTTCGAACAGGACGGGAAGTTGCTCAAAGAATACTTCGGGTCGGCTTCTGAATTCCAAAAAGGGGAACGGAAAAACGTCGAAGGCAAGAAAGTGTTCGTTGAGCATAAAGGGGCGCTCCAAGACACGTTGACCGAGATGGAGCAAGACCTCCAATCGGCCATTTCTTATTCGGGTGGGGACAATCTCGATGCATTGCGCACCGTCGATTACGTCATGGTGAAAAACTCAATCTTTAACGGGGATAAAGTATATTGAAAAAAGGCGACTCACACGAGTCGCCTTTTTTCAATCAGCTGTCAGTTGCTTCGTCATCATATAGTAGTCCGATCCCGGCGGATAATCATAGAGCACGCCGGCGACTTCATAGCCGAAGCGCTCATAAAATGTCTTCGCTTGAAACGAGAACGTCGTCAATTTGACGCGCGTCGCCCCGAGTTCACGGGCCAACCGTTCCCCTTCCTTGAGCAGACGGCTCCCTAGGCCAGTCCCCGCATGTTCTGACGCGACCCAGAGTCGGTCCAAGTCGAACCAGCCCCAATAGACGCTCCCGAACAACCCCGCGATTACGTCCCCGTCCTGTTCCACTTTCAACTGAACGACCGGGACGTCGGCGTTGCGGATCTCGCGATGGTGTACCGAATGAGCGTCATTGAATATCCGCAATCGACTCGTCAAAAATTGTTGAAACGCTTCGTCCTCATCATGAATTCGTTTGATGTTCATCACGCTTCCTCGCTCGAACCGTTCACGAAGAACGAGATCAACTCTTGTACTTCTTCGTCGACGGTCCGACCTGTCAGACGTTCGTATTGAGCGGTTATCGCTTCTTTATTTCCTGGGAAATTCGTGGTGATTCGGGCTAAATGGCGTAAAACGTCTCGGTCTTTCTCATATTCTGCACGGGTCACGACTTGACCGTGTGACCAGACGTACGCTTCGGCCTCGAACTGATCGAGCAGGTCTAAGAGACGCAATGTCCGTGCCGGGGTCATTCGCCAAGTCGGCGCGTACAAGTTCGCATAGAGGGCATCCCCTAAAAACAACACCTTTTCCTCTGGTACATAAGCCACGACTGCATCGGCAGCGTGATCTCCACCAACGTGCTTCAGAATGACGTGTACCCCGCCGAGGTCGAGGGTGAGCGTATCATCGAACGTCAGCGTCGGTAAGACGACGCGCATCGATCTCTCTTCTCCATATTCGAGTTTGATCGCTTCCGCGCAAAACGCGATCTCGCTTCCGTCTTCGACCCGTTCGGCTAAGGAAGCATCGTCCCACGCATAGGGCAGCAATCGTTCCATCCCGCCTTTTGTCGCCGTGCTCGCGACGGAGACAATGTCGGTCAGCGCCGACAATCCAAAGATATGATCCCAATGCCAATGCGTCAACGTGACGATTGACGGTCGTTTGATGCCCCGTTCGGTCAAGGCATCTAGAAATAAAATCGTGTGCGCCTCAGAGTTCCCCGCATCAATCATGAGCGTATGTGTGTCGCCGACGACGGCCCCTAAGATGGGACGGTCGGTCTTCGCGACCGGTTCCATATACCAAAACCGGTCCGAATGCTGCTTAAGTGTCTGCATGATCTGCCTCCTCTCTACTCCGTAATGCGTCGAGCGCTTCGAACGCCCCCCGTTCGTCATTGACGAGGCGAATCGTCCGGACCGGCAAACGCTCTAACAAGCTCAATTCACGCCGTTGCCGGTCTTTCAACAGTTGAATCGTCCCTTCAATCCCGTCCAATCCGTTTGCCTGAGCGTAAGCGCGAGTCGTGTAATACTCGACGAAACCACGTTGCCACTCTGTAGGCCGTTCCGCATAGACATCGCGAAACACGGTCGGAACGTCGACTGTCTCTAAATAGACGACAGTCGGGTCGAGCGGGGCCAGTAAGTCTGCCACCGTCTCGATATAGGCTTCAATCTGCTCGTTCGGGACGTCTTGGGCCACCATGCCGATTGTGAACGGGTTTTGCAGGAAGGCACATTCGAATACGTACGTTCCGTCCTCTCCTTTGACCCGTTCCACGAAACGACGCCAACGGCCGATCATCAGTTCAACATGTATATCGAACGGCAGCTCATAGACGTCGACTCCAGAACGACGTTCGTTCGGACGATATCGTATGAATCGACCGTTTCCGTCTTGATCGATGACCTCGCCTTCCGTCATACCGTCTGCTTCGACCCAATAGACGTCATGAACATCGACCGGATGTGACGCATCGATTTCCGAATAAAACGTATAGCCTGGTGTCGTAGCGAGTGTTTCCGCGAACGTCGTCTTCCCGCTCCCTGGTAATCCTTCGATCAGCCATAATTTGCTCATATGATACCTCCGTATCAATTTTCTTGATGGGAGTCGTACACGTAATACCCATCCCCACCGCAATTTTTAGCGACGTACATCGCCGCATCCGAGTGATGAATCATCGCATCGAGCGAAGCGTGGTCTTCCGAACAAGCGACGCCTATGCTGGCCGACAACCGCAAGGACAAGCCATCTCCGACGTTCATTTCCTGGGAAATGAGACGATTCAACTCCTCAAATCGGTCTGCTCCAACTATTTCTCGCTCCGTATCGATGACGATTAAAAACTCGTCGCCTGCGAAGCGATACGCCTTCCCGTCATACATTTGACTGAACGAGCGAATCCGTCGTGCCGTCTCGATGAGCACTTCGTCCCCGATCAGATGACCGTAGGAATCGTTTACTTGTTTAAAATCATCCAAATCGATGAACAACAGCACGACCGACTGCTTCCGATTCATCTTTTGTCTCATGTCGGTCATGAACGAGTGCCGGTTCGCCAATTTCGTCAAACTGTCTTGGGTGATGAGTTCGATGACTTCCTGATGCTTACGTTCGCGCCGAATCTCGTTCTCCATCCACCTGGTCACGAGCAATATCGTATCCGTCATCTCGTTGATCGTCGCTGCGTCGACGACGTCGTTCAAGCTACCCTGTTCGGCCAAGAACACGACCCAACCGAACGTCTTGCCATCATTGGACAACGGCAGACTGATCATCGAGCTAAACTCGATTCCATCGATCACAAGTTCGGCACGACCTAATTTTTGGTGCCCGATTGTCGTCAAAGCATGAAGTTGTTGCAGGGCATCACTCGTCCAGTCGAGCCTGCCTTCCCAGTCCTCGGATAAGACGCGATGTTTCGACTCCGTCGAGAAGACGACGGCATGGGAATAGCCGATCCAGCCGCGGAGCACCGTCTGAATCCGTTTTAGTTTATTGCCGAACGGTTCATGAAGTGCCGTCACCTCATAAAGTGACTCGAGCGTCTGTTGACGTTGGGCCTGGGCCCGTGCCTGTTCCGTCAATTCGATTTCAGCCATGACCCACCTCGCAAAATCTTCAAGCGACTGCAACGCTGCCTCGTCAAACGTGCGAGCTCGTTCGTCCGTCACACAAAGCGTGCCGATGACATGTCCGCTTCGCGTCGTGAGCGGAACACCGGCATAAAAACCGAGGTTTTCAAGCAACGGATTGTTTGTCCCGGCCTCAGACGTCTGCACATCCTCGATGACAACCGACGATTGGCCAGTCACGACCCGATCACACAGCGTCCATTCCCGGTCCACGTGTGGGCTCTCAAGCAAGGGACCCGCGCAGGACTTGAACCATTGTTGGTCTGTCGTCAAAATCGAGATGAGCGCGACCGGCATGTTCAGCGTGCGCGCGACAAGCCTCGTAATCCGATCATAGCGCTCCTCTCGCGGAGTGTTTAAAATCTCAAGGCGCAGAAACGTCTTCAAACGCTCGGCTTCTTGTTCATCAAGTACCGTCGATGGAGAAGTCGTGGCCAACTCGAGTTGCCGCAGCGCCGCATGTTGATAGACGAGCGCATCGAGCGCCTGTTGGAGATCATTTAGTGGGAGTGGACGACTGAAGAAATACCCCTGAATCTCATCACAACCGAGCTGTTCCATCACCCGGTACTGCGCTTCCGTCTCGACCCCCTCGGCCGTGACCTCTAAATTCAATTTTTTAGCGAGTGAGACAATCAATTTGACGATTTCATACTCTTTCAGGCCGTTGTCTTTATCCAATTGACTGATGAATGAGCGGTCGATTTTAATGCCGTCAATCTCAAACATCTTCAAGTAATTGAGGGAAGAGTAGCTGACGCCGAAGTCGTCAATCAACACGCGAAAGCCTTTCGTTTTCAAATAGTCGACCGTCTGAATACCAAGGAGCGGTTCTTGCATAAGCGTATGTTCCGTGATCTCAAACTCGAGCTGTTCTGGTCTCAACCCGTATGTCGCGAGCACCTGTAATAACTGTTTGATATAGTCTTGCCGAAACAACACCGGGGATACGTTGACCGCGACACGTCGCCCTGCAAACAGGTCCGGTTGCTCGATCATGTCACGACAGACGCGGTCGAAAACGAACCCGGTAATGTCTTCAATCAAGAGCGACGTTTCGGCAATCTTAATAAACGTTTCCGGTGAGACGTTACCGAGCGCCGCACTATGCCACCGCACGAGCGCCTCAAAATGAACCACCCCGTCCTGACAGCCAACTTTCGGTTGATAGACGACGCTCAGTTCATCTGCTTTCAGTCCCTTGATGAGTTCCATCTCAATCGTCATCTCATCGATATAATGTTGGACGTAATCGTCCTTTTCGTACACTTTGATGATTTGCTTGCCCGCTTGTCTCGCTTCGAGGAGCGCCGTTGACGCATTCATGATGACCCCGTCGGCGTCCTCGCTCCCCGCGCTGATTCCGAGACAACCGGATAAAGCGAACTCGGTCTCGGCCACTTGGTACGTGTACGCTGCGATGGCCGCTAGCAATCGTTCCCCATGTATCGTCGCCGTCTCGATTGAGGTGTAGGGCAACACGGCAATAAAATCTTCACCGTCTACGCGTCCGATAATCGATCCTTTCGGCAACAGGTCCGATAAGTGCCGCGTCACCTCTTTAATCAGGCGATGAGATTGTTCCACGCCTTGCAAGGACAAGATGATTTTAAACCGGTTGATGTGCAACCGCATGACGCTCGTCACTTCCGCTCCTTCTCGTTGCGTGAACAGCTTCTCGAGCTCGAGCTTCACTTTCATCAAGTTCGGCATCCCGGTCAAATAATCGATGTTCTCGATGCTGCTCAATAGCTTCATCTCTGCCTCTTCCGATAAATCGGTCGTCAGCCCTAACACATAACGCACGTTACCCGCCTCATCTTCGAGCGGCATGAGGACCGATGATGCGAAGCGGGCCGTATTGGCCTCGATGTTCATCTGCGACATGAAATAGACCGGTGCATGCGTCGCGACGACTTCGTCATAATGCACGATTAACTCGTTGGCGACATCGACCGCATACATATCATGTAAATACAAGCCACTCACATCGTCCGGGAGCGAGGACGCCAGTTTCCCCTGTTCACTGACGCGTGCGTAACGATATCCCTCAGGTGTCACTTCCATCAAAAACACCATCCGGTATAATTGAACGAATACGTCAAACAAATAGTGCGGGTCAATCTTCATCTGCTGCATACTGTACCTCCAGGCAATCTCCGTTTCTTCTAGTTTAGTGGTTTTAGCCGGTCTTGTTCACGAAACCGTTTAAAAAAAGGGGAAGACGTTTTTAACGAGCGGGCAATAATCGGGTATAGATAAATAAACGTCACAAAAGTGAGGTGAACCATCATGCTCAGTCGAAACGTCTATCCACAGACACAGCCAGGAAAATGGTCGGTTCTCTTGTTGCTTGCGGTGTTCGTGCTCTTATTCGTGTCTGCTCTCATCGTCCAATCCGCTCAACCGTTCAACTTCGACACGTTATTCGACAATACGTGGGCGGCCGTTGTCTCGATGTTGGCCATCGCCGCCGCACTCGGTGCGTTCGTAGTCGGGATGTATACCATCTTACGCAATCACGAACGTTCGGTCGCCGTCTTCTTTACCGTCTCGCTCGGCGGGCTTGTCGCTTTGTTCGTGCTCATGCAACTGTTCCTCTAACTGACAAACGCACCTTTCCGTTAGGAATAGGTGCGTTTTTGTCATAGAAGTTCTTTGGCGAGCAACCGATAGACGTTCAAGCGGTTCTCTTGTGTATGCTGGATGCTGCAGATCATCGCCTCATCAAATCCATAATGGGCCGATTCTTCCTGCAGTTGCGTCGCAATCTGCTTCGGTGTCCCGACGAGATGGATTTTCCGGTTGTTGGCGATTTGAATCTTGTCGATCTCGGTGAGCGGATAGTCGTGTGCCGCCTCCGGGCTCATCAATTGGCGGAGCTGCCCTTTCATCAAGAACAGGCGTGATAAATCCGACGGACGTGCCAAATACTCGGCCTCTTCTTCCGTCTCAGCCGTCGTGACGAGATATGTGACGCTGATGTCCGGCTTCTCCATGAAAGCGGACGGGGTGAAATGCTGACGATACGCGTCGAGCGCCGCGACACTCAGCTCCCCATTGAAGAATTGAGCGAAGGAATAGCCGAGCCCCATCCGGCCTGCTTGGATGGCGCTGTTCCCGCTCGATCCGAGGAGCCATGCCTCAGGAAGTGACACACCCGTCGGCGCTGCCGGCGTATTCTTATACCATCGTTCTTCCGGCGCCTCATCGTTGATGAGTTGGAGTGTCGTCCCGAGCTTTTCATACAGGCCGTCCATCATCGGTTTTTGACCCTGCGACATCGCGTAGATGGCGTTCGCGTCCCCACCCGGTGCCCGGCCGACCCCGAAGTCGATACGTCCCGGTGCGAGCGCGCTGAGCGTCTTGAACACTTCGGCCATTTTGAGCGGGGAATAGTGCATCATCATGATTCCACCTGAACCAAGACGAATTCGTTCTGTTTTGGCCGCAATATAAGCCGCGACGACTTCCGGTGCCGAGCTGGCAAACGACATGCCACCGTGATGTTCGGCCATCCACATCCGGTAATAGCCGAGCTCTTCTGCCAATTGGGCCAGTTCGACCGCACTTTGTAACGCATGTTCTGACGTATGTCCGGATGTCACCGGCGCTTGATCCAATACACTTAATCTCATCTGTATCGCTCCGTTCCTAAAGTATATATGGTGAATATCTCGATTTTGTAAGACTCGCCGTCATCATACTAAAGTGAGCCGGAGAATACGAATAGTTCGCTCTTGAGAACGCTTTCTATATTTCAGAAGATTACAACGAATTGTTGCCGGCTCGCTGTTCACTTCTCTATAATGAACGGGAAGAAGCTATTCCTTCATAGCAATTCACGTAACGCACGATGGGGACGTGCCAGTGAAGCGCACACTACACTTTCGGGGAAAAGGGGTTAATTGAATGAATCACACACCAAACCGGTCCGGTCATGACGGGCCCAGATTCACATCAGCAGATTACATGAAATTCATCATTCCATCGTTAATCGGGATTCTATTCTTCATCGTCCCAATCCCGTCTGGTGACGGGTTCACCATTCCGGTCGCCTTTTTATCGAACTGGCTGATTGATTTGATTGGCGACTTCGTACCGACGATTGCCGTCATCATGATGGGTATCTCGGTCGTCGGCTCACTCATCGCGTATGCGGTCAAACCGGTGTTCATCTTAGAGCGCCCTCATTTGAACATGTTGTTCAACGTCACACCGTTCTGGTTTGTGATGCGGGTCATCGGTTTCATCGCCGGCGTCATGACATTACTCGTCATCGGTCCTGAGGCAATCACGTCCGAGTTCACGGGCGGATTGTTGTTATATGATTTAATCCCGATTTTGTTCGCGACGTTCTTGTTCGCCGGGATGTTATTACCGCTCCTGTTGAACTTCGGGCTGCTCGAGTTCGTCGGAACGATGCTCATCAAAGTGATGCGCCCGCTGTTCCGCCTCCCGGGTCGGGCCTCGCTTGACGCGCTCGCGTCTTGGGTCGGGGACGCCACAATCGGAATTTTATTGACGACGAGACAGTACGAAGAAGGCTATTACACGAAACGAGAAGCCTCGATTATCGCCACGACTTTCTCCGTCGTGTCGATCACGTTCACAATCGTCATCTTGTCGTACATGGAGCTCGACGCCTACTTCCCGCATTATTATGGCACGATCATCCTATCCGGTATCGTCGCCGCGCTCATCATGCCGCGCATCTATCCGTTGTCCCGTAAGCCCGACACGGCGTATGAAAAGACGGAGTTGAAACCGGAAGAACCGGTGCCGGCGAATGTCCCAATGCGCGTCTGGGCACTACGTCAAGCATTGCTCAAATCAAAATCGAGTAAAGGGGCCGGCGCCACGTTCAAGGACGGGTTCCAAAACGTGCTCGACATGTGGCTCGGCATTTTGCCGGTCGTCATGGCCGTCGGAACGATCGCGCTCGTCATCGCTGAACATACATCATTGTTCACGATTCTCGGCAAGCCGTTCGAACCGATTCTCATGTTGTTGCAAGTGCCAGAAGCAGAGGCCGCGGCCCAGACGATGGTCGTCGGGTTCGCCGATATGTTCTTGCCGGCCGTGCTCGGCAGCGGCATCGAGAGCGAGTTGACGCGATTCGTCATCGCCTGTGTGTCCGTCACCCAGCTCATCTTCATGTCTGAGGTCGGCGGACTGTTGCTCGGCTCGAAATTGCCAATCTCGTTCTTCGATCTCGTTCTCATCTTCTTGTTACGGACGATCATCACGTTACCGATTATCGTCGGGATTGCCCATCTCATCTTTTAACGACAACACGCCCGTTCTCTCATTCCAGAGGACGGGCGTTGTTTGTATAATAAAGAAAAAGGGAGGTGCGTCATGGACGAACATTATGCCGGCCAGCTCGAAGTGGCAAAGAAAGGTTACGCTGGAATCATCGACCCCAAGGCCTACGTGAACGACCGCTATCACGGCCATTGGACGGTCAAGAGCGAGAAGCGCATCAACGGGGTTCCAGTGTTGCTTCAAAAAGCGTTCAACGGGGGCAAGAACAATTGTACACTCACCTCGATGACGTCTATTTTCCGCTATTACCATGACCTTGGCTATGAGCGCATCCCGGAGGACGTAATCGAGATTCAACGAGACGCACGTGAGATTGCGCTCGCTCATCAGTTCAAAGATGAGAAAGGCACACCGCCGACTCGAATCAGTACGATTGTTACGAAACTATGGGCCCATTACGGCTACAAAGGGCACAGCAGCTCACGTTATTTATGGAAATGGTCGACGTTCGAGCGCGAACTCGAGTCCGACCGCCCTTTCATCCTGAATATGGCGAACGGGTTTTATAAAAATCACTCTGTCACTGGGATCGGCTATATCATCTTCCACAAACCCGGCTTTCCCGACGTCATCTTGCTCGAGGTGCTCGATAACCGCTCCCGCGACATCCGCTATATCGATTTCAACGAGTTCAACTTTTGGGGCAGCATCACGCGCGTGTATCCGCCACAGGACGTTCAGGAGAAATAACGACGAGCGCTCGCTTCGATGGCCGACCCGATTTGCATCAGATGCTCCCGTTTCGCATACGAGCCATGGTGGAGCCCAAACGCGTCTCGACCGTTCCCGAGACCGACGAACACTTCGGACGGTTTGACATGCAGTCCGACCATCGGGACATGGAGCGTCGCATGATAACCGAGCTCGAACCGGGCACTCGGATACGCGTCCAGCCGTTCACTGTGCGTGAACCCATTAAATGCCGCACAGTTATCACGCCCAAGGACGATCAAACGGGACGGGTTCACATAACGAATCGTCCGTTCGAGCAAATCGAGCGATGTCGGGTGCTCCATCCATTGGCGTCCTGTTCGCAATTGGCCCATCTGACGCGACGTCGCATATTTGAAAAAGTCGACATGGAGCGCGGACCCGTCGTAGAACGAGCGACCCATACCTTCGAGCAGGGCCTCGAGTTTCGCCCCTCCCGGTTTGCCGAACCAGCTCGTCGTCGCCCGTCCGGCCTCGAAGTAAGCCGCGGCGTAGTGAAGTGTCGCGTCGAGCGCGTTGTCATCTTGCAAGTAGACATCGAGTGATTCGTCACGCCAATAGAACTTTTGTGACTCTCCTCTACGAACGGTTCCGTCCCGTTCAAAAAATTCGCCGCGCGACGGATTCGTCCCGACGGTGAGCCACTGTCGCTCCGTCGGGCGCCCATACCATAGGACCGGAGAGGCCCCCTCAATCAATTCCGCCTGAAACGACGACGTCATGAGCGCTTGTTGAAATCGAATCGCGTCTTGCAATAGCAATCGTGCTTGATCCATCGTGCCACATCCTCTCTACTCGTTCGTTTCCCGCTTTCAGGCACATGTAAAATACGTTATAGTGAGAGGACGAAGCCAAAAAAAGGACGTGGATCTATGCGTATCAATAAATTCATCAGTGAATCCGGCAAGGCGTCCCGCCGCCAAGCCGACCGTCTCGTCGAAGAAGGACGGGTTACCATCAACGGGAAGAAAGCGAAAATCGGCGACCAAGTGAACCCAGGGGACGAAGTGCTCGTCAACGGTTCGGCCGCCCGTGTCGCACGAAACAACGTTTATATCGCCGTTCATAAACCGGTTGGCATCACGAGCACGACCGAGAAGAAAGTCAAAGGCAACTTGGTCGATCTCGTCAACCACCCGCTCCGCATCTTCAATATCGGCCGTCTCGATAAAGACTCGGAAGGGCTCATCTTGATGACGAACGACGGTGATATCGTCAACGAGATTCTTCGCGCCGAGGGTGAGCACGAGAAAGAATACATCGTCTCAGTCGATAAGCCAATCACTCCGGAGTTCGTCGAACAGATGGAAGCCGGCGTCAGAATCCTCGGCCAGAAGACGTTGCCGTGTAAAGTCCACCAACTGTCGAAGTTCGATTTCAACATCACGCTGACACAAGGGCTCAACCGCCAAATCCGTCGCATGTGTGAAGCGCTCGGTTACGAAGTGTACCGCCTTCAGCGCGTACGTGTCATGAACATCACGCTCGGCAAGCTCCCGCCCGGACAATGGCGCGACCTGTCGAAAAAAGAGCGTGAGCAGTTGTTCCGCGAATTGAATTACGAACCGAAAGAATGGTATTAAAACAAGCCCAGACGCTTTTGTCTGGGCTTGTTATCGTTCATAGAGCGATGCGACATGGGCGGTCTCTCGTCGGATGAAGCGTTTGAGTTGAGCGCATAAGTCATCGAGCTGCCCCATCGTCGTCTCGAACTTGAAGGTCGCATGGAAGTGGTCGAACGGATCGTGTTGCCTCTCGTCATGGATGAAGACGTCGACTTGAATCATGCCTGTCCGATCAATCAGCGTGAACGTGAGGCTGATTTTATGGTCATCCGCATCCGGGTCCAACAACTGCCAAATCACGGGTTCCTTGCCCCAGGTGTTGTTGAATCCAGCAATCGAGTCAATCAGTTCTTGCAGTGTCTCGTCCTGCATATATACATCTTAATTGCTCGAACAGACGGATGCATGGAGCTGAAGCCTAATCTGGTAAAACTGCTCGGTCTCATCCATCCAAATCCGTTCCATCTCAAATTGAGTTTTCACTTTCTACACCCGCTTTCTCGTTTTGACTTGGCCACTTATTCTGGGCGAAGCGATTCGACCCAATCGGTTTCGCACGCCAAGAATGCCGACAGTTGTCGCTGCAACTCATCCATCTGCCCCATCGTCGTCTCGAACGAGAACGTCGCCCTCATGTCTCCACCATCGCCTTTCATTTGTTCCATCTCAATATTGACCCGAACGGTCCCTCGCGCATTCGCCAGTTCGAACCTTAACGAGACGTGAACGAGCGGGACATCGAGCGCCCAAGTCTCAGGTGACTTCCCGTTTCGTGCATTGAACGCCCGTAACGTGGAGACGAGTGATTCGATGTCGGCACCTGTGACATATTCGTCCACCGTGACCGCGCACCATTTCCCTTTCAGCGTCAATTCGACTTCCATTTCCAACACGTCTTCCCGAATCCGTCTCAGTTTGAACTGTTCCACCCTCGTCCCCCCATTCTCTCATTTCGACTATATCATGTCGTTTCCACGAAACCCGTCAACTTTTGCTCAAAACGGGAATAGACCTATACAGATGATTTCGCAACGAAAAGAGGTGAATCGTTATGAATGGCGCCTTGTTCCCTCGCACCTCGGTCGGCAAGTGGTCCATCATCCTCATCGGCTTGTTCCTGGCCATGTACGTGCCGTTCCTCCTGCTCGATAACTTCGATACGACCTTCCACTCGACGCTTTGGAGCGACAACGCCGCGAACATGCTCCGGCTCAGCTATATGACCACGTTCTCCGTCCTCGGACTCGGAGCGTTCGTGACCGGCTGGTGGGCCATCTTGAAACGAAAAGAATTTGCTGTGCTCGTCTTCTTCGCGGCCGTCCTCGGCTCCGGACTGTTCATCCTCTTGGTCATGGAGCTCCTCGGCATCCTCGAGTAGAAGACAAAACAAGGAGTTCGCCGCGGCGAACTCCTTGTTGATTGCGCACTTATTTGACGATGACTTGTTTCATCTGGCTGGCGCGGCCTTTCGCATCTTCGATATGAATCGAGAGACGCTATTTTAGGAAACTCTTGATTTGTCTATCTCTAATATGGTTTTTCCGAAAAATAATTTGAAAACAGGTCAGAGGAATTTTTCCCCTGACCTGAACGAGTTGTGTTGCTTATTTTGCTGTGACGCCCCCATCGACCGGAAGTTCGATTCCCGTGATGTGATTTGCCTCATCCGACGCGAGGAAGAGGACGGCCGTCGCCACTTCTTCAGCCCGACCGAGATTCGGCAAAGCGATTTGATTTAAGAAATGTTGTTTATAATCCGGGTGTTCCATGTGCGGCGCACTCATCGGTGTCACGATATAGCCCGGATGGACCGAGTTGACGCGAATGTTGTGTTTCCCGTAATCGACGGCCGCCGCTTTCGTGAGCGACCGAACGGCTCCTTTCGAGGCCGTATAGGCACCGGCACCGGCCATGCCTGTGAGCGCCGAGATGGACGAGATGTTGACGATCGACCCACCGCCGTTTTGCTCCATGAGCGGGATTGCATACTGTGTCCCGAGCATGACGCCATCGATATTGATCCGATACGTGCGCGCCCAGTCTTCCTCCGTCTGATCCAAGAACGGTTTTGCGAGCGCGATGCCCGCATTGTTGACGAGCACATCGAGCTTGCCGCACACGGACTGGACTTCGTTATAAATGTTTTCCCAATCGTTGCGTGACGTGACGTCGTGTTGAAGCGCAATCGCCTCGCCACCATTCGACCGAATTGTCTCCACGACGTGCGTCACCGCTTCAAGATTGATGTCCGTCGCGACGACAGTCGCCCCTTCTCGTGCGAACAGCTTGGCCGTCTCCTCACCCATGCCACTGCCTGCCCCTGTAATGACCGCTACTTTCCCCATTAACCGCATAATCCCAGCTCCATTTCTTTAAATATGATAGTCTAACTATCATTATAGTAGTCGATGCACATTCGATTCTCAACGAAACTGCCTCGACACGGTATAATAACGACATACAAAGAGGTGATTTCATGAGTAAACGACAACAAAATAAAGAAGAGCGAATGAATCGTATCATCGAGCAAGCCGAGGTGCTCTTTTTACAAGATGGATTTGAACGGGTGCAAATGCAGGACATCGCTGACGCGTCCGAACTCGGGGTCGCGACACTGTTCCGTTACTTTCCGAAAAAAGACCAATTGATCGTTGCTGCGGCCGTGCGCAATTTGGCACCGACGCTCGATGCTTTCAAACAACTGACGAGCCGGCCTGGAAATGCCTACTCGCGGCTCGAGGCGATTCTCGACTATCTGCTCGACCAACAAGTGAAGCGGACGAGCCACTCTCGTTTCCGTGAGGCGTTCGAGAGTTATGCCTCGTCCGTCGCAAGTCCCCTTCCCGGGATTGACGACTATATCGAGTTGCAGCGCGAAATCATGGAGACGCTCGAACCACTCATCGCGGACGGGAAGACGGACGGTTCGCTTCGGAGCGATCTCGACGTGAAAGCAACCGTCGTCACTGTCATCAACGCGTTCGGTACGTTCGGTAACAATATCATTTTGAAGTCTCACATCAGTTATTTAGAGGACGACATCGAGCCCCTCATCCAACAGCGGGTGTTGAGAGAGATGCTCTTGTCTTACGTGCGCCCATAACGAAAGCCCCTTCGCGTGAAGGGGCTTTATTCGTGCAGTTCGAGCGGCAGACCGTCCGGGTCGAAGAAGAACGTCATCTTCTCGCCCGTGAACGTGTCAAACCGAATTGGTTCCGTCGTGACACCGTGCGTATTCAGTTCAGCGACGACCGACTCGATGTCGTCGACTTTAAAGGCGAGATGACGGAGTCCACACGCCTCCGGAAAGCTCGGCCGTTTCGGACTGTCCGGTTTGATGAACAGCTCGAGCTCGTACGCGCCGAGCCGCAGGTCAATCTTGTGATCGCCTTTGTCCGGACGATGATGCTCGCGGATGACGTCGAAACCGAGGATATCGATGTAGAACCGTTTCGCCTCGTCATAATTTGAGGCGATAATCGCCACGTGATGGATGGTATGTAGTTGCATCATAATCCCCCATATACAAAAAAATGAGCACCTCTCACTAGAGGCGCTCTCGAAAAGTCTACCGCGTCGAACCACGCTCCACAACGTGCTCCCGAAGGAATGTCCGTCGTCTTACATAGACCAGCTCATCGCATGTACTCAACTATAGGTGAATCTGAGCCCCGCGTCAACGTTTTGTTTGAATCGGGTTGACATCTTCCTAAAAATTAGGATAATCAATAGTGTTAGCACTCTTATTGATAGAGTGCCAAAATCGAACAAATAAAAAGGAGAACGATCATGACAAAGAAACAGTTTCAAGCCGAATCGAAACGAATTTTAGAGTTGATGGTCCACTCAATCTATACGCATAAGGATATCTTCCTCCGTGAGCTCATCTCGAACGCGAGTGACGCCATCGACAAAATGTATTACCGGGCCTTGTCAGATGAGGCAATCGACTTCAACAAGGACGACTACTTCATTAAAGTCGAGCTCGACAAAAACGCCCGCACAATCACCATCCGTGACACCGGAATCGGGATGACGGCCGACGAACTCGAATCGAACCTCGGGATTATCGCCAAGAGCGGCTCGCTCGCGATGAAGCAGGCGACGAAGATGGAAGAAGATCACAGCCTCATCGGCCAATTCGGTGTCGGCTTCTACTCGGCGTTCATGGTGGCAGACCGTGTGACGGTCCGCACCCGCTCGGTCGACAGTGAACAAGGCTACTTGTGGGAGTCGGAAGGCACAGACGGTTACACGATCGAGCCGACGGATAAGACCGACATCGGGACTGAGATCACGTTGCACGTGAAAGCCGACACGGACGACGAGACGTACTCATCATTCCTCGAAGAGTACGAGATCCGTTCGCTCATCAAGAAGCATTCGGACTTCATCCGCTATCCGATCAAGCTCGACGTGACGAAGCACCGTCAAAAAGAAGACTCGGAAGAGTACGAGGACTACGTCGAAGAAGAGACGGTCAACAGCATGGTGCCGATTTGGCGCAAACGGAAGAGCGAGCTGTCGGACGAAGACTACAAGACGTTCTATCACGAGAAACGCTACGGCTTCGACGAGCCGCTCAAACACCTCCACTTGAACGTCGACGGTTCCATCCGGTATCAGTCGATTCTCTACATCCCATCGACGGTCCCGTTCGACTATTACACGAAAGAGTTCGAGAAAGGACTCGAGCTGTACTCGAACGGCGTCTTAATCATGGAGAAGTCGCCTGACCTGCTCCCGGACTATTTCGGTTTCGTCAAAGGGATGGTCGACTCGGAAGACCTGTCGCTCAACATTTCCCGGGAGATGCTGCAGCAGGACCGCCAACTTCGCGTCATCGCCAAAAACGTGAAGTCGAAAATCAAAGGCATGCTCGAGAAGATGCTCCAAAACGAGCGCGAAGACTACGAGAAATTCTTCGATTCGTTCGGCCGTCAGCTCAAGTTCGGCGTCTACGATCAGTTCGGTGCCGCCAAGGACGAGTTGAAAGACTTGCTCTTGTTCCACTCGTCGAACGAGAACAAGCTCGTCACGCTCAAAGAGTACGTCGAGCGCATGAAAGACGATCAAAAGTACATCTATTACGCGACGGGTGAATCGATTCACCGCATCGACCTTCTCCCTCAGGCGGAACGCTTGAAAGAAGAAGGGTTCGAGATTCTCTACTTCACTGAAGAAATCGACGAGTTCGCCATCAAAATGCTCCAGTCGTATGACGACAAAGAGTTTAAGTCGATCGCGAGCGGTGACCTCGGGCTTGATGACGAGGCGGCCCATTCGCTCAATGAGGACAACAAGGACTTGTTCGCCTTCATGAAACAAGAACTGGGCGACCGCGTCAAAGAAGTGCGCGCATCGACACGTCTCAAGTCACATCCGGTCTGCTTGACGGTCGCCGGTGACGTCTCAATCGAGATGGAGAAGATTTTGAACACGATGCCGAATGGCGGCGGCATGAAAGCTGAAAAAGTGCTTGAAGTGAACGCCGATCACGCCATCTTCCGGACGTTACAGCGCATCTATAAGGAAGATGAAGCGAAAGCGAAACAGTATACCGATTTGCTCTATCAGCAGGCACTCCTCATCGAAGGGCTACCGATTGAAGACCCGGTCGCCTATTCGAACGCGGTGTGCGCGTTGATGGCAGAATAATTGAAAGGCAGAGGGCGACCTCTGTCTTTTTAACTTTGAAGTTGATATGAAAAAATCTCTAGTCACGATTTTTCCCGTCGTGACTAGAGATTTTTTATTTGAAGTTATTATACGTTCCTAACAGTTGCATCTGAATCGCTTCCTGCAAGATGTTCTGGTCATCTTCTTGCTCATGGATCTCTGCGATTCGATAGCTCATCCGCTCAATCAATCCGACGACGAGGGCGTTCCCCATCGTGAAGTAACGTTTGCGGTCCGTCATCGTGTCCGTCCATCCATAAGGGAATCCGTTCAGCCCCTCGCACTCCTCAGGGCGCAAATAACGAAGCTTCTTCGTCTGTGGATCTTCGATGACATGGCTCGAGCGGTTGCATGTGCCTTCACTCGTCAACATCGTACGGCCAGGAAGGTCAAGCGAGTCCGGATACGACATACCGCCCTCTGCGTACACATACACGTGACCACTTGCCGAGGTCCGTTCGATTTTCTTCGGCCCTTTCAAGTAAGCCAACTCTTCCTGCTCGTTCCGACCCGACTTTTTAATCGTCTCGGTGTCCAAATAATACCGTTCGGGTGTGGGACCGAACTGCTCATAGACTTCTTGAACCACTTCACCGAGCGTCTTCGGCACTTCGCGTTTCGGTAACGTCTCGAGCGTCGTCACCCGGTCGCCCGACATGATGCCCGCATTGCGGTATGTCGCCGAGAACGTGTCAGAGATTTCGACGATATCTTTCGGCAGTTCGAACTGCGAGCCCGGATGTTTCTCGCTTGTCAGTTCATGGACCGGGAACGTCGGTGCGAAGAAGCCTGACTCGAGCAACCACTCCTCAGGGTTTGCCTGTTGAGCACGTGCCGAATGATTCAGGTCGGTGCGGGTCGCGAAGATGAAGATGCGACGTCGTCGTTGCGCGAACCCATAGTCGGCCGCATTGATGACGCGCCACTCGACCGTATAGCCTTGGTCGGCGAACGCACGAAGCATGACGCTGAAGTCACGTCCTCGTTGCTTGGCTGGTGACTTCATGAGGCGATCGACGTTCTCGAGCAACACGTATGGCGGTTTCTCTTGTTCGATGATGTTCATGATTTCCCAGAACAAGACGCCCTTCTTCCCTTGGATCCCTTGTTCGTTCTTGAGGCTGCGTGACACACTGTAGTCTTGGCACGGGAAGCCCCCGACTAACAGATGGTGCGGACCCGCCTCCATCCATGACAGGGCGATATCTTCGTTCGAATGTATACCTCGGCCCTTGAATCGTTCGGCATAGCAATCGAAGGCCGGTTGACTCTTCGTCGCCGGTTCCCATTGATTGCCCCAAACTACATCGAATTTGTCAGATGTAGGCTCGGCATTCACGTCTTTAATTCCTTCAAGTGCGATGCGGAAACCTCCTACACCAGCAAATAACTCAACTACTTTAATCAATGGGAACACCCTTTCGCATTTTCTATCTTAAATTTACTCTATTTTTAATTTCGACTCAATGGAAATAGTGTATCACGAACGATGAATTCGATCAAGCGGTACGCTATAATGGTTATATATGTAAAATTCAGGAGGAGTTATTTTGCGGTACGAAACGATTCAAGAATTAATGGATAAGGCAAGAGAGGCCGAAGGAAAGACGTTCGGAGAGATTGACACGACCGGGCGCATCAAGAATGTCCGTTCGAAAGGTTCCCTCGGGCACATCATCGAGGAGAGTCATTTCGGCTACCCAATCAATTCGGACGCACGGCCTGATTTTGAAGAGCTCGGCATCGAATTGAAGGTCACCCCTTTCAAGAAGAACAAGAACGGTACATATTCATCGAAGGAGCGGCTCGTTCTGAACATGATTGATTATCATAACGAGCACGAGTATTCGTTCGAGACGTCAAGCTTCTTATCCAAAGCCACGAGCATGCTTATCATGCTTTATCAATATGAGCCAAACATCCCTATCGACGACTACCGTATCTATAAAGCGTTCTTGAATGAGTTCTCAGAAGAGGATTTGGACGTGATGCGGCAAGACTGGGAGACAATCGTCGCAAAAATCAAACGTGGCGAGGCCCATTTGATCTCCGAGGCCGATACGATGTACTTGTCAGCCTGCACGAAAGGAGCAAATGGTTCGGTCGTCCGCAGTCAACCGTTCTCAGAGCAACCAGCAAAACCACGTGCCTTTTCGCTCAAAGCTTCTTATATGTCGGGGCTTGTCCGTAAGTATTTGACCCCTGAATTGATGGAGTCAATCGCCAATCACGGTGAGTTGAAAGATATGTCGATTGAGCAGCTCCTCGAGGCACGGCTCTCTCCTCATTACGGAAAGACGTTACTCAAGTTGTGCGAAGAAACAGGTATCCCATATAACCCGGGCAATAAAGCGATGATTCCGCGAGTCATGGCAAAGCTTTTAGGGGTTCGAAAGACCGACTTGTCTGGCATCGAAGAGTTCGCGAAGGCGAACATCAAGTTCAAGACGATTGCCCGAGAGCCTGACGGCAAAATCCGGGAGCATATGTCATTCGGCAAAGTCGATTTCGATGATTTGTCTCAAAACGATTGGGAAGAATCCGACTTGTACGACACGTTCGCCGAACAGAAATACCTCTTCCTCGTCTTCCGATATGACGAGGACTACGTTCCCAAACAAAAACGTATCCCTCGTTTCGAAGGGATACGTCTATGGAACATGCCGCTTGAAACGGTCGATGGCGAGTTGAAGTCGATGTGGCTCGAGGCTAAACACATTGTCCATACTGGAGTAAAACTGACACCTTCGGGTAAACGAGTGAAAAACAATCTTCCCGGCCCGAAATTCAATCAGGTCGCCCATGTGCGCTCAAAAGGAGCCGACGGTCAGGACAAAGTGAAACTCCCAGACGGTCAGTGGATCACAAAACAATCGTTTTGGTTGGACAGAAACTACATCCAGCAGATTCTAGACGCGTAAAATGAGTACTTATCTCCCTCACGTGGAATCTTCCTATTAGAGGGAGGTGAAGGTATGGCCAGAAACGTACCAAAAGCATCGAGTCCAGCCGTCTTCAAGACGATGAGCGGCAATCGCGGCAAGGACACGAAGATGGAAGTGAAGGTCCGGAAAGCACTATGGGCTGCCGGATATCGATATCGGAAGAACAATCGGAAGTTGTATGGGACACCGGACATCTCATTTCCCGGACTCCGTGTTGTCGTCTTTTTGGACTCCTGCTACTGGCACGGCTGCCCCCTTCACTTCAAACTTCCGAAGACGAACGCCGAGTTCTGGCGTCAGAAAATCGGTCGCAACATCGAACGGGATGCTGACGTTACAAGACACTACGTAGAAGAAGGATGGGTCATCCTCCGGTTCTGGGAGCATCAGGTCAATGAAGACTTTGATCATGTGATTTATACCATCACCCATTTCGTAGACATGGCCAAAACCAATCGACATATACGAAGTGGATAATAGAAATTACATGTTAATCTAAGTCCTCATCAAACAACGGCTCATCATAAGTTTCTGTTGCATCATCGACAATCTGGTTCGTGTAGAATCCTTCTACACGGCCTCTTTTTTTGCCCTTTTCATTAAAATGCTCGACAATCCTGAACGTGTCGGGTGCTTCAAGCCCGATGATGACGATTGGTACGGTCAACTGAGTGTTCAACGGTTTCAAATGGTGGACATATTTCTCATATGTACCGATGGCGTTGTCGAAATTTCCGGCACGCTGAAGTCTTTGGGTTGCACAAATAATCACACCAATTCGCGTTTGAATTGCCTTCTCGACATGATTCAACTCGCTCGCAATGACCGGTTTCAACAGATTCCATGCAATCGTTCCCGAATGGTTGAAACCTACTTCCAGCGAGATATTCTCTTTGGCAAAATCGAGACGCCACACATTCTCTGAATAGTCACGGTCTTGGAAGATTGGACTTTCGCTGGCCCATCCTCTCTTCGAAAACTCTGATTTGAATAAATCATTCAAGGTTGAGGACAGACTTTTATTCTTGTCCGCATACTTCTCTTCGAATTTTTGAATGATGTCATCATCACTTATAGAATATATGATGTCATGGATTTCTCTCCAAATCTCTGTGAACTCCTCATCATTTTTAAGTATTGTCTCCCCGAAGCGGTGTGAATGAATTCGATAGTTCAACTGTCTCACCCTTTTATATGTAATTGATAATGATGTACTTAGTGACGAGAATAATCGACTTTCCTTCACTCGATTCAAACTCTCGCCCCTCCTAATCACTTTATCAGGATACAGGATTGAAAACAAAAGCACATTTATTTTGTAATCGTTTTCTTCCCTTTCATCAAGCGATTTATCCATTTAACGTTGATATATCAACATTTTACCAGACATGCAAACACCTTGACATTTTTGGCGGGTTATATGAAGTTAGTATTACATTATAATTATTCTAGTAGAGACGAAAGTCCACTAGAGTAAAAAACCAAGGAGGACATATCCCATGTCATTAATCGGCAAAGAAATCTTACCTTTCAAAGCACAAGCATTCCAAACAGGTGAATTCCTCGAAGTATCGGACAACGACTTCAAAGGTCAATGGAGCGTCGTTTGCTTCTACCCAGCTGACTTCACATTCGTCTGCCCAACTGAACTTGAAGATCTTCAAAACGAATACGCGACACTCAAAAACCTCGGCGTCGAAGTCTACTCAGTATCGACTGACACACACTTCACGCACAAAGCATGGCACGAAACATCAGAGAAAATCGGCAAAATCGAGTACATCATGATTGGTGACCCATCACACACAATCTCACGTAACTTCGACGTCTTGAACGAAGAAGATGGTCTTGCTGACCGCGGTACGTTCATCATCGACCCAGACGGCGTCATCCAAACAGTTGAAATCAACGCAGGCGGCATCGGCCGTGACGCGAGCACACTCGTCAACAAAGTCAAAGCGGCACAATACGTCCGCAACAACCCAGGCGAAGTTTGCCCGGCGAAATGGGAAGAAGGTTCTGCGACACTTCGCCCGAGCCTCGACCTCGTCGGCAAGTTGTAAGGAGCGGATTTCATGTTAGAAGCAGATATTAAACAACAGTTGGACCAATATCTCCAGCTCATGGAGGGCGATGTCGTCCTCCGTGTCAGCGCTGGAGACGACGCGGTCTCAAAAGAGATGCTCGACCTCGTGAACGAACTCGCGAGCATGTCGTCACGCATCTCGGTCGAGCACGTCACGCTCGAACGCACACCGAGCTTCAGCGTGAGCCGTCCGTCTGAAGAGACAGGAATCGTCTTCGCAGGAATCCCGCTCGGTCACGAGTTCACGTCACTCGTCCTCGCGTTGCTCCAAGTGAGCGGCCGGGCGCCGAAAGTGGACGCGGATGCGATCAAACAGATTCAAAACATTCAAGGCACGTACCACTTCGAATCGTATATCAGCCTCAGCTGCCATAACTGCCCGGACGTCGTCCAGGCACTCAACGTCATGAGCGTCCTCAACCCGAACATCTCACACACGATGATCGACGGTGGCGCGTTCAAGGCAGAAGTGGAAGCGAAAGAAATCATGGCTGTCCCGACCGTCTTCTTGAACGGTGAGGCATTCGGCAACGGGCGCATGTCACTTGAAGAGATTTTGGCGAAACTTGGTACTGGCCCAGACGCTTCGGCGTTTGACAACAAAGAACCGTATGACGTCCTCGTCATCGGTGGTGGCCCGGCTGGTTCGAGCGCAGCGGTTTACGCGGCTCGTAAAGGTATCCGGACCGGCATCGTCGCGGAACGCTTCGGTGGACAAGTGATGGACACAATGGGGATTGAGAACTTCATCGGTACGTCTTACACGGAAGGCCCGAAACTCGTCGCGAGCTTGGAAGAGCACGTGAAAGAGTATGGCATCGACGTCATGAACCTCCAACGTGCGAAGCGCCTCGAGAAGAAAGACCTCGTCGAAGTCGAACTTGAGAACGGCGCCGTCTTGAAGAGTAAGAGCGTCATCCTGTCGACTGGTGCACGCTGGCGCAACGTCAACGTGCCAGGTGAAGCCGAGTTCAAAAACAAAGGTGTCGCCTACTGCCCGCACTGTGATGGCCCTCTCTTCGAAGGAAAGCGCGTCGCGGTCATCGGCGGCGGTAACTCTGGGATTGAAGCAGCCATCGACCTCGCTGGAATCGTCAAACACGTGACGGTGCTCGAGTTCGCTGCCGAACTCAAAGCTGACCAAGTGCTTCAAGACCGTCTCCACAGCCTCCCGAACGTGACCGTCGTCACGAACGCTCAGACGACAGAAATCACGGGTACGGACAAAGTGAACGGCATCTCGTACTTGTCACGTGAGACGAACGAGACGCATCACGTTGAACTCGAAGGCGTCTTCGTCCAAATCGGCCTCGTCCCGAACACGGATTGGCTCGACTCGGTCGAACGTAACAACTTTGGTGAGATTGTCGTCGACCGTCACGGCGCGACGAACGTCCCAGGTGTGTTCGCAGCAGGCGACTGCACGAACAGCGCCTACAAACAGATCATCATCTCGATGGGATCTGGTGCGACTGCCGCACTCGGTGCTTTCGATTATATGATTCGCAACTAATCAGAAACGCGTCCTCACATTGGAGGACGCGTTTTTATAATCTCTCCCGAATCTGGTAAAAACAAGACTCGGTCCCCTGAATCAATTTCAAATAAATAGACACGGTTTGGTTGAAACGGATTCCAGCCTTCGTTCACCACTCCGACACCGTCCATATAGTTCACAATCTTATGTACTTGTTTCAGGTTATATTCTGCCTCGGCGACCGAATAACTCGGCAACCCGAAGTAAATCGCTCCAGCAATCAATAGTGAAAAAATCATTCCCATTCGTATACGATTCCGGCCTTCTAAATTTCTTAAGCCAATCAACGTCACAATCACCATCCCCGTCGCGGTTCCAAACGCCGCCGAATTCCCGTACCAAGCCTCATTGACGAACATCATTCCCCCAATCGTCAATATGCCGAGCATCCACCACCACTTCATCCCCATCACCTCACGTCAATTATCCCAAAAACAGGAAAATAGGCAACGACATTCTGATTCACGGCAACCGATTCAAACGTTTGATTCCCCGGGAAAGTGGAATATCGGACAAGAGAACGGATTTTGAATAAGGAGGCATTTTATGAACATCCCAACCATCAAACTACATGACGGCTACGAGATTCCGGCCATCGGACTCGGCACTGTCTATTTACGAGGCGAACCGGGTGTCGACGCCATCACATGCGCCATCCGCAACGGGTATCGCTTAATCGACTCGGCGATTCGCTATGACAATGAAGGTGCCGTCGGCGAAGCCGTCCGCCAATCCGGCATCCCGCGCGAGCAGCTTTTTTTGACGTCGAAGCTGCGGGCCCAATATTTTAATTATGACGATGCACTCGAGATGATTCGTGAGTCGCTTTACCGGGCGAACCTCGACTATTGGGACTTGTTCCTATTGCATTGGCCGAACCCGAAACAAGACAAATATGTCGAGGCGTGGCGCGCCCTCATCCAAGCGAAAGAGAACGGGTGGATCCGCTCCATCGGCGTCTCGAACTTTATGCCCGAGCACCTTGACCGTTTGATTGAGGAGACGGGTGAGACACCGGTCATCAACCAAATCGAGCTCCACCCATACTTCTCCCAAGTGGAACAGCGTCAGGCTGACAAAGAGCGCGGCATCATCACCGAGGCATGGAGTCCGTTGAGCCGAGCCCGGACCGTCACGCATGACGAGACGATTGCGGAACTAGCAAGACAAAAAGGCAAGACCGTATCTCAAGTCATTCTGCGTTGGCACGTCCAACTCGGTGTCATCCCGCTCCCGCGTTCGTCGAGCGAGTTGCACCAAAAAGAGAACCTCGACGTCTTCAACTTCGAATTGACGGAGGACGAGATGACGACGCTCAACGGCCTGACGAAACCGGACGGCCGCATCGATAATCAAGACCCTAGAGAGTACGAAGAGTACTAAAAAAGATTGAGCCCGCGTAGGCTCAATCTTTTTTTTGTTAAAACGCTGGAATCGCCGTCTCTTCGTAATTCTCTTCCAAGAACGCTCGGACTTCGTCACTTGTGAGTGCTTCGCCGAGTTTCTGGATCGCTTCTTCATCTTTGTTGTCTTCACGAGCCACGAGCGTGATGGCGAAGTCGTTCTCGACACCTTCCGTCAAGAGGGCATCGCTCTTCGGCGTCAAGCCGAGTGGAGCCGCGTAAGCCGGCGTCATGAGGACCGCATCGACGTCGTCATACGCACGCGCGAGCATGAGCAAATCGACTTCCTCGAACTTGAGGTTCTTCGGGTTTTCTGTGATATCGGCTTGCGTGTAATACGACCCGTTCTTCTCACCGAGCTTAATCACATCGTGTTGCGCGAGCAATGAGAGCGAGCGGTCGATGTTCGACACGTCGTTCGCGATGGCGATTGTCGCGCCTTCCGGGATGTCGTTCATGTTGTCATACTCTTTCGAGTAGACACCGTAGTTGGCGAAGTAAATCGGTTCGATTGGGACGAGGTTAGCGTCATTACTGCGGTTGAACTCTTCCATGTACGGGACGTGCTGGAAGAAGTTCGCGTCGACTTCTTTCGCTGCGAGCGCCGTGTTCGGTTGGACGTTGTCACCGAGGACGACGATTTCGAGCTCGATGTTGTCTTCGGCGAGTTGTTCTTTCGCGATTTCAAGCATATCCGTCATCGGTGGGATGAGCGATGCGACTTTGAGCGTCTGCGGCTCGTTTGACGGGGCTTCCGTCGTGTTCGTTTCAGTATCGTTCCCGCACGCTGCGAGGACGAGTGTGAGTGAGGCGAAAAGCGCCATTAATTTTTTCATAAGTTTTCCTTCTTTCTGTAGGTGATTAGCGTTTGTCGATGAGCCGGGCCACCGTCGTACCGGTGAACTGAATCATCTGGACGAAGACGAGCATGATCAAAATCATGTACATCATCAGCTCCGTCTTGAACTGTTGATAACCATAGCGGATGGCGAAGTCACCGATGCCGCCGCCCCCGACGACCCCCATGATGGTCGAGTACGAGATGAAGCTGATGATTGACGTCGTAAGCCCGAGAACGAGACCGGAACGGGCCTCGACGTATAAGAACTTGAAGATGACGTCTTTGATGGACGCCCCCATCGACACGGCTGCCTCGACGACGCCGCGCGGGACGTCAAGGAGTGACTGCTCGACGAGTCGCGAGTAGTGGGCGATGGCGATGATGGCGAGCGGCACGGTGGCCGCCGCCGTCCCGATGGCCGTTCCGATGATGAGCCGCGTAAATGGAATCAAAAACACGACGAGTAACAGGAACGGGAATGAGCGGACGATATTGACGACCAAGTTGAGCACAGAGAAGACGGCCCGATTCTCGAGCAGTTGCCCTTTTCGTGACAAGTAGAGCCACGTCCCGAGCGGCAGGCCGAGGAGGACGGCCGCGAGAATCGAGACGCCGACCATGATGAACGTCTCGCCGATCGATTGCCAAATCTCGGTCTGATATTGCAGGAGCACCTCAGGCATGTAGTTCACCTGCCTTCTTCAGTTGATTGACGAACCAGGACGGATTGTCGTCGATGTCTGCGACCCCGCTCGGAATGACGTCAATCGTCTCATACACCGCACCGTCCGTCATGACGGTCACGCGGTCACACACTTGTTTGATGACGTCCATCTCATGCGTCACGATGACGATGGTGACGCCGAGCCGCTCATTGATCGACTTCAACACGCCGAGCACTTCGGCCGTCGTGTTCGGGTCGAGCGACGACGTCGGCTCATCACACAATAAGACGTGCGGTTCGTTCGCGAGCGCCCGGGCGATGGCAACACGCTGTTTCTGTCCACCGCTGAGCTGTGCCGGGTACTTGTCTTTGAACGACTCGAGCCCGACGAAACGAAGGCACTCGAAGACGCGTGCCTCGTGCGTCGCCCGCGGTCGGCCGGCCAGTTTCAGCGAGGCGGCCACATTGTCATAGACGGTCTTGTTCGCGACGAGATTAAACTGTTGAAAAATCATGCCGATGACGTGCCGCTTCTCGCGTAGTTGTCGACTCGACAGGCCCGTCAACTCATCGCCATCGATTGTGACTTGCCCTGTATCCGGTGTCTCGAGCAGGTTCATCAAGCGCAGCAACGTCGACTTGCCGGCCCCGCTCGCGCCGATGATGCCATATACCTCGCCCCGCTCGATGTGAAGCGAGACGTCACGGACCGCTGCGTCGCGGCCGAACTGTTTGCTGACATTCGTTAACGTGATCATAGATGGTTCCTTTCTCTCATGGGAAAACTGGGTCAACCTCGTACCCCATTTTAGCGAACTAAAGCAAAGTTGTCAGGTGAGGTGCTTCACAAAAAAAAGAACCGCACGGTGGCGGCTCACTTCAGCGGATGTTGTTTGAAATGCTCAGCGATATGGCGCCGCATCGATTCACGGTTCTCGGCAAAGATTCGATGTCGATGGCCGTTCCCCCCTGATGGATGGGGAAATCCGCTCACGACGCGTTCTGGCGCGATAATGCCCTTGTCGACGAGCGTCTCGACGGCACGACGGACGTTAATCCCCATCGGCAAGATGAGTGCGTCCTCGAGGACGGCCATCTCGTCGGCGAACCCTCCTTCGACATAAGACCGAAATAAATCCGTCTTCAACATGTCCGGGCTCGACCCGTTGTAATTCTTCCCTTTATAGAAGACGGGGTACGGCAACACCGCCGTATTCTGCACGAGATGGTTCGCCTCGCCGAACAAATCGAGCGTCGTCGGGATCCCGAGGTGATGATGCAAGTCCAAGTCGTCGAGCATCGTCACTAGGTTCTTACGAATCGGTCCGGAAAAGCTGCCACGTTGTTTGACAGCCCGGAGCGCCTCCTCGTCGGGCGCATCCGCCAAATCACGGATTGCCTCGAACGATTGCCGCATTTGATACAGTCCCGGTGTGATTCCCGCGATGACGACTTTGGCGTTCGGGTTAATGTATTCGAACGGCGCATAATAAATCGTGAGCTGCTTGTCCGGGTCCTCCTCGAGCAGGAACGGTTCACTCTTCAGAGTCGTTTCCTCCAAATCAGGTAACTCGAGAATATGTTGTTTATAACGTTGAAATAAATCGGTACGTGTCGGCATGTAATTCCCTCCTCTGCTTTTCTGTTCCCCAAACCGTCAAATCCTATCAGAGAATCGTGAACTCGTTTCGCGCATTGACGTGGCACATCCGCTTTTGTATAGTTAGGAACGACAAAAACGAATAGGAGTGACCAATTTGACTCCAACAGAACCGACGACACGACTCCTCGACCTCCTCAGTGAGCGACATGACCAAATCCGACGCATCAGTGAGCGGGCTTGGAACGAGCAACACGATATCTATATCTCCAACTCCGAATGGTACGTGCTCGCCCGGATTTATCAAACGAAACCGACCATTGCCGAAGTGACGCGCAACGTCCACATCTCCCGTCAAGCGATCCATAAGCTCATCAAGAACTTGAAAGCGAAAGAACTTGTCACGGTGACCGATCATCCGACGAGTCGAAAAGATAAATGTATCGAGTTGACCGAGCTCGGGGTCCGTTGCTACGAACAGAACGAGGCACTGAAAGCCGAACTCGAACAAAAAATAGCCGATTCACTCGGTGACGCCGCGTTCCAACAACTGAAAATGTTGTTGAAAGCCGACTGGAATTTGTAATCTCTCCTAACGATTGGGAGGGATTTTTTTGTGTCATATCTCACCTCAAATGTCAACCGAGTTGACATTTCGTGTCATGAACTACTATACTTGATGAAAGGAAGAGGTGATCGATTTGTTCAAAACTGGTGATTTAATCATTTATTCGACCCACGGAGTTTGCCGCATTGACGACATTTCCGACATGACGGTCGCGGGTGAGACGAAGTCGTACTATACGCTCCATCCCATCAACAACGCACAGAAGTTGCAAATCAGTATCCCCGTCGATAGTGATAAAGTGATGATGTTGACGCTCCTTGAAGCGAAAGAAGCAAAAGAAATCCTCGAATCGTTCCGCTCGCCGGGTGTCGAATGGAATCCCCATCCGAACAACCGCAATCGCGAATTCTTGAACGTCGTGCACTCGGGTAACCGTCACGAGATCGCTCAAGTCATCAACACGCTTGCTCGCCGCCAAAGCGAAGCTCTCTTGTTGAACAAAAAGTTATATGAACAGGACCGTAAGATTCTAGAGAACGCTAAAACGATCCTCGTGAAAGAACTTTCGCTCGCGCTTGAATTATCGGAAGAAATCATCGATCAACAAATTGCTGCTTATTTGAGCGAAGAACCTGTCGCCACTACTTGATTGGCCCCTTCCGTGCGAAGAGGTCTTTTTTTTATGCAAAAATTAAAAAGAAAAAGCGAGAATATGAACATATCCTCGCTTGTACTCGCTTAGTTGTGGACGACACCTTTCTCTTTCAAGCCGAGCGCCATCGCTGTCGATTCGTGAATCGTCTTGAACAGTTCCGGGTGATCGGAGAGTGAGACGCCATAAGACGGCACCATCTCTTTGATTTTCGGTTCCCATTCCGGCATCCGGCTTGGGAAGCACTGCTCGAGCACTTTTAACATGACGTGCACGGCCGTCGACGCGCCCGGTGACGCACCGAGAAGTGCTGCGACCGATCCATCTTCGGCGCTGACGACTTCCGTTCCGAACTGGAGCGTCCCTTTGCCGTCCGGCGTGTCTTTAATGACTTGCACGCGTTGTCCGGCGACGACGATTTCCCAGTCCTCATTTTTCGCGGTCGGAATGAATTCGCGCAGCTCGTCCATCCGTTTGTTGTGTGACAAGAGCACCTGCTCAATCAAATATTTCGTGAGCGGCATCTCTTTCGCCCCGGCCGCGAGCATCGTCACGACGTTGTACGGTTTGACCGATTGGAGGAGGTCGAGGTTCGAGCCCGTTTTCAAGAACTTCGGCGTGAAGCCGGCGAACGGTCCGAACAACAACTCTTTACGCCCTTCGATGAAGCGCGTGTCGAGGTGCGGCACCGACATCGGCGGTGCGCCGACTTTCGCTTTGCCGTATACTTTCGCGTTGTGCTGTTCGATGACGTCACGGTTCTTACAGACGAGGAACAGACCGCTCACCGGGAATCCGCCGATGTGCTTCGACTCCGGGATGCCCGTCTTTTGAAGGAGCGGCAGGCTGCCTCCACCGCCGCCGATAAACAAGAACGGCGCCGTATGCGTCTCAATCGTGTTCGCCTCGATGTCTTTCACTTTCACTTCCCACAATCCGTTCGCCAACCGTTTCACGTCCTCGACGCTATGCTTGTAATTGACCTCGACGCCTTGGCCGGTCAAATGGTCAAACAGCATCCGTGTAAGCGCACCGAAGTTGACGTCGGTACCTGAATCGATTTTCGTCGCCGCGATCGGCTCATCGACGGAACGTCCTTCCATGACAATCGGCATCCAGTCACGGAGTTGTTCCGGGTCATCCGATAAAACCATCCCTTCAAACAACGGATTATTTGTTAGCGCTTCCAAACGTTTCTTCAAGAAGCGGACATCGTTCTCGCCTTGGACCATACTCATATGTGGAATCGAACGGATGAACGCTTCCGGATTTTGAATCAAGCCTTTGTTGACGAGATGCGCCCAAAACTGACGCGAGATTTGGAACTGCTCGTTCACGTTGATTGCTTTCGAGATATCGAGCGTGCCATCCGGCTTCTCGGTCGTATAGTTCAACTCGCAGAGGGCGGCATGTCCCGTCCCGGCGTTGTTCCATTCGTTCGAACTCTCTTCCCCTGCACTTTCGAGCTTCTCAAACACTTTGACTTCCCACTCTGGTACGAGCTCTTTAAAGAGCGATCCGAGCGTCGCACTCATGATGCCTGCACCAATCAAAATGACGTCTGTTCTCTTTTGAACACTGCTCATGAAAACCCCATCCTTCTCCCCTGGATTTGTGTATGAGACGATTCGGTAAATCCCCATTCGCCGACTCGCCCCGTTTATAATTGTTATATTGATTATAACGCTTTTGTGATGTTTGATAAGGGTTAAGTACGGATTTCATCCATGAAACTTTTGAAGGGGGGCATGCAATCCGTGAAGCGCGGCATCCGTTTTAAAATCCCGAATACATATGGACGCTTTCTGGCCGACATGTTAAGTCCCGTCGACATCCCTGCTTACAGCTGGTTCGTCGGGGGTGAGGAATCATATCGTGTGAAGAATAGCGCTCTCGATCAACCGTTGTTTCCTGAAGCGACCGAGATGGATGGCGAAACATTTTCTGATTCGATTCATCAGGATGAGCAATATCTCATCTTCGTGAATGTAAAAGCCTTTTCGAAAGAACCGGTGAAAGACATTGAGACGTACGAAGCGTTTCGTGATAGCAATTGTGAGCTAGCCCTGCTCATCGTCGACTCCACGTTCGTCGACATCTACTGCAAGGATGAGCCTCTGCTTGAATCGCTTTATCAGCATACTCTCACGTGCGGATTTAAGGACGTCTCTTACTTGACCCACGCCAACGATACGAGAACGAGTTTGACCGTCTGGTAAGCATTTAACCTTATTAATGAAGGAGAATCTATCATGTCTACGTTCTATCTCATCCGTCATTGCTCGGCGACTGGCCAAGAACCGGACGCCCCACTCACTGAAGACGGCGAACAACAAGCACTCGCCCTTGCTGACTTCTTTCGAGACATTCCCGTCGACCGCATCATTTCGAGCGACTATACGCGAGCTACTGCCTCGATCGCACCGCTCGCCACATCCAAGCAGCTGACCATCGAGACGAATCCGAAGTTGCGCGAACGCATCCTCTCGCTTGAACCGCGCGACGATTGGTTCGAACTGCTCCGCCATTCGTTCACCGACACCTCGTTCCGTTTGCCGGGCGCCGAGTCGGGTCAAGATGCGACGGACCGGATTTTGAGCGTCATCGAATCACTTGACGACGTAAACGGCACGACCGTCCTCGTGACGCACGGAAACCTGCTCGCGTTGCTTCTTCAACATGTGGATAACCGCTATGACTTCGACACGTGGCGCAATCTCAGCAATCCCGACGTCTATCGCCTCGATATTGTGGATAACTCTTGGTCCGTGGAACGTGTCTGGTCCGTCCCTACCTGTGGATAACGTTATCCACAGAAAAAGCCGTCTCTTTCCCGAGACGGCTTTCGTTTTATTTCTCCACAAAGAACATCGAGATGGCCCCGAGACCGACGTGCGTCCCGACCGAGACGCCCATCTGCATCAGGTAAATCTCGCCTTTGAAGTCGGATTCGGCTTGAATCTTCGCCTTCAAGTTCTCGGCAATCTTTTGATCTGACGTATAGCCGATGATGACGAAGTTCGTGATAGCTTTGTCGCAGCGTTTGATGAACTCGTCCGTATAGTGCTTGAGCACTTTCCGCGTTCCCCGCTCTTTGGCGACGATGGCGCCTTTCCCGTTCTTCATGCTCATGATTGGCTTGACCATCAACAGCTTGCCGATGATGGCACTCGCGTTCGAGATGCGTCCGCTCTTAATCAAGTGGTCCAAATCATCGACCGACAAGAAGTGCTTCACTTTCATCTTATACGTCTCATTGAACTCGACGAGCTCCTCGAACGTCGCCCCGGCTTCGCGCATCTGGGCACTCTTCATCAAGAGCCAACCGCTCCCGTGGCTCATCGAGCGTGAGTCGACGATATGAATCTTCACCGTCGAATCGGGATGCGCCTCTTCGAAGTACTCTTTTCCGAGCACGGCCGATTGATACGATCCGCTCGTCCCGCTCGACATACAGATACATAAAATCTCATCATGTCCGCTCTCGACGGACTCTTCCATCAGCTTCATAAATGTCGCTGGGCTCGGCATCCCCGTCGTCGGGAATTCCGGTAGCGCTTCCAACATTCCGTAAAACTCATCGGGCTGGATGTCGACGCGGTCCTCATACGATTTGTTGTCAATCGTGATGATCAGCGGCGCGACGCCGATGTCATATTTCGCTAAAATCTCATCAGATAAATCACAAGTTGAATCTGCCAATAATCTAATCATAGTACCCTCCAAAAATCGCTCCTGAGTGACAAGAATCGCCCTAGACCACTACGTCGATTCAGACGTCACGATAGGACTTCTCCATTGTATCAGATATGGAGGGGTAGATGTTTTTTTGCCAGGCCTGAATATGTGTTGGCTTGTTCGTGCCGAAGCAGCCATTCCTTCCGCCACAGTCCGCCCGCATAACCCGTCAACGTCCCATTCGATCCGATGACGCGATGGCACGGGATGACGATGCTCAACCGGTTGCGTCCGTTGGCACTGCCGACGGCCCGGACGGCGCGGTCCCGACCTAGTTTCACGGCCAATTCTCGATAAGACGCCGTCACGGCATATGGGATTGTCGCCAACGCCTGCCAGACATCTTTCTGAAAAGGTGTTCCCTCGACTTCATACGGGAACGTAAACGTTTGCCTGCGTCCGTCGAAGTACTCCTCGATTTCTCGGTAGCACATCGTCAACACGTCTGGCGTCGACTCATCCGCTTCAAAGCGGACGTCATCGCGTTCGACGAACAGGATGGAACGGATGGTCATCTCTGTCCCGACAATCTCCAGAATGCCAATCGGACTCATATAGTCCAGTCTATACGTCTCCATACAATGACCTCCATAAATAGAATGTGGCGTACGCTTCCCATCCGGCAAACCGTTCCCCGTACAACCTCACTTCGTTCGCCGTCAACTTGTCGCTTCGCCCGAGGTGATGCTTCAACGCTTGGTGCAGACCGGCGTCCGCGACCGGGAACGCCGTCGGGTCTTGGAAACACTTCATCCGCACATACGCGGCCGTCCACTCCCCGACACCGCGTAAGTTCAGCAACCGTTCATGCATCACGTCGGGTGGCTCGCTGCGCAACTGCTGTTTCGACAATCGTCCGTCCGTCATCTTCTGGGCGATGCCGATGATATATTCTGCTTTCCGGGTGCTGAATTGAAGCGGTCTCAGTTCACTCGGGTCGAGGAGCGCGATCGTCTCTGGGGTCGGGAAAGCCCAGTACGTCACGCCGTCCACTTCCCGGGATGGTCCATATTGCTCGACGAACCGTCGTTTCAGCGTATAGGCGAACGAGAGTGTGATCTGTTGACCGATGACGGCCCACGTGAGCGCCTCGAACAAGTCTGGGAACCCGATCAGACGCAGCCCCACGTACTCTCGGACGAGCGGACGCAACAGTTCATCTGTCTCAGCCATTCGCACGAACGTCGCGACGTCTTGGTCGAGGTCGAACCATTCGTGGACATATCGTTCCACCTGTTCTTGTTCCGTGCTCGTGATGACGTCTTCCCGGAACCTGATGACGAGCCCTTGGGACGTCTCCGTGATGTCCCCTAGCAGCAACCGTCCGTCCACATCGAAAAGCTTTGAGACGGACGCCTCGCTTGCGACATGCATCACTTCATCGTTGGATCGTCGCAGAAACTGCAGATATTGCTGAAAATCAAATGGAGGAGTGACCTGAATCTCGAACGATGAACGGTTCATCGGCTCCCTCCTTTCGATACATGCTCGGTGAACAGCCCTTTAGGCGACGGAAGACGCGATAAAAGTTGGATGGGGTTTGAAACCCGACCTCATAACAGATGGCGAGATTGCTCATGTCCGTCGTCCGCAACAGATGGGCCGCCTTGTCGATGCGAATCTTTTCGAGCAGACGGCGCGGCGTCTCGCCCGTCGCTTGCGTGAACGTCCGCTCGACATAAAACGGGCTCAGGTTGACGTGCTCGGCAATCTCCTCGAGCTTGAGCGGCCGTTTGTAATGCGTGAGCACGAACGTCGTCACGTCTTGGACGAGTGCGCTTGCCGGGCTGCGGTCGACTTCGGGCTGGCATCGTTTGCACGGCCGAAAGCCGGACGACTCCGCTTCAGCCTTCGTCTCGTAAAAATCGACGTTCTCCCGCTTCGGCTTCCGCGAGCGGCACGAGGGCCGACAGTAAATGCCGGTCGTCTTGACCGCGGTATAGAACTGCCCGTCATACGCCGCGTCGCAGGCGAGCACTTTCTCCCACTTCTCTTCAAACGTCAGCATCTCAGTCCCCCCTTTTGTTTCACTGTAGCAGATTGATTTTTGTTCACTCGTCCTGTTTCTTGCGCTTACAGTCTACATTCGCGCCATTCACGAATCTCATTGATTTTGAATCCGTCTTCGCTTCTGACTCGTACTATGATTACACGACTCAATTGAGTACACTTTAGCTAATCAAGATTTCGATAGTTTGTCAGAAGGAGCACATACGATGCAAAAGCGAATTTCCTGGAAACAACTGAAATGGTTGCTTCCATTCCTATTGATTGGATTGATTCTTTATCAGAGCGGTCAAGAGCTCCAAAACTTGTCGCTTGCCGCGGCGTTTCAAACGTTAGAGGCGTTGACGGGTTTCGAACAGATTACCTTGATCGGCCTCGGCCTCATCGCCGTCTTGTCGATGACCGGATACGACTACTTTTTATTGCGTTCGCTTGACGTCCATATCCCGCTCTCGAAACTGCTTCGGGCGGCTTGGATCACCAACTCGATGAACGGTATGATCGGGTTCGGCGGCGTCATCGGCATCGCGCTCCGGACGTCGCTGTATCGACCGTATACGGACACGAAGCGGTTGCTCCGGGCCATCGGATGGATGACCCCGACGCTCATCAGTGGCTTGTCGCTGCTGGCCGCAGGTGTGCTGCTCGGGCTTTTCCCGGCCAGTGCACTCACCGGAACGAAACAGTGGATTTGGCCGGTGCTCGTCGCGACACTCGCCGTCCTACCGCTCTACATATACGTGACGCGGAAGCGGTCGAACTTGGATTGGCCGACATTGCTCGGTTATATCGCGACGTCGCTTGCCGAATGGGTGACGGCTGGACTCGTCGCCTTGTATGCCCTACATCTACTCGGAGGCGAGGCGCCGCTCACGGCCATGATGGGTGTCTTCATCGTCGCGACCATCGTCGGGGTCGTCTCGCTCGTCCCGGGTGGTGTCGGTTCGTTTGATCTATTATACCTCGTCGGGATGACCCAGCTCGGCATCGACCAAGAGATTGTCCTGTCTTCCTTGATCGTCTATCGCTTCGTCTATTTCATCGTTCCGTTCATGATCGGGCTGTTTTTGGCGGCGCTCGTCTTCGGAGACCAGGTCGTCAAACAGATCGAGTATAAACCGATGATCGGGTCGTCTTATGAAATTGGGACCGTCGTCTGGCGCATCGTGTCGCGTACACTTGCCAAGACCGGACGGCTCGCCGGAAGCCTGATTGCATTGATGACGAGCCTCGTCCTGTGGTTTCAGACGTTGTTGCCGAGCGTGTCACCGCTCTATTCGACTGCCCTTTGGTTACAATGGATCGGTACGCTCGCGCTGTTCAGCGCCGGTCTGTTGACACTACTGACCACGTTCGGGATGTACATTCGGACGAAGCGTGTGCTCTGGCTCGTCGGGGTCGCAGTTTTCATTGCCAGTATCGGTGTCATCGCGCGCGGCTTCAATCTGTTTGAAGCGTTCGTCGTCGGTGGGTTCGCTTTGTTCGTCTGGTTGACCCGGACCCAGCATAGACGCTATCGCTCCATCGTGACCGTCAGCCGCGTTGTCCGCAACGTCTTCTATGTCGGCCTCTATGTCGACACGCATGCGTTCCTGCTGCAGTCGTTCAGTCAGACCGACACGATTTTCTTCGATCCGGAAGCTGCCGCCGGGTTGAGCATCGCCGCCGTCGTTTTGGCCGGGTTGCTGATGATTGGCGTATTCATGCTGTTCAACCGCTTGAAACGTCCGAAGCTCGGCTCGTCGTTTGAACCGTCCCGCTTCGCGGCGTTTCAAGCCACGCATGCGACGACGAGCGCGTTCGACTTGGCCTATATGAACGACAAACTCGTCTATTATGGGCCGGACGACGAGGCGTGTCTCTTGTTCGCCGTATCTGGCAATCACGCCATCGTCCTCGGGGATGTGCAAGGAGCGCGAGACGCCGCGTCACACCTGTTGCTCGCCTTTATCGAAGAGACGGACCGGCTCGGCTATATCCCGCTCTTTTATCAAGTCACCCCGGACTGGATGCCGCGCCTGCATGATGCCGGGTTCACATTCTTCAAGCTCGGTGAAGAGGCGACGGTCGATGTTGCCACGTTCTCGCTCACTGGCAAAAAGCGTGCCAACATGCGCTCGCTCCACAACCAATTTACGAAGCGAGGCTATACGGCTGACATCGTCATGAATCCGTCTTCCGAGCTGATTGCGTCATTGCGCGGCATCTCGGAAGACTGGCTCGGTAATCGAAGTGAGAAAGGGTTCTCGCTCGGCTTTTTCAACGAGCGGGCCTTGTCCCACTATCCGGTCGCCCTCCTTCATGACGAGACGGGACAAGTCGTCGCCTTCATCACGTTGCTCCGCGGCAGTGATACTGTCTCCATCGATTTAATGCGCTCTAAGAATGATGCTCTGCCCGGCTCGATTGAGGTGCTGATTCTCCATGTAATCGAGTGGGCACGAGCCAACGACTACGCCTACGTCGGCCTCGGCATGGCGCCACTCGCATCGGTCGGTGAGCACACATTCGCGTACTGGCCGGAGCGGATTGCGGCCGACATCTTCGAGAACATCAGTTACATCTATCCGTTCAGCGGGCTCCGTCAATTCAAACGCAAGTTCACACCGAGGTGGGAAGCCAGGTATTTGGCCATCCGCAAGCGTCGGAAACTGCTGCCGTCCTTGCTGCGGACGGCACGGTTGATCAGTCGGAAACGAGAGTCTTAAACACGAAAGAGCGTCTCACATGCGAGGCGCTCTTTCGTGTTACGTCATGAGTGAAATGTCGGGCATCTAAAACTGATACATTCTCTTTAATAAGATGCATTTCTGTGTTCAACTCTTCTTTTAACGAATATGATAGCACCGACCTTATATCAAGTCGATGCTTCCGTAACTGTCCAATCTGAAATTGTGACGTTGAATCCTGGCGCCTTCGGATCCGGACTACAGGCGTACGGTCCGATGCGTAACGTCGAGACGTCATGGAGGTGAGCGATTCGCAACTGTTCACGCGTGCCCCCCTCGTATTCGAAGAACACCTCAACATCGCCATCGGTGTAGGCGAGTTCAAACGTCAACGGTTCACGGATGGCGTCGTTCGGGAAATCACGTGTCGACCAATCCGAGTAGCCAAAGGACGTGAACGACGGCCCCAAGGTGTGACGGTCCGTCCGGAATATATTCGACGGACGTCTTAAGCCAATGCTCGTCGTTAACGTATAACAGGATGCCGGCCTGGTCATATGTATGGCTCGGATCCATCTCAATCGTCGCGCGACATGTGAACCGCTTAGACGACACATCCGTCACCAAAGCGTGGGCCGTCATCCGGTTGAACCCGTAATGGGTGTTCCGCCAAAAGTCGGTGTCGGGTGCTGTCTGGAACGTCAAGCTTTCACCGAGACTCACTTCGTCTGGTTCATTGATCCACTTATATGACTTCCACATGATTGATACCTCCCCATTGTCCTCGCATCGCGAACAGCAACGGAATCATCGGTTCGTGATACGGAATAAATTTCCCTGACCTGATCATATCAAGAATCGTCGCCTCATCCGCCCATTGCACGGCTTGCACTTCTGATGGTTGGAGCGTCAACTCATCGAGGTCAACTTCTGCTTCGACGAGATAGATATCATCGAACCCTTCGTCAAAGTTGACCGTCAAATGGGGCCGTGTGTTAGATAAATCAAGTTTCAGCCCAATCTCTTCTTCAAGCTCGCGCATCGCCGCTTGTTGACTCGTATCGCCGACCGTGGCGCTACCGCCGACGGTGATGTCCCACATGTTCGCCCAACCGTCTTTGAACGGTTGGCGCTGCTGAATCAACATCTGTCCATCCTTGTTGAAAATGCAAACGTGGATGACGAGATGATAATCATCTTGAGGAAGGCGTATCCCTCGTTGCCACGTTCGCCCTGTTTTCTTGCGGTCTACATCATACACATCCCAAAACTCCATCGTTCCATCCCCTTTACGTCGCGGCGCTCGAAGATGCCGCTTGATCTGCTTTGACGCAGTCGATGGCGACGACGATTGAGATGAGTAAGTGTTCCATCGTATCATCGACTACTCGAATTTCGTACGTATCGCCCCACGTTAGCCACTTCTTTTGGACACTACCGATGACATGTCCGTTTTGGCGTACTTCGAAGTTCATATCCCACCAGTTGCCATCGACTTCAATCCCGGCTGCATCAATTGTGTAGCGCGGCTTGAAGAACGTGAACTCTTTTGAAATCGTTAACGTCTCCTCCCCCTCGACATCGACGTAAAATGTCGGCAAAAAGCTGAATGTCTTTTTCGTGATCGTCGTAATCTCGTATCCATTCTTGTCAGAAATCGTGAACGACTTCGGTAACTTCATAAAACTACCTTCTACAAAATAAAGATCGTTCTCATCTGCATCTTTGATACTGAACCGGCCACGTAGGCTGAAAACCTTTTGTTTCATGTAGAGCGTGTTCATCGTCATCCCTCCGATTGTATGTGGTACCTTATATACGAAACCATACCCGAAATCGATTCAGAATCTTTCAACACGCAACGTGAGGTGGACTAAGGAGTTCTAGAATGTCTGTCAACTCATTAACGATGTAGTCCGCTTGGTGTACATTCATTAACATACTCGAATCAAATCGTTGGGAACATCACTTTCGTCATCGATTTTCATGATTATTTCCCGGGACAAGGCTGGTCAGATTTCGTTGCTATCGTGTTGACACGGTGGATTGACAATGGCCGCGCCCTCTTATTCGCCCCGTTGCAGGAAACCTACTCATTCCAATTCATGGACGGTCCAATTCAAATATCTGCTAAAAAAGTGACCGGCACAGAAGTTGAGCTCACATTGATAGAAGAGGATCGTCCCCAAACAATCATGGGAACGGTAACACTTGTGGAATTAACAAAGGCACTCATCAAAACGAGCCGGCAGTTAATTAACGCCGCAGACCGAAACGGATGGAAAAACGAGGAGATCGACCAGCTACGTTATGCCGTCAAATCGCTTCAGGCATACTAATAGAGAACTAAGCATTAGCATAGCTAGCGATCTATTAGGCTCTATGCAAAAAAGATCGACGGACAGTCGATCTTTTACTCACTCTGTCAAAGCTGTTTCGACGAACGTCATTAAGCCGTTAAGATTTGTCATTTTTTCGTTGCACGTGGCACTATCTGTACAGATATATGTCCCAATCGCTTTATAATAGTCAGGATTTTTGGCTTGTTTTGCTTTCGTGATAGTCACACAATATGAGACTTCTGCCAACTGATTACAGAAGGCGCAAATATTTTTCTTCGCATTTGAGCTTGCCTTAAGCTCGATCCCAATCAGCTGATGATTCTTTTCGCAAAGGATATATTTCCGATTGGAACGCAGGTCGTTCCAGCTCATGTAGGACATACGATTCACATTAAGTTCCGCTGCGTCTGGAAGTCTTAGTTTTTTCTGTTTGGGAAACATTTTTTTCACTTGCTGTTCCGACACTTGCGGAAACGACCGGACGTGAGGTCTTAGCTCATCTATAAATCTGTCATAGGCTTCGTCGGTTTGTAACTTTGATACGTCCAACATGGCAAGCTGAGCTGATGTCGCTTCAGGAAACAGAAAAGCAATTTTGGCATTGGCCAAATCGATGACGGCTTGTAACACGGAAGACGGTAAACTTTTCTTTCGACTATCTCGAATCGTCTCGACTTGTTCTCGAATGTAATTAAATTGGTGGTTCTCAATAAAACGCTCTAGCATATTCAGTCATCCTTTCTCAATCCTGACTTCTTTTAGTGTAAAGGATTTTACAAAACAAGATTGCACCGACTTCAAGTTAGAACTGTTTTATACAAAAACGGCACAATCGCAACTATGCGACGTGCCGTTGATTAATTTGAAGAGTAAACGATTTTTCGAATGGTCGTGACCGCCAAATGATAGTCAGCCGCCAACTCCTCGACCCGAGTCCCCTTCGCAAAAGATGTTCGAATCGCTTCATTCCGCTGTTCAAGCAACTGTTTGCCACCACTGACTGTTCCCCAGCGCTTCTTTTCTTGACCGGTCCGGGGCACATAAAGCGTCTCCCCTTGGACGTATCGTTGAACTTCTTGAAGCAACTCCTCTGGAAGGACATGTTGCGCATTTACGTACTTCATCTCTGCTCGCTCCTTATAAAAAATCCGACAATAAGGAAGCAAAGCCATTGTTGTAACGTACTAGATTGCGATCAAATTAACCGTTCTGCCCCATGCAAATGATCGCCTTTGTGACAACTGGCTTTGCATGAGTGATTGAAGACTTAGAAAATCTCAAACGATTTTCCACGTATATGCGCCCCCCTTTCAAATCACAAGATGTTGACCCCATTATACAAAACATCTCGTGATGTTTAAAAGGCAGGCGAACATATACGATGAAGAGCTCTTGTTGATCATCCGTTTTTCATGCTGAACGAGTCCGCGAGCGTAAACGTGATGTCTTTCACGTCGAGACCGCCAAGTGCGAAATAGAGTTGCAAGTAGTTATGTTGATTCAGGAAGAATACTTGCTTCGTCTGCGTCACCCATTCGCCGTCCGTTCCGTTGAACGTGAACGTCGGGCCCGGGATGTTGTTGGCGAACAGCGTGACCGGCATCTGGGCAAGTTCGCCCGCGTCCGATTTCGCCGTGATTGTCACGTCGTACGTGCCTGTCTCATCGACCGAAACAGCAAAGACGTGGGTGTTCCCCGTCGATGTGTCGGCGTCACTCATGCTGACGCTTTCCCCGTTTTCGAGGTGGCGATACGTCACATCGAAATCGATCGCTTGTCCGGCCTCTTCGTCGAGCCCGACCACCTCGACCGTGCCGTCATGAATGCCGAGCTCGCGCTCCATCGCCGGTGACTGTAAGACGAAACGACAGATGTTCGCCGCACTCCGGAGCAGTTCACCACGCGTCAATGTCCCATCAGCGAGCGCCGCGCCCGTGTTGTCATCGAACGAGTTCGTGTCCGGACGGTCGACGACCATATATAAGTCGTTTTGCGACTGGACCATCGCCGCCGTGTTCTGACGGTTCGCCGGCTCGTTTTCATGGTGATTCACTTTCGCCCACCAGTCGGTCATGACGATACCGTCAAAGCCCCACTCGTCGCGGAGGACGCGTGTGTTCTGGTCATAGAGTCCGGCCGTCCATACCCCGTTGACGGCGCCGTACGTCGTCATGATCGATGTCGCCTTGCCTTCTTTGACGGCCATCTCGAACCCTTTCAAGTAAATCTCGCGTAGCGCCCGCTCCGAGACGATTGAATCGATATCGTGACGGTGCGCCTCTTGGTTGTTGGCGCTGAAGTGTTTGAGCGTTCCCGTCACGCCGACGCGATGCATCCCGTTCAATTGAGCGATCGCCATCTTGCCGGTCACGTGCGGGTCTTCCGAGAAGTACTCGAAGTTCCGGCCGTTCAGCGGATTGCGGTGGATGTTCATCCCAGGTCCGAGGAGCGTATCGACGCGGTTTTTCCGCATCTCAAGTCCTGTCATCTCGAACAGGTCTTCCACCAATTGGACGTTGAACGTCGAGGCGAGGAGCGTCCCGTTCGGAAGGGCGAATGCCTTCGTCCCGATATCCATCCGGATGCCGGACGGGCCGTCCGCGCAACATGCTGCTGGGATGCCGAGTTCGTTCAAGCGGTCCGATACCCCGCCGAATGCGGCGGCCGTCCCCGGCGTCACGCGCGGCGAGTTCATCCCTTGTCCACGAACGATGCAGGCGAGATCCTCATCCGTCAATTGATCGAGGAACTCATCGAGCTCGACCTTGCCGGCGTAAACGTCCTTCAGTGTGATGCCGTTGTCACCGGCGTAGTCGCGCGTGACCGGACGTTCGGCGAGGTAACGTGCCTCGACATCGAGCGCACGGAGCGGCGTCGGTACGTACTCGACCAAATAGCCATGCTCGCCGAGGACTGGTTTGAGTCGGTCGAACGGAGTGACCGGGGCCATGTTCTCGCTGAGCCTTTCGACGACTTGAAGAGATGCCACTTCATACGTGAACACCGGTTGGGCCGAGCGAACGTCGGTCCCGAGGTGAAGCTCGTATGTGCCGGCCTCGAGAACAAAGCTCGACACGTGTCCGGTCGCCCCGTTGTCGTCATAGCTCGCAAAGTCCGTGACCGGGACGCTGAGTGTGAGCGTCGTCCGTTCCCCCGGTGCGAGTGTGTCTGTCTTATCGAAAGCGACGAGCGAACGCGCTGGATTCCCTAGCGTGCCTTGTGGCTTTTCGACGTACAGCTGAACAACTTCTTTTCCTTCCACAGCGCCTGTGTTCGTCACATCAACGGTCACCGTGATCACGCCGTCCTGTTCGTTCGCCGTCGCGACGTCGGTCGTGAACGTCGTATACGACAAGCCGAACCCGAACGGATAGAGCACCGAATCCTTAGCGAACGTCTCGAAATAGCGGTAGCCAACGTAGATGTCTTCTTGATAGATGCCCTTGTCCGCATGACCGAAATTTTTCGTCGATGGGTAGTCCTCAATCGATTTGGCAATCGTGTCGGTCAGCTTACCAGATGGCGTGACGACACCCGTCAAGACGTCGACGAGTCCAGTGCCACCTCCCATTCCGCCTTGCCACGTATAAAGAATCGCGCTCGGTTTGTGCGCCCAATCCATGTCGATGATATTGCCGACGTTCAAGACGACAGCCGTCTTCGTGAATGTCTTTGATACCTTCTCAATCAGCGCCTGCTCGATGTCCGTCAACAAATAGCTACCCGGATTGGCCGTGTTATCCCGGTCCTCACCGGCCGTGCGTCCGATGAAGATGAGCGCCAAATCAGAAGCCTCGGCCGCTTTCGCGACAAGCTCGTCCGTTACCATCATCTCTGGCTGCGACCACGGTTCACCGGCCCAACCGACACCTCGGTCGAACGGATTCGCCTCGACCCACGTCTCATACGTCTTAAGAAGCGATGCATTCAATTGAATCCCTTCGGTCGTCTGGAGCGCCTCGAGCGGACTCGTCACATGCGAAACGTTGACCATCCCGCCTGATCCTGTACCGCTCTTGTAGTAGTTGAATTGGCTGCGTCCGAACACAGAAACGGTCGTCCCCGCTTGAATCGGAAGCGTCGCGTGCTCGTTCTTCAAGAGGACGGCCCCTTCTGAGACGACTGTCCGCGCCAATTGTTTATATGTATCCCAGTTCAATGTGTAAGTCTTCATCGTGTCATCTCCTTCATTCCATTTGCGATTTCAATCATGCAGTCTTCGGCTTGCGGGTAGTCGCCGAGCTTGTCCATAAAGGCGTGGTCCATCCCGCGGTATTGAATCAGTCGCGTCGGTACGCCGTCGCGTGCGAGTTTACGCGCATACGCCTCGCCTTCGAGACGAAGGTAATCGTATTCGGCCGTGATGATCAAAGCCGGCGGTAAGCCAGTCACATCATTCGCGAACAACGGGGAGACGAGCGGGTCGGTCAGTTCGGCCTTGCCTTGTAAGTACACGTGATTGAGCCTAGATTGACGACCGGATAAATGAGCGCCTGGAAACGAATCATGTTCGTCTCGTTCGATCGGTCGAGTAAGCAACAAGCGGTCGCCAAGTTGCCGCCGGCACTGTCGCCGGCGACGGCGATGCGATCCTGCCGCACGTTCAACTCTTCAGCCTGATCGTATACCTATTCAACCGCTCGGAAACAGTCGTTCAGCCCGGCCGGAAACGGATGCTCCGGTGCGAGTCGGTAATCGATCGAGACGACGAGAGTGTTCGCTTTCTCGGCGAGCAGTTTACACGGGTTCTCCACCGTATCGAGCGTCCCACCGAAGAACCCGCCGCCGTGAAAGAATACGATGGCCGGTAACGTCTCTTCCGTACGCGGCCGATACAGGCGTGCCGGGATGTCACCGTCATCGCTCGGAATCATAACGTGGTCTGTCGCGATGTCCATCGTCGTCACGTCACGGTTCGGCCAACCCATGCTGGCACGGGCCGTCGCCAAGTCGAATGACGTTTCCGGCTCGGCTGCAACATAGCCTTGGATGACGGCCAGGACGCGCGGGTCCAAATCCCCGCTGACATCCGAGTCGAGAATCGGTTTGATGATTGTCTCGACACGGTCTATTGTGTGGACTTGTCGAGCTGTCTCGAGTTGTTCTGCCAATACACGATACGTCTCACGTGAATTCAACATGATATGTAGTCCCCTTTCCATAGGCAAAATTGACACGTAGATTCAATTCCCTGATTCCTTACTGATTCGTCCTACTCAACAAGAAAAAATTGACAATTATCCAGCTTTTCCATACCATTCTACTAATGCTCCAGTAGAAAGGATTGATGTCCATATGTCACAACCAGTACGATATGATGTCGCCGTCATCGGCGCCGGCACGATGGGCATGTCAGCCGCCTCGTTTTTGACGGAACGCGGTGCCCATACGCTCGTTATCGATGCGTTCGACCCGCCTCACAACAAAGGTAGTCATCACGGGGACACCCGGATGATCCGACATGCCTACGGGGAAGGTCGTGCGTATGTCTCACTCGTCAAACGGGCCCAAAAATTATGGGAAGATCTCGACCGTACGTCGCAGTATCCTATTTTCAAGAAAACGGGTGTCCTCGGTATCGGGCCACGCGATTCGGCGTTTCTCGGTGAGACGATTGCCTCGGCCGAAAAGTATGACTTGCCGCTCCAGCGTTTGTCGAAAGGAGACATCGAGACACGTTGGCCCGGACTCTCGATTCCAGACGACTATATCGGTTGCTATGAGACCGAGTCGGGACTGCTCTACAGCGAGAACGCGATTCGAGCGTATCGCGAACGAGCCACCGCAAATGGCGCCGAGCTCGTCATGAACACGCCGGTCGAGTCACTCGAATTCCATGAGGACGGGGGCACCATCGTCACGTCCGAGGCGACGTTTTACACCAAGAAAGTGATTGTCACAGTCGGGGCCTGGGCGAAACAACTGCTCCCCGACCTGTCGCTCCCGCTCGCACCGACCCGGAAAGTCGTCGGTTGGTTCGAGGCTGACGAGACGCTTTATTCGGATGCGTCGTTCCCGTCGTTCTTCGTCGAGGACGATGACCGGATGTTCTATGGATTCCCAAGTCTTGACGGGGCCGGACTAAAAGTCGGACGGACCGACGGCGGTCAGGCCATCGATCCGAACCTACATACGCAAGACTTCGGTCGCTATGAAGCCGACGAAGGCGATTTGCGCCACTTCCTCGCGACGTATATGCCAGAGGCGAACGGTGCCTTGAATCAAGGCAAGACATGCCTGTATACGATGTCGGACGATCACGACTTCATCGTCGATGTTCATCCCGAACATCACAACGTACTCATCGCCTGCGGTTTCTCAGGTCACGGCTTCAAGTTCGGCAGTGTCATGGGCGAAGTGCTGAGTCAGCTCACGCTAGACGGGCAAACATCGTTCGATTTGAGTCGCTTCCGTCTCGCTCGTTTTCGTGCATGAACGACGAACCGCTTCGTTTCGTGTATAATGAAGCGTAATCCAAATTGCTAATGAAAATTTCTCGAATAGAAGTTTCTTACACGAAAAAGAGGTAAAGCTATGAATCAACCACGCTTTTCAGACTATCGCCTAAGCGAAGACATCCAGCGCGCGCTCGGCATCATGAAATACGAATCACCGACCGAAGTCCAACAGAAAGTCATCCCGCTCGTCCTCGAGCGCCAAGACTTGGTCGTCAAAGCCCAAACCGGCAGCGGGAAGACCGCAGCGTTCGGCATCCCGGTCACGGAACTCATCGAATGGGAAGAGAACAAGCCACAAGTGCTGATTCTCACACCGACGCGCGAACTTGCAGTCCAAGTCCGTGAGGATATGACGAACATCGGTCGTTTCAAACGCATCAAGGCGACCGCCGTCTACGGGAAAGAACCGTTCTCGAAACAACGTGAAGAATTGAAGCAGAAGACGCACATCGTCGTCGGGACACCGGGACGCGTCATGGACCACATCGAACGTGAGACACTCGTTCTCGATAAAATCGATTACTTGATTATCGATGAGGCCGACGAGATGTTGAACCGAGGCTTCCTCGCTGACGTCGAGGCGATCCTCCAAGAATTGCCACGCGACCGTGTGACGATGGTGTTCTCGGCGACGTTCCCGAACGATATCGAGCGCCTGTGCCAGAAGCACATGAACGAACCAATCCGTGTCGCCATCGAATCGAGCGGTGTCACCGCTTCGACGATCGAACACGGCTTGATTGAAGTGCGCCGAGAAGACAAGCTCGCTGTGCTGAAAGATGTGACCGTCGTCGAGAATCCGGACAGCTGCCTCATCTTCTGTCGGACGAAAGAACATGTCGACACGGTGTATACCGAGCTCGATCAGGCCGGTTACTCGTGCGAACGCCTCCACGGTGGCCTTGAGCAAGAAGAGCGTTTCGCCGTCATGGAAGGGTTCAAGATGGGCAACTTCCGTTATCTCGTCGCGACCGACGTCGCAGCACGTGGAATCGACGTCGATAACGTCAACCTCGTCATCAACTATGACGTGCCGATGGAAAAAGAGAGCTACGTGCATCGGACCGGACGCACAGGCCGTGCCGGCAACGCCGGAAAAGCGATCACGCTCGCGACGCCTCACGAGGGCAAGTTCGTTCGCGCCATCGAAGCATTCATCAAGTTCGATATCCCGGAGATGGATGCACCGACTGAAAGAGAAGTCGCGCGCAACCAAGCCGCATTCGAAGAGAAGTTGAGCGGTCGACGTGTCGTTCGCAACAACAAGACGGCCCGAATCAACCAAGACATCATGAAGCTTCACTTCAGCGGCGGGAAGAAGAAAAAACTCCGCGCCATCGACTTCGTCGGTACAATCGCCAAAATTCCTGGCGTGTCGGCTGACGATATCGGCATCATCACGATCAACGACCAGATGACGTACGTCGACATTTTGAACGGCAAAGGCTCACTCGTCCTTCAGGCGATGGAATCGACACCGATCAAAGGGAAGAAGTTGAAAGTGAGCAAGGCAAAAAAATAATCATCACTCCAACCTCAATACCTCTCCACGCGGAGCAGGTTTGAGGTTTTTTATTGAATTCACCCGTATCGAAAGCGCTTTCGATAAACTTTAAAAAAATAAGACTCATCGAGAGAGCGCTTTCAAGAGCATCATACCGATAACCGTTCCGAAATTCAACCATCCTCACGTGATTGACAAAAAAAGGCTCAGACGATTGTCTGAACCTCAGTCTTCCAAATGAAGAAAATCAATCTTATCCTCTCGAATCGAACGATGGCTCGATTGGATAGCAGGGGCGGTCATCCGCTTAGAGTCAGTCCAACAGTTCTTCCGAGATCAGCTTGAATCCTTCGATTTCCGTGTCTTCTTCTAGTTCAATCAACAGGCAACGTTTCCCTTTCACGTTCACTTGTCTCACGTACTTCAAGTCTTGCGGGCTGATCGAGATATTGGCGACTTTCGTATTGATTTTAATCGACTTCGACGTGTACTTCGGGACGACGCTGCTCGCCTTCATCTCATATTGGCGGTCGTCGACAACTTGTTGGAACGCCTGCTCGACCTTCTCCGTCGTCACGTCCTCGACCCCACTCGCTTTCAACACGATTTCGACGGTTCGTGCATCAATCATCGGGACGGTCTCTTCCTCGTCCTCACGCTCCGCCTCAGCGAGAATCATTTGGTTAATTTCATCGTAAACGGTAGCGAGCGTCCCCACGTTCACTTCCTCGCCGATGACAGTTTTGACGACTTCCTCGAACATCGCCTTCTCCTCGACCGCCGTCACAATCTCGGTGCCGTTCAAGACGTTCTCGATGAAGCCGAAGTCTGGTTGGTGTGCTTTCTGGGCTGCATATAAGATGTGGTTGACGTCGGCCGCGTTGTCCGTGAAGCACGGGAACATAAACCCACCGATTGGGGCATCGAGCTTGATGACGGGATTGATGAAGATGTTCGACTTGAACTCCCGCTCGATATAGTCGAACACGAGCGACTGTTTCGGGAGCTCGGTCTGATTGATGCTGCATAGGATGAATCGTGACGTCCACACTTCGTCGCGCATATCGATTTCTGTCTCTTCAGAATGACGACGCGTCGGCTTATTGTATTTGAAGCGGATGAACGTGACGACCATATCTTTCTCGAACGGCGCCTCCTGGACCATCTTTAGCGCGACCCGCTGCATCATGCCAGCCCATTCTTCGATGTCGTCGGTCCGCAGTGCTTCATACAACAACGTCTGCGTATGATCGGTCTGTCCCGCTTCAGGATGTTGGAACTTCACTTCGAACAGTTTCTCATCGATTTTGCCACCGAGCACTTTCTTGAAGTTGGCGAGGAACAACTCTTGGTGCTCCTGCTCGACGAACGGGAACGATCGTAACTCCTCGTAAAAAATCTCGTTACTGTCTTGGCGAATATAAATATTATAAATATCAGCGATTTTGACCGCTTCCGCATTCAATTTGAAATGCTTCCGAATCGCTGCGATGTCTTTTTGATTCATTACGTACCACTCCTTCGTCCTTTACTACAAACCGACTTTATTATACCAATAGTTAGTGCCTGCGCGTATGTCAGTAGTGCTAAAGCCGGGACGTCTGATGTCATGTATCATGTCCCTGACCTCAACTTTTATAATCGTTAGATTCATTTTTTGTAAATTTGCGTATTTCTCACATCCTTGCCATGTATAGTCGATGTGCATCGTGCGTTTACGATGCAAGTCGTTCCGTCGTCATACATACTTAGGAGGCACAAACATGTTCAAAAAATGCATCAGTTCGTTGTTCGCCATCATCTTAGTCGCTACATCGCTCCATCTCACGACCCCGACCGCTTCGGCGCTCCCGCCTGGCATCCCGTCGAAATCGACCGCGCTGTCTAAATTGAACGCGTTGACGGTGAAGACAGAAGGATCGATGACCGGTTATAGCCGTGACTTGTTCCCGCATTGGAGTAGCCAAGGGAACGGGTGTAACACGCGTCACGTCGTCTTGAAACGCGACGCCGACTCGGTCGTCGACGAGTGTCCGGTCACGACCGGTAAGTGGTACAGTTACTATGACGGCATCATGTTCACGTCGCCGTCTGACATCGATATCGATCACGTCGTCCCATTGGCTGAAGCGTGGCGTTCAGGGGCAAGCAGCTGGACGACAACGAAACGTCAAAGCTTCGCAAATGATTTGAACGGGCCTCAGCTCATCGCCGTCTCGGCCAGCTCAAACCGTTCAAAAGGGGACCAAGATCCGTCGACATGGCAACCGCCACGTACCGGTGCACGCTGTGCCTATGCGAAGATGTGGGTTGAGACGAAGAGCCGTTGGGGCCTCAGCCTCCAATCGACAGAAAAGACGGCCTTGCAAACGGCCATCAACGCCTGCAGCTATTAAGTTTTGAAAGGAGTTCACGATGAACCAGCAATCTTCAGTATTTAAAGCATCCCACGGTGTCATGACCGAGGAAGTCGGCGTCATCAGTGGAGATCTTGAATTACGGACGACATGCCAGGCAGACGGCACGCTCGAGCTCGCCATCACATACGTCGGGGCGGCCGAATGGTACACATTACCCGGGAAAGACTACAAACTGCATGACGTGCGCGACCATGAGGTCGTGCATCAACTGATCGTGAACGTCCTCGAGCGGGCGTAATGTAGAAAGGAGCCTCGACACCTAGTTCTGGTGACGAGACTCCTTTTTTGTTACGTGCTTACTTCACCAGTTTGACGATGGCACGAATGATAAGGAAACTAACCCCGATCACGATTCCAGCCAACAGCAAACTGGCGCCACCGATGATGCCGAGTGTGAACATAATGGTCCTCCGTGATGACATGATTATGGTTTACCTTGACCACTATATCATCTGCCGCACCATCACATAAGCTAGGTTTATTTTTTCGTTACTGCCCGATTCAACATCTCTATTTATGCGCGGCCCGCTTATATTTCTCGAGCAGTGCTTGCGGGATGTGGCAGTAATCGTCCGGGCATCGCGCGAGCCGGTCTTGATGCTCGTCCGCGCTCCGGACGTAGTTCGTGAGCGGACACACCTCGACCGCGATTCGGTCCGCGTCGCTGCGACTGTCGATAAACGTGCGCGCGGCTTCCAAATGGCGCGGGTCTGTACTATAGACGCCGGTCCGATACTTTTCACCGACATCCTCGCCTTGGCGATTGACGCTATACGGGTCGATGATTTCGAACAAGTAGTGCATCCAATCCTCCATCGTGACGATGCTCGAATCGAACGTCGTTTTGACGCATTCGGCGTAACCGTCATATGGTCCGTTAAGCGTATCCGTCGTCCCGTTCGCCCGTCCGGCCTCCGTTTCGATGACACCGGGTAACGTCTTGATGAACGCTTGGACGCCCCAGAGGCATCCTCCCGCTATATATACCGTTTGCATCCAATCATCCCCTTAAAATTTTAGTCAATAATTCCCACGATTCGGTAGAAATGCGCTACGATAAACTCATATCTTTTATCGGTGAACAGCTACGGGGGACTTACATTGAAAAAACTCATGTGGACCACTTTTTGGACCATCACCATCGTCGCAACCATATATTCTGTCACGACGGGAGAGTCGTTTGTCTCGATGAGTCAGTCCGTTTCGGTTGATCATCAAGAGATGGAACGCTATTTGTCGACCGAAGTGATGGAACCGAACTTCGGCGGTGACGTGTGGACGTCATATCAAATACTCGACACGAATACGACGAAACATGAAGTGTACGTCTGGGCGCTCATCCAAGAGTACGTGCAAGAAGGTGATCGCTTCGAGCAAGGTTCGGGCATGTCCGTCCCCCTTGTATTATACCTTGACGACGATGACGAATCATTTACGATTCAAGGTCATCGGTTGCCGCGTGACGGCTCGTCTTATCCGACCGATTTATGGACCATGTTCCCGGTTCATGTTCAACTCGCGATTTCTCCGCATCCAGACGGGATCGTCACCAAACTACACGAACAAATGGAAGTAAAAATTTTGCTGCACCAGCAAGCGAAACATGGAAAGGAAGATTGACTTGAAGATCACGAAACGCGCGATGCTCCTCTCGACCGCGCTTCACCTGTTGTATTTCGTCGCCACGTTCGGGGTCGGATTCATCCGCACACTCAATTATGAACCTGATATCATCGCCGAGGCGGGCAACGTCACCACGCTTCACAACGAGGTGGCCATCGGGACGACCGGGTCCCCGTTCATCTACGTCTTCACATGGATCGGCCTCGCCATCGTCCTGGCGCTAGGAATGTTGACGGTCCAACGGATTCGCCAAACGCGTTAAACAAGGAATACATGCACCACACACGTAACAGACGCTATGTTTAGGAGGGATATCGGTTGAATCTTATTCAGCAAATCAGACAAATCTATGTACCGGTGCACGATTTGGATCGCGCGGTCCGTTTCTACCGGGACACGCTTCAACTTCCGCTCTTATTCCAAGCTGGCCAGCTCGCCTTTTTAGAATGCAGCAGTGTACGGCTCATGTTGTCGCGTCCTGAGAATGAAGACTTTGCCAAAGCGAGCTCCGTGCTGTATCTCCAAGTGAACAATCTCACTGAGGCGTATGAACAGCTTTTGGCGAAAGGCGTTCAGTTTATCGACGAGCCGCATCTCGTCGCGAAAATGGAGAACCTCGAGACGTGGATGGCTTTCTTCAAGGACTCGGAGGGCAATACGCATGCGTTGATGAGCGAGCTTCGAACGTGATGCGCGAACATACAAAAAGGAAATCTACGCGATTGTAGATTTCCTTTTCTTATAGATAGCCGAGCCGTTTCAAATCCTCATAGACGAGAGACGATAGGAGCGTTCTCCCTTTCCCGTTCAAATGGTCCGGATTATGAAAGTACTCGCGCTGATGGATAAACCGTTCGTCAGTCATGTAGTTCAGGAACGGGACGTCCAACTCGAGCGAGGCCAAATGTTGATGGACGAGTCGGTCCATGACCGCTTCATCAAAACAGGCGTTGTAAGACGCGTGGACCGGCTCCATCGCCAAGACGACGCGATAGCCTTTCGTCTGACAATACGTGACGATGTCTGTCACGCGTTCCATATTCTGCTCGATGTCACGATTCTCCACAGCTTGTTTATACTGGGCTTCGACCATCTCGTATTTTCGTTCCGAATAGTTCTTGCCGTTATTCACCCACAGTTCGTGCGACTCCCACCTTAAATCACGAATGTCTCGCGACAGCGCCGTATAGACGCTCCCACTGTTCAACGCGGGAATCGACGTGTACGTATAGTAATCGAACGTGCTGACCGGTTCGATGTCTTCCCGGTCCAACACCTGATAATAATTTTCTTTCCGGCCAATCTCCGCATTGCTGAACGTGATTTGCGAGAGTGAGACGATGACGACCCCACCCGGACGCAGATGTTCATCAAACTGCTTCAACATCTTCCAGTCATACTCAATCGTCTGGCTCGACATCGGATAATCGGGTTGCTCATTGAAAAAAACGGCCATCGCTGTTCGATGGCCGGTCTCGGGAAATCATTTGAATCGTTCAATCAATCGTTTGATGGCGGCCAAGATGACTTCCGGCTCATCTCGCTGGATGTAATGGGCGCTCGCTTCGGCAAGGACGAATTCGGAATTTGACGAGATTTGCGTGAGTTCTTTCTGCATATCGTTCCATAATCGTTGCGATTCACTGGAGTAGTGGTCCTTCTTGCCGGCTCCGATGACGATGACCGGAATCTGTAATGCCAGTTCCGTCTCTTTTAATTGTTTCAAACTTTCCATGAACTCCTCGTAGTTCCCTTCGCGGACGAATTGCTGATGGTAGGCATGTTGAAAGTCTTGTGACATCGTCGGCAGGAATCGCTCACGATAGTCTTTCGGAGTGACATCTACTAAAATCAACCCGCTGACGTCTTCTTCATAGGCAGCTGCGAAAAGCTGCATGTTCACCCCGCCAAAAGAATGACCGACGAGGAAGTAAGGAGGTTTTGTATTGGTTTCCGTCAGTAACTGTCTCAGTTCTTGAATCATGTTTCGACTCGTTCGTGGGTTCGCGCTGGTTTCACTTTGCCCAAGGCCAGCTCGATCATACAAGAAGACGTTAGCTAGCTTCGAAATATCAGCCACCAATGGGCTCCAAGCCGTTGAATCATCTCCGTATCCAGCGTCCATGACGACCGTCACGTTTGCGGAATCGTGTTGAATTGATTTGGTGTATAATTTTGATGTGTCGCCCTGCACGCATTGATGTTTCATCCCCAAACCTCTTGCAACGTATGTCGAAATAACTCGTTTAATTGTGCCGTTGGATCATTTACTTGAACGTCCAGCGATTCCACATATACTTCAAAACGTTGAATTTCTCGTTCTACAAATTCGTTAATGACGGCAATCCGTGGTTCTAAGTCAAACTCGTCTCCTGCCAACTTCCTCTCTAATAATCGATCAATCGAATGCTTTAATTCACCATCTTTTAATGAATCCTCTAAAAGGACATGAAAACTAATCGGGGGTGCCGTATTGTATTTTTCAATCCACTGACAAGCTAAAATCGGACGAAGCACGTAAAAATATTTTTTGATGCGGACTTCCCGTCCTTGCAAATATTCACGGTAGTTATTTTTAGCCATATTTAAGTAATGATGTAACATCGAGTTCGGATAAAACACATCTGATTCTAGCGCTCGCATATTATCTATAAGCGTATACTGTTGATAGTAAACAATTTCACTTCTGAGCCATTCCAAGAGAGGGGGATTGTTCTTTCTAAATAGACGCAATGCTTTCGTGACTTCCCAACCACTGATGTCTAATAAATCGTTAATCGGCTCTTCAATTACATCACGTTTTTGTCCAATGCCTTGAGGATCGATGGCTAAATACCACTCAGGAAGATGAATGTAGATAAATCGAACATCATAATCGCTATCTTTTGAAGGGAATCCCCAGGCTCGGCTACCAGATTCAACCGCATATAGAATTTTTACATCGTACTTCGCTTCAATCTCTATTAGTTTTTGCTGGATTATTGTATGCATTAAAGAAATCTCCTTTGTAATTTAGACGTTAATTGTTTATTTATGTATGATTATAGCGGAAATGGAGATGAGTCAATGACCTATATCTGCCCCGTCTGTGGATTCGATGGATTAGATGAACCTGCTTACAACGAATTTAACGATCCTTCATTTGAAATTTGTTTATGTTGTCGATTTCAATTCGGAGATGATGATGACGTAGAAATTGAAGAAGGGTTGTTTATGCAACGGGAAGAGACACATACTAATTATCGAGAGGCATGGATTGAGAGCGGAGCTCCAATTTTTCAGACTGAATATTACCCAAAGCAATTTCAATTCGATGGTGCGGTAACGAGAGAACAATTGATTGAACAACTAAAAAATATTCGTATTTTTGAGACGAACATAAAAGGTTGATGGGCCAGCGCTCATCAACCTTTTATTAGACTTCATTTATTTATGGTAAGGCTCATTCCTGTTGATCCGATACGCCCGATAAATCTGTTCGCACAAGACGAGCTTCATCAATTGATGCGGGAACGTCATCTTCGAGAAGGAGATTGTATCATCCGAGCGTTTCATGACATCGTCCGACAAACCGAGCGAGCCACCGATGACGAACGCGATTTTGCTCTTGCCGTACGTCGCGAGTTGATCGAGCTCACGGGCGAACTCTTCGCTCGTCCGCTGTTTGGCGTCGATGGCCAAGGCAATCACATGCGTGTCTGGACTGATTTTCGCCAAAATTCGCTCGCCTTCTTTTTGTTTTACTAGAATCATGTCTGCTTCACTCAAGTGCTCGGGCGCTTTCTCGTCTGCGACCTCGATTTCCTGCACTTTCGCATAGGCCGACAGGCGTTTTGTGTACTCGGCAATCCCTAGTTTCAAATACTTCTCTTTTAGTTTGCCGACCGTGATAATTGAAATATTCATCCAATTCTTCCTTTTTCCACAGTTTTTTTGGAGTTATCCATAGGGTTATCCACAGAGTTATCCACAAATCCACATGTTGATAATCATTTTTTGCTTGACACAACATATGTTGCGTCGGCATCACAGAACTCACATGTCACTTGTCCACTTGTGGATAGTTCTTCGAGCAACGGGTATTCCCCCGTCTCATCGACAATGATATCTAAAGCGATTTCAACATGTTCCTTGCATACTTTTTTTTCCACAATGTTTCCTCCTTAAAAAAGAAGCGTCGCCGCTCCTTTAGGTTGCTTCAGTTAATGTGGCCACGGTCTTGCTTCCCTTGCCGCGTCGCGTATATTCAATCGTGACCTTATCCCCAACCGTGGCGTCTCGGTACAGGGCGTCTCGCAAATCGACGTAACGTTTGATGTCACGGTCGCCGATTTTGACGATGACGTCACCGACGCGGAGGCCCGCCTCTTCGGCTGGACTGCCGGGCGTGATTGCCTCGACGAACACCCCGTCTTCGTTGTCAAAACTAATCCCATACTCTTCCCGGACGTTACCCGGTACGGCGATGACTTCTTGAATCGTGACACCGAGCTGGGCACGCGTCACTTCCCCATCACGCTCGAGCATATCGATGACCGGCAACGCGACGTTGACAGGAATCGAGAAGCCGACCCCTTCGACGCTCGCCTCGGCGATTTTCATCGAGTTAATGCCGACGAGCTCGCCGCGGATGTTGATGAGTGCCCCGCCGGAGTTACCCGGATTGATGGCTGCATCGGTCTGGATGACCTCGGCGTTATAATCCATGAGGCCGTCACTGTTCGTATCGACCGGCACGGTGCGTTCGACACCACTGACGATACCACGGGTGACCGAGTTTGAAAAGACGCCGAGCGGATTCCCAATCGCCATGACGGTCTCGCCTGCCTGGAGCACGGTCGAGTCCCCGAGTGCAATCGGGGCGACGTCGATATTGGCCGGCAGTTTGACCGATGCGACGGCCAAATCGTTGAGCGGGTCTTCTCCGAGAATCGTCGCCGACGCGACTTGTCCGTCAGAAAACGCGACGTTGATCTCATCCGCTTCTTCGATGACGTGGAAGTTCGTGACGATATACGCCGTGTCGCCGTCGACCTTATAGATGACACCAGAGCCCGCTCCGGCCTCCCACTGCGAGTCCGACGTGAACGCCCGCTGGATGTTCGTAATACTGACGACGGACGTCTTAGCGCCCGTCACAGCGCTCGTGATGTCGGATTCCGTGACGGTTACGGCTTGTTCCGTCCGAATCAGTTCATTCGTCACAAAACGAGAGGTTGGGGAATCCCAGAGCATCATCGCCAAAAAGAACAAAGCCGCTCCTAAGAATCCGCCAACCCCTCCGAGTAACAACGGTTTTAAATTCACTCGCGGCTTATGGCGCACATGTTCTTCTTGCTTCGGGCGCCACTCGCTACGAGATGGGTACGTCGGTTTTACATCGTTCATTGTATCTGCTTCGTGCTCTAAAGGTTCGACGTCTTGAGGTTCATACTCATGGTGTCTCTCTTCATTCACGACGCGTCCCCCTTTCAAGACAGTGTGTTATCTGTCTTTTCCCAAGTTCGCTTATAAAGAAACGAGCGAAGTGGGGGTCGATGGGTCGGTATCGCACAATTTGATGCGACCGAGGTCGACATCACGCGTCCCGAGTGTTTGCGAGACGCTCATTTGAGCGAGTTCTTTCATGTTGTTATCTTTACTGAGGTGAGCCAAATAAATCCGTTTCGTCTGATCCCCAATGACCTCGCTCATCGCGATGGCCGCGTCTTCGTTCGAGACGTGACCGTAGTCCCCGAGAATCCGGCGCTTGACGCTCCACGGGTAACGACCCATCTGGAGCATCGAGACGTCGTGGTTCGACTCGAAAATGAAATCATCGGCCCCACGGATGACACCTTTCATCCGATCGGACACATAACCCGTGTCGGTGATATGGGCGAGGCGTCGTCCGTCATGGGCGAAATGGTAGAACATCGGGTCGGCCGCATCATGGCTGACGTTGAACGACTCAATCTCGATATCCCCGAACTGTTTAATCTCCCCCACCTCGAAGTGAAACTTCAAAGCCGGGTCGATTTTCCCAATCAAGGATTCCATCGCGTCCCACGTCTTCGCGTTCGCGTAAATCGGTAAATTATATTTTCGAGCGAGAATCCCGACACCTTTAATATGGTCGGAGTGCTCATGCGTGACGAGCAGTGCATCGATCCCGTCAAACGACCGGCCGATCTCGGTGATGCGTTGTTGCATCGCCTTCCCGGTCAATCCGGCATCGACGAGCAATTTCGCCCGTTCCGTCTCAATGTAGAGGGCGTTCCCGGTCGAACCGCTCGCAAGCACACTATAGCGTAAAGTCACTCGATCACTCCTTTCATTCTTCTGAATCAAATTCGACCCGTTCGACAGTCCCGTCGATCGCATTGACGAAATAGACAGACTCGTCAATCGTGATCGACCAGAGCGGCGGCATGATAATCAAACTGCCGGTACTGTCGAGCGGCAGGCTATAGAAGCCCGTATTGATGGCCCGCATCTCTTGATTCGGCTGGAAGTACTTCCGGGCCGCGAGTTGCGAGATCGCCTCACTCGCCGTCAAAACGAGGTCGTCTTGCGACTTCGAGGTCAAGTTCGTCAAATGACGTTGTTTATAGTCGGTCACTTCGAACGCTTCGTTCAGTTGAAGCAATAAAAGCGACGGACCGATGTACTGTTCCGTCTCCCCGTTGATTTCGGGGTTCGAGAAAATTTTATTATTTTCATACGTCTGCACGAAAGCGACTTGACGCGTCTCGGCGTCATATCGCCAGTACGCATATTCGGAACCGAACGGGACGTACTCTGAGACGAACGTCGCCGCGGTCGTCCGCAAATCGTTTTGATCGAGCGGGACGGGTTGCTTGAGCTCGACTTCGAGTTGCATGTTGTCGAGTGTCGTCGCCAGTTGTGCTTCCCGATTCTGCGTGATCATCGAGGCCGACATCTGTTCCGACGATCCCGTCAAATAGCCGATGTCCCGACCCATCCGTGGCAACTTCGACGCATCGACGTTGCGTTGGTCCAAGATTTGCGCGATGGACGTATTGTCGTTCGTCACGACCTCCGTCGCCCACGTTTCCGCCAAGAGCTGGAACAACAGGTAGATGTTCAGCGCGAGGAAGGCGAAGAGGAGAATCGTTTTCGCTTTACTCCAGTCCACGATACATCATCCTTTCTGTCCAGTCCTCCGGTTGATCGAATGGAATCCATCTTCCGGCTTCCCGAACGAACCAGTTCGGGGAGAACGTGACGTAACGGCTCGTGTCTTCATTGTATTCAATCTCATAGCCGAGACGAATCTCAGTCACGTTTTCAAATCGTCCTGCGTTGACGAGCGTATCGACCACATCTTGTCCATCCGCGAGCTGCGTCGTCCCGACCGAGATCAAACGATCGATTTCGAGATGGTGCCGGGTGATCGAGCGGACTTGCGTCCCGTCGTTCTCGACACGCAGCGTCGACAAATCGACGGCGTCGTTGTTGATGAACGCCTCCCGTTGACTGAACACCGGGAAACCGTTCACGTGAAACCGGAACACGGTCGTCTCAAACCCTTGATTGGCCGGGGTAATCGCATCGAAGCGAAGCGACAACCCTTGGCTCTCCGACGTCTCATCGACCCAACCTCCGTGGAAGTTGACGAACTCGACGATCGTGTCGAGCCCGATGACCGACTCTTGTTCCGTGCTATTGCGCGACAAGTTACGGTAGCGGCTCGCGTTCAGGTTCGCATCGTATTCGGCGACGCTAATCCCGTTCGTGAGGGCGCCGACGGAGCTGGCCGGATCGACTTCCTGCACGTTCGGGTCACCCGGGAAGAACGTATCGCGCATCCAGTCGAGGCGTGCCGAGATTTGAATTTGAGACACGTCATAGGCGAACAGCTCATTCATCTCCGGTCCGACGACCGGGATATAGTTGACGCGTTCATCCGTATACGTGACACGTCGCATCGCCCGGTCCGAATCTTTCAAGAACAGGCTGTTGACGTCCCCTTGTCCGACTTTCGACAAGCGGCCTTCCCAGAGCGACTGGTCGCTCATGATGGTACGGATACGCCACGTGTCGTCCCCCATGAAGATGAGGGCGCGTTGCGGCACTTTCCCGGACAGGCTGTACGAGCCCGGGAGCATGTAGCTGAGCGTGTCCGCATAATACGCTTCCGGTAAAATCAGTTCGACGGCCTCGTCGACGCCCGCATACAAACTCGGGACGTTCTTGACGGCGAGTGGTTTGAATTCGCTCGCTTCGAACGATTCACGGATGACGCGCATAATCTGCTTCGGCGTGTTCTTCGTTGCAAAGACGGCGTTGTTCTCATGGACGACCGTTTGGGCCGGCACAATGACTTGACGCGCCTGGCGCTGCAACGACTCATCCACCGTCGCGACTTGCGTCTCCGATTGGACCGACTGATACTTCGGATGGTAATCCCAGAGGATGACCGTTTGGACGATGGACGTGACGATCAAGGTGAGCAAGACGAGCGATTTCACTAGTTCTGGCTTCGCCAAGAAGCGTGGTCGTTCCATCAGTCATTCACCTCCACGATCGTATCGAACGGGATGGTGAAGTAAATCGTCGTCCCACGTCCGAACTCACTCTCGGCCCAGATGTCGCCGCCATGGGCGGAAACGACTTCTTTGGCGATTGATAGACCGAGTCCGGTCCCGCCGATATTGCGGGCCCGGGCTTTGTCGACCCGATAGAACCGTTCAAAGATTTTTTTCAAGTTTGATTTCGGGATACCGACTCCTTCATCTTTAATGCCGATGACGAGCCGTTTGGCACGGAGCATTGTCCGGAACGTGATCGTCCCGCCTTCCGGCGAGAACTTGACGGCGTTCGTGATGATGTTATCGATGACCTGCGTCATCTTGTCTTGATCGGCATGGACGTATACGCGACGCTTCATGAGCTTACGGCGGAACTGAATCGTCTCACCTTTCGTCATCTCATGTCGCTCGATGATGTCGTTAAAGAACTGGATAAAATCGAACTTCACTTTTTGCATCGTATACTCTTTGCTGTCCATCTTCGACAGTTGCAACAAGTCGTTGACGAGGCGAATCATCCGCTCCGTCTCGTTTTGTGTCGTCTCGAGGAAGCGCGGGGCAAGCTCGTCGTCCTTATATGCGCCTTCCGCGAGCACTTCGAGGTAACTCCGCATCGTCGTGAGCGGCGTCCGCAGCTCGTGGCTGACGTTCGCGACGAACTCACGGCGGTCTTGCTCGACTTGTTCTTGCTCGGTCACGTCGTGCAAGACGACGATCAGACCGGTGATCGGTCCGCTATGCTTTTGAATCGGCGAGAAGTAGGCGCGGACGAGGAACAGCTCTTCGTCCGTACTGAGGTCGATCAGTTTCGGCGGCATCGTCCCGTCTTCCGGGATGACGATCTCATCGTCAAACTCGAGCAGGTTCTGTAGGTTCGCACCCATCGCCTCTTCTTCGGCGAGCCCAATCATGTCACGGGCCTGGTCGTTCATCAAGATGACCCGGAGCGAGCGGTCCGTCGCGACGACCCCGTCCGACATATTCTCGAGGACGCTCGTCAAACGGCGTCGCTCGGCCTCGGTCGTGGCATTCGCTTCCATCAGCTCATCGGTCAATTCGTTGAAGGCGTAGGCGAGTTGACCGACCTCGTCATCGGAATAGACTTTAACTTTCCGCGAGAAGTTCCCTTTTCGCATCTCGACGGCTTGTCGACGCATATCCGCAATCGGTCGCGTAATCGTCCGTGACAGCAAAATCCCAAGAATCGACGTGATGATGAGGGCGATGAGCGTCCCGGTCGCGAGGATCCGGGTCACTTGTTCCATCTGATTGTAGATAGACTGCATCGACGCCTCGATATAAATCATACCGGTCGTCGTCCCATCGACTTCTGATTTGACCGGAACGGCGACGACGCGCATGCGTTCGTTCGAGTCTTCATAGACGAGCGTCTCTTGCGCCCCGCTCGTCGCGAATGATTTTTGAATGAACGAGTTCGCCGTCCGTTGTCCGACGAGACTCTGGTTGTTCGGGTTCGACGTCGCCCGGACGACACTGTTCGTGTCGATAATCTGGACTTCGCGAATGTCGTCAGCTAGCGTCGTGCTCTCCGTAAACTCAGACAGCAGTTGATCCAGTACCTGGTTCAACTGCTGGTCCGAGGTCGAGTCACCACCGTTCGATGCGATTCCTTCACTGACGTTATAGCTCAGAAGGTTGGCTCGATCGACGAGCGACTGCGAGAAGTTGTTGATGTATTGTCGTTCGAGGGAGCGTACGAAGTACACTCCGATGACTTGCATCGCAACAAGAATGAGCAGCGCATAGATGACGACGAGCTTCCACTGGATAGATTTAAAGAAGTTCGTCCGTTTCATCGTTTAGTCTTCTTCCCCTGCTTTTAAATAGTACCCGACACCACGGCGCGTGATGATATACGTCGGCGTCGATGGATTGTCTTCGACTTTCTCACGCAACCGGCGGACTGTCACGTCGACCGTACGGACATCGCCGAAGTAGTCATAGCCCCACACCGTCTGGAGCAAATGCTCCCGCGTCATGACTTGCCCGATGTTTTGGGCGAGGTAATGGATGAGCTCGAACTCACGGTGTGTCAATTCGATTTTCTCTTCCCGTTTCGTGACCATGTACGAATCCGGATGAATCGTCAAATCACCGATCACGATATCGTTGTCATTGGCACCTTTCGTCTCTGGGGCCGGAGCCGTTGCGTGACGGCGCATGTTCGCCTTGACGCGGGCCAAAAGCTCGCGTGAGCTGAACGGCTTTGTGACGTAATCGTCGGCACCGAGCTCAAGTCCGAGCACTTTATCGATCTCAGAGTCTTTCGCCGTCAACATGATGATTGGCATGTCGTACTTCTTACGGACTTCACGGCACACTTCCATGCCGTCTTTAAGCGGCAGCATGATGTCGAGCAAAATCAAATCCGGTTTGACTTCTTCGACTTTCACGAGCGCCTCTTCCCCGTCATATGCGACGTGGACTTGGTATCCTTCTTTTTCAAGCTTAAACTTCAATATATCTGCAATTGGTTGTTCGTCATCTACCACTAAAATCGTACGATCCATTCAGTGAGTCCTCCTCTTATCGTTAAACGTACATGTCTACATTGTAACTCTTTTTCTATAGGTTAGAAAGCGTGGTCCATTTCCGTGGAAATGAAAAGAGAGCCACGAGGGCTCTCTGTCTTATGCTTCGTAAATGTCACGCAAAATGACCGTCTGCTCACGTGCCGGTCCGACCGAGAACGTCAACAATTCGATACCCGTCAACGCTTCGATGCGCTTGACGTAGTTCTGTGCGTTCACCGGCAAGTCTTCGAACTTGCGGATGCCTGTGATGTCTTCTGTCCAGCCTGGGAGCTCTTCGAACACCGGCTTGCACTGTTCGAGCACGCGGAAGTTCGGTGGGTACTCGTCGAGGAGCTTGCCTTCGAACTCATAAGCCGTACAAATCTTGAGCGTCTCAAGACCTGTCAACACGTCAATCGAGTTGAGGCAAAGGTCTGTGATTCCGCTGACGCGGCGCGAGTGGCGGACGACAACCGAGTCGAACCAACCGACGCGACGCGGACGTCCTGTCGTCGTACCGTACTCTTTTCCGACTTCACGGATCGTGTGACCGATCTCATCGTCAAGCTGGGTCGGGAACGGGCCGTCTCCGACGCGTGACGTGTACGCCTTACAGACGCCGACGACGTGATGGATCTTCGATGGACCGATACCGGCACCGCTCGATACGCCGCCTGAAGCCGCGTTCGATGATGTGACGAACGGGTACGTTCCGTGGTCGATGTCTAGCAATACACCTTGTGCGCCTTCGAAGAGCACTTTCTGTTCTTCGTCGAGCGCGTTGTTCAACACGACCGATGTATCACATACGTACTTGGCAAACTGTTGGCCGTACGCATAGTATTCTTCGAAGATGTCATCGAATTCGATCGCATCGACTTCGTACATCTTCACGAACATGCGGTTTTTAATCGCGAGGACCGTCTTGAGCTTCTCGGCGAACACTTCTTTGTCGAGCAAGTCGGCGATGCGAATCCCGATGCGCGCCGCTTTGTCCATGTAGCAAGGACCGATTCCTTTGAGTGTCGTCCCGACTTTGGCGTCGCCTTTCGCGTCCTCTTCGAGCTTGTCCTGCAACTGGTGATACGGCAAGATGACGTGGGCCCGGTTCGAGATGCGGAGGTTATCCGTGCTCACACCGCGCTCGTGCAAATACGCGAGCTCCGTGACGAGCGATTTCGGATTGACGACCATCCCGTTCCCGATGACACATGTTTTGTCCGAGTAGAAGATCCCCGATGGAATCAAGTGAAGTTTATACTTCGTATCGTTGAAGACGATCGTATGACCAGCGTTGTCTCCCCCTTGATAACGCGCGACGACCTCGGCCTGCTTCGATAAGAAGTCCGTGATTTTTCCTTTACCTTCATCGCCCCACTGCGTTCCCACTACGACTACTGATGACATAATGAATCCTCCTTGTAGATAAACGTTCTATTCAAACCATCCGTAAGTGTACACTTGCTCTTGTTGAAAGTCAACCTAATACCGAACGATATTTTTAAGTTGTAACCTTTCGTTCGTTATTGACGTGTCATTTCTCGTTCGATGATGGAATTCTTTAAATTCAAGATACGTTTAGGTCTAAAGACCGACCAAAAAAGACGACGTCATGAGACGTCGCCTTTGGCAGAATCATTCGTCCTACATCGGCGGCGCAAAGGCTTGCGTCTCCATGTTGACGAATTTATTGTATTCTTTTCGGAATGAGAGTTTGACCGTCCCCGTCGGACCGTTACGCTGCTTGGCGATGATGATCTCGATCGTGTTGGCGTCTTCACTCTCTTTATCGTAATAGTCATCCCGGTACAAGAACGCGACGATATCGGCATCTTGCTCAATCGCCCCGGATTCCCGGATATCCGACATCATCGGCCGCTTGTCTTGACGGCTCTCAACACCACGTGAGAGCTGTGACAAGGCGATGACCGGCACTTGAAGCTCACGCGCGATCGCTTTGAGCGTACGCGAGATTTCCGAGACTTCTTGCTGCCGGTTCTCGCCCGGCTTGCCGTTCCCGACGATGAGCTGCAAGTAGTCAATCATGATCATGCCGAGGCCGTGCTCTTGTTTCAAGCGGCGGCACTTGGCCCGAATCTCGTTGACGCGAAGACCCGGCGTATCATCGATATAGATCCCGGCTTGTGACAGTGATGACATGGCGAGCGAGAGCCGTCCCCAGTCCTCGGCCTCGAGCCGTCCCGTCCGTAGACGCTGGGCATCGATATTGCCTTCCGCACAGAGCATCCGCATGACGAGCTGTTCGGCACCCATCTCCAAACTGAAGATGGCGACGTTCTCGCCGGTACGGACGGCGACGTTTTGCGAGATATTCAGCGCAAACGCGGTTTTACCAACCGAAGGACGGGCTGCGACGATGATGAGGTCGTTGCGTTGGAAACCGGCCGTCATCTTGTCGAGATCGCTGAACCCGGTCGCGATACCGGTGATTTCGCCACTCGATTGGTGCAGTTTTTCAATCGTCGAGTAGGCGTCCGATAAGACGGAGCCGATTGGATGGAAGCTTGACTGCCCTTTTCGTTGCGAGACCTTTAAAATGTTCCGCTCGGCGTCTGACAGGACGGCATCGACCTCGTCTTGGCGTTCATAGCCGTCCGAGACGATATTCGTCGCAGTCCGAATCAAGCGGCGGAGTGCCGCCTTTTGATCGACGACGTTCAAATAATACCCGATGTTCCCGATGGCTGGAACCGCCTCGGCGATTTCCGCCAAATAGTTCAATCCACCGATCTCATCGAGAATACCTTGGGCTTGAAGCTCCGAACTGAGCGTGACCAAATCGACGAGTTCGCCCCGGTCATTGATTTTCAGCATCGCCTCAAAGATCCGTTGATGGCTGACACGATAAAAGTCGTCCGGGTCGACCCGTTCCGAGGCCGTGATCAGCCGATCGGAATCGAGAATGACGGCCCCGAGGACAGCTTGTTCCGCTTCGACGCTATGTGGCGGGGTATTGACTTGAATCGCATCACTCATACGTGTCTACCTCACCTTCACGCTTCTTGAACATGAACGTTTAACATAGCCGTGACGTCGTGGTGCAACTTCACCGGCACTTTCGTAAACCCGAGCGCTTTGATTGGGTGTTCGAGCTCGATTTTACGCTTGTCGATCTTGTAGCCCATCCCTTTCAACGCTTCACCGATTTGTTTGCTCGTGACCGATCCGAAGACGCGACCGCCCTCACCTGACTTCGTCTTGACGACGATCGTCTCTTTTTCAAGCTTGTCCTTCAACTGCTGGGCTTGTTTCAATTCTGCTTCAGCCGCTTCTTCGGCGCGTCGCTCTTTTGCGGCGAACGCCTTCAAGTTACCCGGTGTCGCTTCGACCGCCAAGTTCTTTTTAAAGAGTACGTTCTTCGCGTAAGCGTCCGCGACGTCTTTGACGTCACCAGCTTTACCTTGACCTTTAACATCTACTTTTAAAATGACTTTCATTCAGAATCCTCTCCCTCTGTTTCATCTGTCATATAATGATCAATCGCTTCTTGTAATAACGTTTTCGCCTGTTCCCGGCTCACGTTCAATTGTGTCGCCGCATTCGTCAAATGACCGCCCCCGTCCAGCATCTCCATGATGACTTGGACGTTGACATCACCGAGCGAACGGGCACTAATGCCGGTTCGGCCGTCGGGTAAGACGGCGATGACGAACGATGCTTTGACGCCCTCCATATTAAGGAGCTGGTCAGCGGCTTGGGCGATCAACACTTGATGGTGCACTTCATCGTCCGAGGCGACGGCGATCGCCATGCCGTCGGAATAGATGTCCGTGTTTTCGAGAATATGAGACTGTTCGATATACGAATCGAGGTCTTGCCGCATGAAGTGCTGGACGAGCACGGTGTCTGCCCCTTGAATCCGAAGGAAGGAAGCGGCATCGAACGTCCGCGACCCGGTCCGCAAGGTGAATCCTTTCGTGTCGACCACCATACCTGCGAGGAGCGACGTCGCTTCTAAAATCGATAGCTTGCGCGTACCGGCCTGATACTCGATCAACTCCGTTACGAGTTCGCACGTCGAGGATGCGTACGGCTCCATATAGACGAGGACCGGATCTTCAATGAACTCTTCACCACGGCGATGGTGGTCGATGACGACGACCCGTTCCGCGCGGTCTAGAATATCCCGCGAGATGACGAGCGACGGCCGGTGCGTATCGACGACGACGAGGAGCGTCTGTTCGTCGATGAGGGGTTGAGCCTCGAACTCGGTCAAAAAACGGCTATACAGCTCTTCGTCGTTTTCGACTTCATTGACGAGACGTTGGATCCCAACGCTCGTCTCGCCGGCCGGGATGACGACGTACGCCTCACGTCCGACAAATTCAGCCAGTTTCATGATGCCGATGGATGCTCCAAGCGAGTCCATATCCGGGTTTTTATGCCCCATGATCAGGACACGGCTCGACTCGCGAATCAAATCACGCATCGAGTTCGAGATGACGCGGGCGCGAACCCGGGTCCGTTTCTCGGTCGGGTTCGTCTTGCCGCCGAAAAAGCGGACTTTCCCGTTATGACGTTTGACGACGACTTGATCCCCGCCGCGTCCGAGCCCTAAATCAAGGCTCGATTGCGACAAGTTCCCCAGTTCCGTCAGCGTCGTCTCCCCACAACCGATCCCGATGGAGAGTGTGAGCGGAATTTTATGCTCTTTCGTCGCCTCACGGACCTCATCGAGAATCGAGAATCGATTGTTCTCAAGTTCGGAGAGCGTCCGTTCGTTCATCACGAGAAAGAAACGATCGGCTGCCGTTCGACGCATATAGATGTGGTATTTTTGAGCCCATTGGTTCAAGAGGACGGTCACGCGTCGATTGATTTCACTCCGGACCTGTTCATCCACAGCGGTTGACATCTCGTCATAGTTGTCTAAGTATAAGACGCCGATCACCGTCTGCGTTTCCGAGTATTTTTGTTCAATCTCTGCCTCATCCGTCATGTCGAACAAGTAAAGGGTCTGATATTCCTTATTGTAGAGTACCCGATAAACGCGGTCTCCGACTTCGATGGTCGCCTCGTCCTCTTCTTCCTCAATCAACTCGGTGAACGCCGAGTGAATCGAATCGATCGAGATCCCGAGTTCCATCTCGAGCTCAAAGATGAGTCGAGACTGTTCATTGAACCAGCTGATGCGACGAGTTTCGTCAAAGACGAGAATCCCAATCGGCATGCCGGTGAGCGCTTCTTTCCCGACGTCTTCGATTCGATGCGACAAAGAATGGACGTATTGTTCCCACGCCTTGCGTTCTCGTCGAATCGTCACTTGCTGATAGATGAAAAAAATCAGCGTGCCCACGAACAGGGTGATTGCCGCCACAATGCTGTAGAACGCCAATCCTAACGCGACAAGCAGTCCAATCACATATGGAACGGCGTGACGCGCGTACTGGTTCTTCACTGATGTTATTGCTTCACCACTGTACATGTGTGCCTCCTAAAATGAGTGGTGTTCCACCCATGATATCTAAATGGTTTCTGCTCTATCATACCATATCCGTCCGTTTCACTTACACTCCTACATCGGCTCGGAAAACAAAAAACGACCTATCCCGAGGGATAAGCCGTGTGTCAAAAATTACTCTGCAACGTATGGAAGCAAAGCCATTTGACGTGAGCGCTTGATAGCGACAGTAAGTGGACGTTGGTATTTCGCTGAAGTACCAGTCACACGACGTGGAAGAATTTTACCACGCTCCGAAACGAAGCGTTTGAGCAATTCTACGTCTTTATAATCGATATGAGTGATGTTGTTCGACGTAAAGAAACATACTTTACGACGACGACGACCTCCTGGACGACGTGCCATGTGAAGACCTCCTTTTTAGTTTAGTTTCGAATCGACGCGATCAAAATGGTAGATCGTCATCCGATAAGTCGATTTTTCCGCCACCCGAGAACGGGTCAGCTTCAAAACCTTTGTTTGAGTTCGAGGACTGAGATGAAGTCGAAGAAGCGGCTGCGCCCCATCCTGATCCACTTGACTCACCACCACCGAAGACATCTCCAGCCGGTGCTGTATCACGTTGCGTTGAAGCACCGCGTGGTTCAAGGAAGCGTACGCTATCGGCTACGACTTCTGCCCGGTAACGACGTTGGCCATCTTGACCTTCGTAACTACTGATTTGAAGGCGACCGTCTACGCCGGCCATGCTGCCTTTTTTCAAATATTGTGCTACGTTCTCTGCTTGTTTGCGCCAAACGACACAATCAATAAAGTCCGCCTCGCGCTTCCCATCTTGTCCAGTGAATGGACGATCGCAAGCGAGAGTGAAGCGAGTTACGGCAATCCCGCTCTGCGTATAACGCATTTCTGGATCGCGTGTCAATCGACCAACTAACACAACTCGGTTAATCATCTCAAAGCTCCCCTTTCGCAATATGAAGCGTTAAGAATTAACGCTCGTCTTTAGTTGTCATTTGACGGACAACGTCATCAGAGATCTTCATGAGACGCTCTGTTTCTTGAATCGCTTTAGGCTCAGCAGTGATGTTGAGAAGAACGTAGTGTCCTTCGCGCATCTTGTTGATTTCGTAAGCGAGACGACGTTTACCCATGTCTGTTGTTTTATCAACAGTACCACCGTTTTCAGTGATGACGTTGTTGAAGCGTTCGATTAAAGCTTTCTTAGCTTCCTCATCAACTGATGGACGGATAATGTAAAGAAGTTCGTATTTACGCATTATCTTTCACCTCCTCTTGGACTAACGGCTCCTACCGGTTGTAGGAGCAAGGAGCAAACAAATGTTTTACTCACGTCATAATATACTATCAAACTTCTGTTCGTTTTACAATACGTTTCCGTAAAATGGCTTAAACGTTGAAACGGAACGTGACGACGTCGCCATCTTGGAAGACATATTCTTTTCCTTCTGAGCGAAGTTTCCCTTGTTCTTTGACCGTTGTCATATTGCCGGCAGCTGACAAGTCTTCATACGAGACGACTTCTGCCCGGATGAATCCACGCTCGAAGTCCGAGTGGATGACGCCCGCACATTGTGGGGCCTTCATGCCTTGCTTAAACGTCCAGGCGCGTACTTCTTTCTCACCGGCCGTGAAGTAAGTCGCGAGACCGAGCGTCGAGTAAGCGGCACGAATCAATTGATCGAGACCTGACTCTTCGATTCCGAGGTCTTGCAAGAACTCAAGGCGTTCTTCTGGTTCGAGCTCTGAGATTTCTTCTTCGATACGGGCACAGATGACGATTACTTTCGCCTCTTCTGTCGCCGCGTGTTCACGGACGGCTTGGACGTATGGGTTTTGGTCGGCATCCGCTACTTCGTCTTCACTGACGTTCGCGACGTAAAGCATCGGCTTCATCGTGAGCAATTGGAAGTGTTTGACGATGGCGAGTTGATCATCCGTCAATTCAGCGACGCGCGCCGGGCGCTCCGATTCAAGGACGGCTTGAACGATTTCAAGCGCCTCGAGTTCTTGAGGGGCACCCTTATCTTTCGACTTGACCATTTTTTGGACACGCGTGATGCGTTTCTCGACCAACTCGAGGTCGGCCAAAATCAATTCGAGGTTGATGGTCGTGATGTCATCAATCGGTGAGACTTTTCCTGCCACGTGCGTGATGTTGTCGTCTTCAAAGCAACGGACAACTTGGCAAATCGCGTCGACTTCACGGATGTTGGCGAGGAATTTGTTTCCGAGCCCTTCTCCTTTTGACGCACCTTTCACGATTCCGGCGATATCTGTAAACTCAAATGCGGTCGGTACAGTCTTCTTTGGTTTGACGAGTTCTGTCAACCGATCGAGACGCGCGTCCGGTACTTCGACGACCCCTACGTTCGGGTCGATAGTCGCGAACGGATAGTTGGCTGCTTCTACACCGGCTTGCGTGATGGCGTTAAATAATGTCGATTTCCCAACGTTCGGTAATCCGACGATTCCTGCTGTTAATCCCACTTGTATGTCCTCCTCATCCGGCTTTCCCGGGAAATGTTGATCCGTCTGTGGAGTGGGTACGTTCAGTACACCACACCGTCACATCCTTCACAATTATAGTTAGTCCTCGATTAAACCGCAACTCACGGTTGTAACATAGAGAAAAACGCCACTTATTCAGCGGCGTTCTCTTGTTTAAGCACTTTTTTCAATCGCTTATCAAAGTCGCGACGCGGCATGAGCACGCTCGCCCCGCATCCTTGACACTTGATGCGAATATCCATTCCGACCCGAGTCACCTGCCAGCGGTTCGTCTGACACGCATGCGGTTTCTTCATTTCTACAAAATCGTTCAATTCATACGATTTAGCCTGCATTTTCCGGCGCTCCTTTAGTCGTTGTGGTTGGCGGCATCATGACAGTACGCGGATACGGGATTTCGATTCCGCGCTCATCTAGTCCGGCTTTCAACTCTTTATGCAAAATCCGACCGGCCGCGAAGTGTTGTGTCGGTGGAACTTCGGCCATGAGACGATAGACGACTTCCGACGGTCCGAGCGACTGGACCCCGGCGAGCGTAATTGGTTCGATGAACAAGTCGTGATACTTCTCCTCAACCGTATGGGCGATTTCTTTCAACGCCTTCTCAACTTTAGCCATGTCTTCTTCATACGCGACACCGATATCGACGACTGCGACGCTGTTCTCGAGTGAGTAGTTCGTCACTTGCATGATTTGTCCGTTCGGGATGATCGTCACTTGTCCGTTCAACCCTTTCAACTTCGTCGTCCGAATCCCGACTTCGATGACGGTGCCGTCGACTTGTTGATTTAAATTGACGTAATCCCCGTTCTTATACTGGTTCTCAAAGATGATGAACGCACCTGTGATGACGTCCTTCACCAAGTTTTGCGCACCGAACGAGATGGCCAAACCAGCAACCCCGGCCGATGCAATTAAACCGGCGATATTGACGCCAAACTGCCCGAGCACCGTCAAAATCATGATCAGGCCGAGCACATAGCGAATCGTGTTTTGGGCCAATTTTGATAACGTCTCATTTTGCCGTTGCGTCACAATATCGTGCTCTTTAATTTTACGCAGTGCGAACACGCGTTGGACCATCGACGTCAAAATGCGTGACGCCACATAAAGTGCCAAGATGATGAGTGCGACACCGGTCAATTTGATACCGAGACCGATCCACATCTCCGTGTCTTGGAAATAGGCGACGAACCGATTGACACTATCCATCGTTTCGTCGGCTACCGTGCTTAAGTTTGTATCTGTATTTTGTGAAGCCATGTTGTCACCTCTAGCGTTATAGATTCTAACCCATCAAACCATAATTAACGACTTTTCTCAAACCCTACATCCGGACGTTATAAGTTTCGGTGTTCCGGGAATGGGATAATACGGTTTCATTCCGCAATTGCAACTAGACGCAGGCAGCTTAGAAGAGAGGATGAGATTCATGCCGTTTCGCCTAAAACCTCATAAACCATACTCTTTCTTCATCGAACATACCGAACGGAGTGGATCCAAGCTCTTTGCCGATCAACTGCATGATCAGTTGGCAAAGGAGACGCATCGTCCGATCGTCCTCGTTTGTATCGGCTCCGACCGTTCCACCGGTGACTCGCTCGGACCGCTCGTCGGCACGTTCCTTGAGGAGCGCTTTGTCCGCAATATCCATGTGTACGGCACGTTGACAAAACCGGTCCATGCGCTGAACCTTGTCGAGACGCTCCATGAGATTCAGACACGGTTCCATCGCCCCCTCATCATCGCCATCGACGCTTGCCTCGGTCGCTTGTCGAGTGTCGGTTATATCTTCTTCTCAGAAGGACCGCTCGCCCCAGGTGCCGGTGTTCAAAAAGAACTCCCTTCGGTCGGCGAATACAACATCAAAGCGGTCGTCAACGTAAGTGGCTTCATGGAAATGATGATTTTGCAAAACACGCGCCTCCACCTCGTCTATGAGCTGGCCCGTTTCATCACCGACGGGTTCGTCGAGTTCGACTCACGCATCGGGCGGCTTCATCAAGAAGAGGCGGCCATCACCCGACTTCGTCAGTCTCGTGACGAATCGAAATCTTGAGGCGATAACAACGTCAATAGATGTTCCAAATCGTCTTGCGAGAAATACTTCAGCTCGAGGACGCCCCCTTTTCGACGCGGGCGAATCGATACATCCATTTGAAGACGTTCCGCTAGCACCGCCTCGACGGCTTCCACGTCGGCGTCCGAGCGTTTGAGCGTCTTTTTTTCAATGCGCTCTTTTTGTAAATAGCGCTCGAGTCGGCGGACCGTCCATTGCTCGGCGATGACGCGACGGGCGATTTGTTCCATCGCCTGCACTGATTTCATGCCCGTAATCGCCCGGGCGTGGCCCATGGTCAGCTCGCCGACCATGACCGCATGCTGGACCGCGCTCGGCAACCGGAGCAGTCTCAGGCTGTTCGTCACGTGGCTCCGACTCTTACCGACGCGTTCGGCGAGCTGTTGCTGGGTCAATCCGAGCGTCTGCATCAACTGTTCGTAGGCGAGCGCTTCTTCAATCGCGTTCAAGTCGGCACGTTGAATGTTCTCAATCAAGGCGAGTTCCATGACGCGATCCGAGTCGGCCGTGACAATCAATGCCGGGATATCCGTCTTGCCGGCCAATTGCGCGGCTTGGAACCGGCGCTCTCCGGCGATGATTTCATAAAACCCGCTCGCTTTGCGGACGACGATCGGTTGTAACACGCCGTAACGCTCAATCGACTGTCGGAGTTCGTCTAGCTTTTCTGGTTCGAACTGCTTGCGGGGCTGGTTCGGGTTGGGACGAATGTGTTTAATCGGTAACCGTTCCATCATGATTCCTCCATTCCTGCTGACTGATAGCTATAAAAAAAGCACAGGCTCACTTTTGTGGCCGTGCTTTCGGGATTCGAATCCGAATTTCAACAAATTCGTCTTCTTCGACTTCCTCGGTCTGGACTTCAATCCCGGACTTCCCGATCAAACTGACCGAGTCCCGGATTGTATTGAGGGCGATTCGCGTATCTCTGGCGAAACTTTTCGTCCGACGGCGCTGCTTTTTCGGTTTCCGCTTCTCTTCTTCAATCGGTGTCGTCAAGAAGGCGACGCGTTCTTCCGTCTCTTTGACGTTAAAGTCCTGTTCTAAAATCTCCATGAGCACTTGGAGCTGCAGACCTTCCTCTTTTAGCGGCAAGAGCGCCCGAGCGTGACGTTCATTGATTTGGCGGTCACGCAAACATTGCTTGACGTCGTTCGGCAATTTCAACAGGCGTAGTTTATTGGCAATCGTCGACTGGCTCTTCCCGAGACTCTTCGCGAGCGCGTCTTGCGTCAGACCTTTCATGGCGAGTAGACGGCCGTATGCCTCCGCTTCCTCAATCGGACTGAGCTGTTCCCGCTGCAAATTCTCAATCAAGGCTAAAGCGGCAGTCGTATCGTCATCCATGTCCCGAACGATGGCCGGAATGACAGACCATCCAAGCGATTTGACAGCGCGGAAGCGGCGTTCCCCTGCGATAATCTCGTAGCGCCCCTCTTCTGCTTTCCGAACGACGATCGGTTGCAAGAGACCATGCTCGTCAATCGTAACGGCCAATTCTTCAATTTTAGCCGGCTCGAATACTTTACGCGGTTGATAACGGTTCGGGAGAAGCAACGATAACGCGATTTCTTGAACCGCATCATTCGGTTTGACCTCTGCGATTTCTGTAACCGCCACTTCTGGACGACTTCCGAACAGTTTAGCAAATGTTTTCTTCAACGTCGGCACCCCTCTATGTAAAAAATAAGCAGATTCCACTACCGGAATCTGCTTTTAGTTTCACGTGAAACACGATTACTCAGATTAGCGGCTCTTTCGCCGGGGTACCCGCTTTACGTGGATATTTCCCAGGCGTTTTTCGTAATTTATCTACAATTACGATATTACGCTCACTCATCTCTCCTGGCAATAGGAACTGGTGTGTCGTTTTTACTTTCCCACCGAGCACGGCCAAGGCGTTTTTCGCGTCGACCAGCTCGTCGGAAACTTTCGCCGCTTTGAGCGCTACGAACGTTCCGCCGACTTTTGCGAGCGGTAAACAGTACTCGGCGAGCACCGTCATCCGGGCAACCGCACGGGCGGTTACGACATCAAATTGCTCACGAAATTTTTTATTTTTTCCAAACTCTTCGGCGCGTCCATGATGGAACGCGACACCTTCTAACCCGAGCGCGAGCGCGAGTTCGTTCAAGAACGTGATTCGCTTGTTAAGCGAGTCGATAATCGTCACGTGAAGGTGCGGGAATAGAATTTTGAGCGGCAAACTCGGGAATCCAGCCCCGGCACCAACGTCACATACGGTTTCGACGTTTGTGAAATCGAAATGGAACGACGCGCTGAGCGAATCATAGAAATGCTTCAAATACACTTCTTCCTTGTCCGTGATCGCCGTCAAATTCATTTTTTCATTCCACTCGACGAGCATCTCGAAATAGCGTTCAAATTGAGCGAGTTGCTTCTCGCTCAATTCAAATCCTTCTGCCTGCAACGCCTCAATAAATTGGGATTGGTTCATCGTTTCACTCCACTGTCGCGTATTGTCCTTGCTCGATATAGACAAGAAGGATCGAGACGTCCGCCGGGTTTACCCCGGAAATACGTGACGCTTGTCCAATCGAGAGCGGACGAACTTGTTTTAGTTTTTGTTTCGCTTCCGTCGCAAGACCACCGATTGCATCGTAATCGAGTTTCTCTGGAATCCGTTTTTCTTCCATCCGACGCATCTTCTCGACTTGCTCGAGCTGCTTCGAGATGTAGCCTTCGTATTTCACTTGAATCTCGACTTGCTCCGCCACTTCGAACGGCACTTCGATCGGAGCCGGTGCAATGCGCATGAGCGTCGCATACGTCACTTCAGGACGCTTCAAGAGGATGTTGGCATGCGTCGCTTCTTTGAGCGGATTCGCACCGACTTCTTCGAGCACATCGTTCACGTCAGCGGACGGTTTGATGACGAGTCCGTTGAGACGCTTCACTTCTGCCGCGATCGCGACTCGTTTATCTTCAAGGTGGGCATGACGCTCTGGTGACAATAAACCGACCTCGTGACCGATGTCGCTCAAACGAAGGTCCGCATTGTCGTGACGCAAAAGCAACCGATATTCGGCACGTGATGTGAGCAAACGATAAGGCTCGTTCGTCCCTTTCGTCACAAGGTCGTCAATCAAGACACCGATATACGCCTGTGAGCGGTCCAAGATGACCGGCTCTTTGCCGAGCACTTGGCATGCGGCGTTGATTCCGGCCATGATGCCTTGTCCGGCCGCTTCTTCATAGCCGCTCGTCCCATTGATTTGACCTGCCGTGAACAATCCGCCAACCGTCTTCGTCTCGAGTGTCGGCCAAAGTTGCGTCGGTACGACTGCATCGTACTCAATCGCGTATCCAGGGCGCATCATCTCTGAGTTCTCAAGCCCCGGAATCGTCCGGAGCATTTGATGCTGAACGTCTTCCGGCATACTCGTCGAGAAGCCTTGCACGTAAATTTCTTCCGTGTCGCGACCTTCTGGCTCGAGGAAGATTTGGTGACGCGGTTTATCGTTGAACCGGACGACTTTATCTTCAATCGATGGGCAGTAACGCGGGCCCGTCCCTTTGATGGCACCTGAGTACATCGGCGAACGATGCAAGTTCTCATCAATCAATTGGTGTGTCCGCTCGCTCGTGTAGGTGAGCCAGCACGGGATTTGCTCAATCGGGTCAAGGTCTTTCGATGTGTAGGAGAAGAGCGACGGATTGTCGTCCCCTGGTTGAATCTCCGTCTTCGAGTAATCGATCGTCTTGCCGTCGATGCGTGGCGGTGTCCCCGTTTTGAAACGAACGAGTTCGAGCCCGAGCTCTTCTAAATGCTTCGACAATTCGACCGAAGGCATCTGGTTGTTCGGACCGCTCTCATACGACAATTCGCCGATGATAATTTGACCGCGCATAAACGTACCGGTCGTGACGATGACCGCTTTCGAGCGGTACTCCGAACCAGTATTCGTGACGACGCCGGCGACTTTTCCGTCTTCGATGAGAAGTCGTTCGACGAGCGCTTGACGAAGCAATAGGTTCGGTTCGTCTTCAAGCACTTTCTTCATATGATTTTGGTATTGGAATTTGTCCGCTTGCGCCCGTAATGCGCGCACTGCTGGACCTTTTGATGTGTTGAGCATCTTCATTTGAATGTACGTCGCATCAATCGCCTTCGCCATTTCGCCGCCAAGGGCATCGATTTCGCGAACGACAATCCCTTTCGCGGGACCACCGATCGATGGGTTGCAGTACATGAATCCGACCATATCCGGATTCATCGTGAGCATCGCCGTTTTCGCGCCCATGCGCGCCGAAGCCAGTGCGGCCTCGATTCCCGCATGACCGGCTCCGATGACGATGACATCAAACTCGCCTGCCGTGTAAGCCATAGTTGTTCCTCCTTATTATTTCCCAAGACAAAACTGTGAAAAGAGTTGATCAATCAAACTTTCTTGAACGGTGTCCCCGTTGATTTCGCCGAGCGTATCCCACGCCCGCCGTAAATCGATTTGGACCATATCAATCGGCAAATTCATGGCGGCGCTTCCGAGCGCCTCATCGATTTGTTCGATCGTCCGTTTGATGAGCTGAATGTGTCGTGCGTTCGAGATATATGTCATATCCTGTGATTCGACGCCTTTAGCGAAGAACAAGTTCGAGATCGCCTTTTCCAATGCGTCGATTCCCTCTTCTAATAAGAGAGACGTCGCCACGATCGGGCGACCTGCCGCTAGTTTCTCCAGCTTAGAAGAATCCATACTTTGTGGCAAGTCCGTCTTATTGATGATGATGATCGCATTCATACCAGCAATCGCCTCAAATAAGGCCTCATCCTCGACAGTCAGACCTTCATGCCCGTTCAAGACGAGCAAAATCAAGTCAGCGCCCGCGAGCGCCTTGCGCGATTTCTCGACACCAATCCGCTCTACGATATCTTCCGTCTCCCGAATCCCTGCCGTATCAATCAATTTGAGCGGAACGCCTTTGACGTTCACATACTCTTCAATCGTATCGCGCGTCGTTCCGGCGATTTCCGTGACGATCGCTTTCGTCTCTTGTACGAGCGTGTTCATGAGCGAAGATTTGCCGACGTTCGGCCGACCGATAATCGCTGTCGCGAGCCCCTCTCGTAAAATTTTTCCTTGTCGCGCCGTCTCAAGCAACTGCTCGAGCACGCGTTTCACTTCGCCCGCCTTGTCTTCGACAATGGCCTGGGTCATCTCTTCGGCGTCGTATTCCGGATAGTCGATATTGACCTCGACCGCCGCAATCGTCTCAAGCAACAGTTGACGCAACTCGCGGACGAGCCGTGACAAACGTCCTTCCATCTGAGACATGGCAACGTTCATGGCCCGATCCGTTTTGGCACGAATCAAATCCATGACGGCCTCGGCTTGCGACAAATCGATTCGTCCATTCAAAAAGGCGCGTTTCGTGAACTCGCCCGGTTCTGCCAAGCGGATGTCCGGTTGTTCAAGAATCAGTTCGAGGACACGATTGACCGCGACGATTCCTCCGTGGCAATTGATTTCGACGACGTCTTCTCGCGTGAACGTCTTCGGTGCGCGCATGATGCTCACCATGACTTCATCGACGACCTCGTCCGTGCCAGGACGTTTCAATTTTCCGTAATGGATCGTATGTGACTCCACTTTCGTCAAATCTTTTCCCGAAAAAACACGGCCCACCGTCTCGACGGCGCGGTCACCGGACAAGCGGACGATTCCGATTGCCCCTTCACCCATCGGCGTCGAAATCGCCGTAATCGTGTCAAACTCTAGCATCATCTTTCCCTCCCATACTTCTTACTACTTCCTCTATCTTATGCATAACGCACCTACTATACACGATATTTGTCTCGAACGAAAGCGTCCGACCTCTCGAGCCACGGTTGCATTTTAAGGAATTACTTTAGTACAATAAAGGAATATATTTCCATGGAGGACGTGATGAAATGCGACAGCAAGATGCCATCGCCACATTGACTAACAGCCTCATCTCCGATGGGGGCGTGCAGGCCATTTTCTTGAAAGGATCGTTCGGGCGTGATGAAGCGGACGAACATTCTGACGTCGACTTGTACGTCATGGTCGCCCCTGAAAACATGAACGAGTTCTTGGCGCGCCGCCGCGACCATCTGGCCACATATCGCCCGATTCTGCTCGAGGATGAAATCGATATCGTAGCCCCGCAACTGATTGTCGTCTATGATGATTTCTTGCATCTCGATTTCTTCACGGTGACAGCGGACACGTTGAACCATCAAGACACAATTACGGTGCTGTATGATCCGGAACACCGACTGCAACATCACTCGAGTTCGCTCACCTTGTCGAATGAAGACTTAAGCGGACACGTGTTTGATGCGATTTGGTTCTTTTTCCAATATACGAAAGCCCGTGACCGCGGCAACGATGTCTGGGCCGTCGAGATGCTTCGGCAAGGCATGAGTCATTTCGCCTATACACTCGCCGCTCACTACGAACCCGAACGGGCCGCACTCGGGTTGAAAGACGTGGCCGCCCGGCAGCGGATTGAAATCCGGACCTTTTATGAAGCGTTGACACCCGACCATCATGCGACAGCCGCTCGATGGTATATCTCCCGTCTCGAAGCCGAGCGTCCCTTCTTCGAGACGACCGTTGCGTTCGAAGTGATTCGTCCGTTTTTCGATCGGCTCGTCATCCGTGAAAAAAGCCGCTCCTAATGTGAGCGGCTTTCGTTTATGCTTGCTGGCGTCTCGAGGAACGGAGCGTGAAATAGAGCATCCATTCGATCACGCCGACGGCGATGAGAAAACCGCCGAACAATTGGAACAAGACGAGCAGGCTGTCAAACGGATTCGCCAACATGAGTAGGCCAATCCCAATCCACAATAGACTGCTCAGCATGAAGTACATCCACCGATTGGCGATGGTCCGGCGAAATCCGACGGCTTGAATCAACCGGATTATGCCACCAAACAAGAATAAGGCGCCGATAAAAATCGGGAGCAGACTTGCCAACGTTTCAGCGAAGAAAAAGACGATTAAAGCGATCAATAAATAGATGATTCCCATAAAGAAACCGGCTGGGAGTCCGTTTCGTTTGTGCCGCAACCCTTGAACGATGGCGACGAGACCGATGATGGCAAAGTAAGCCGCGACCAAATAGACGATCGCATCAAAAAAGATGCGTGGATACAAGATGATGAGTAACCCGATTACCACGTAAAGCGCCGCTTGAATGAACGTCGACCGTTCCAACCGTTTGATGAGCGTCTCCATATGAAAGACCCCCTTTCTGATTCGACGATTTCGACCACTGCTTTGTTTATTCCCGGATTTCGGGTTAATCTATCCCGAACGACAAAAAAGGCTGTGGATTGGTTATCCACAGCCTTAGAGTTTATTTACGTTTTTTCTTTTTTGCCTTTTTTTCTTCTTCTGCGAGTACGGCACGTTCTGCTTCTTTCGCCGCGATTTTCGCTTCAGCTTGAACTTTCATCTTCTCACGCATCGGGAGCATGATTGCCATCGTCACGATAATCGAGATGATGTAACCGACGACCCAGTACATCGAAAGGGCGGCTGGAAGCGTGATCGACATGACGAAGATCATCACTGGGAAGATGTAGAGCATCATTTTCAATTGTGGGTTTTGTTCTTGGCCCGCCATTGAGATTTTTTGCTGTGCATACGTCAAAATCGCTGCCAGAATCGGCAAGATGAACGTTGGATCTGGTGCCCCGAGGTCGAACCAGAGGAACTGTGCTTCAAAGATTTCAGGTGTCCGACGGATCGCATCATAGAACGCGAACAAAATCGGCATTTGGATCAAGATTGGCAAACAGCCCGCGAGCGGGTTGATTTGGTACTCTTGATACATTTTCATCATTTCTTCTTGCAGTTTACGTTGCGTCTCTTGGTCTTTCGAGCTGTACTTCTCACGCAGCTTGAGCATCTCTGGCTGCAAGACTTGCATCGCACCCATACTCTTCGTCTGCTTGATCATAAGCGGTAAAATCAAGAGGCGGACGATAATCGTCGCGACGATGATCGAGTAACCGTACTGCCACGTCCCACCAATTAAGTAAGCCGCTTCTTTCAACAACCATGCTAGTGGCCAAACAAAGTATTGCGACCAGAAGCCTTCCGTCTCAGCCGTAATCGGCTCTCCTTGGATCGTCGATGGGTCGACACAGCCAGCCATCAACATGATGACGCCGGTCATGACAGCCAACAATCCTAATTTTAGCTTTTTGCTCATAGTTCCCCCTACGCTTTCTTTATCGATTCTTTTGTTTCATCACACGTCTATCGGTCAATCCTAATTAGTTCGCGTTATATATGAAAGAACGAGCTCGGATTGTTATGATCGATCGACTTGTCTCTGCTTCCAAACTTTAGCCCGTTTGAATGCGTGTTTCAAGCTTTCCGTCACTTCATCTTGCGTAAGCGACGTCGCTGGTTTGCGCGCAATGATGACATAATTGTGCGGAGCCACGTTCGGTTCGAGCAAGCGAAGCGATTCACGCATCAATCGTTTCATCCGGTTCCGTTCCACGGCATTTCCCAGCTTTTTGCTGACCGAAAGTCCGACCCGGAAGTGCGCTTGATTCGCTTTTTGCGTGTAGACGACAAACTGACGATTGGCCACGGAGCGTCCTTCACGAAACACCGCTTGGAACTCTTCATTCTTTTGCAGGCGGTATTCTTTTTTCAAAATTCTCACTCCATCCTTCGCTTCAAAAATCGTCAACTAACATCATACCATATCCCATTCATTTCAACGAGAGTGAATCAGCTTTTTCCGTCCGTTTGTGTGAGTTCTGTGACGATATAAAAAAAGATTGCCCAAGGAGGATTCCTCGGGCAATCTCATGATCTGTATTAGACAGTCAAGGCTTTGCGGCCTTTACGACGGCGAGCTGCAAGAATGTTGCGGCCGTTTTTAGTCGCCATGCGTGCACGGAATCCGTGGACTTTCTTACGCTTACGGTTGTTAGGATTGAAAGTTGGTTTCATTGTTAAAGCACCTCCTCAAGGTTAACGCTCTATTAGCAAGTTATAGTTTCATTTAAGGCAGTCTTTAAGATTATATAAACTGTTGTCTAGATTGTCAATGAGTTTTCGCCAGGTTTTCAATTAGGATGAAATCCTTCGGAGAGGGAAGGGACGATCACCTCAGGATGGCATGATTTAGAAGAAACGGAAGCAATGAATCAAATAGAGAATTAACAATCCGCCAGTAACTTTTTTACAAATAGCTGTCTAAAGCCATTTTATCCACATATCCCGATAGTTATCCACACTTATATGTGAATAACTCCTCTTCTTTCAACAATTTTATGATTCCATTTTTTAATTTTTCATTTTCTTCTCTTGAAAAAATATTCTCCACAATTCCTTCTTCCTCTTTTGTGTATAACTTTTCTATCTCTATCTTACCTTACTTCTAATTATCCACAACATATCCACAGTTTATCCACACCATACACAGCATGTGGATAACTACCTGTGGATTCTTTTTGCAGTCTGTGGATAAATATCAAAAACCGTTGCCACGTCTATTTTATTTTGATAAACTGAATGTGCACAAACTTGTGGATGAACTTTTAGCAATTCCAAGATATACACAGGCTGTGGATAACTGTTATCCCCAACACTAACACCATGTGGATAACTTTATCCACAGTTTTTGTTCTCTGGGGATAACCCTATTATCTACTATAGAATAGTGTATGTGTATATCGTGTGAATAAGTTTCGCCAACATGTGAGTAAAGGAGGTCTTTCATTGAAGAATGCTCGCGAGATTTGGAGAAATGTTTTATCTCTGATTGAGGAAGAGGAACGAACACCAAAAGCCAGCTTTGATATGTGGTTGAAATCAACAGAAGGAATTTCGTTGATGGGGACGACACTCGTCGTGTCCGCGCCAGCCAGTTTCATTGTGACTTGGCTTGAGCGTCAGTACTTGTCATTGTTACAAGATACAATTGAAGAAGTAACGAACAACAAGCTTGAGATTCATTTTATCGAGGAATCACAAGCACACAAGTATGCACCTGCGGATGGATCGAAAGAGACGATTGCTGCCACAGAAATGAAAGAACAGCCGCTTCCAGTACTACCAAAAGAGGAAGGGAACCTCGGACAGCTGAATGACAAGTACATTTTTGAGACGTTTGTCATCGGGTCGGGGAACCGATTTGCTCACGCTGCCTCGCTCGCTGTCGCAGAAGCACCGGCGCGCGCCTATAATCCGCTCTTCATTTATGGAGGAGTCGGGCTCGGCAAGACGCATTTGATGCATGCGATTGGTCATTACGTGAAAGGGCAGAAGCCTGGCGCACGAATCGCTTACGTATCATCTGAAAAGTTCACGAATGAGTTCATCAACTCGATTCGTGACAATAAGACAGAAGAATTCCGCAACCGCTATCGGAACATCGATGTCCTCTTGATTGATGACATTCAGTTCCTAGCCGGGAAAGAACAGACACAGGAAGAGTTTTTCCACACGTTCAATGCGCTTCATAACGATCAGAAACAGATTGTGATTTCGAGTGACCGACCTCCTAAAGAGATTCCGACGCTTGAAGATCGTCTTCGTTCGCGGTTCGAATGGGGTCTTATCACTGACATCACACCGCCTGACCTTGAAACGCGGATTGCCATCTTACGCAAGAAAGCGACGGCAGAAGGGCTTGATATTGCGAACGACGTCATGCTGTATATCGCCAATCAAATCGATACGAACATTCGTGAACTCGAAGGGGCGTTGACGCGCGTCGTGGCCTACGCCAAGCTCGTCGGTCGTCCGATTGACCCGGATGTCGCTGCTGAAGCGTTGCACAACATCATGCCGGTCCAAGAAGCGAAGAAAATTGTCATTCGGGACATTCAAGAAATCGTGGGCCGTCATTTTAATATTGAAGTTGAGGAACTGAAGGCGAAGAAACGAACGAAGACGCTCGCATTCCCACGTCAAATCGCGATGTATTTATCACGTGAGATGACGGAAAGCTCGCTTCCTAAAATCGGGGAAGAGTTCGGTGGACGCGATCACACGACAGTGATTCACGCTCATGAGAAAATTAGTACATTGCTCAAGCACGATCCGGAGATGCAAGAGACGATTCAGACGTTAAAGAAAGCATTGTCATAAACACTTCGATTTCGTTGTGGATATCCTGTGGATAAACCCACATAGTTATCCACAAGTTATTCACAGGCAGAATAGCTCAATACCAGTGGTTGAAGTGACTTATCCCCAGTATCCACAGCCCTTATTACTATTATGACTTAAATAATACTATTATTATTAACTATATGACTTAGTTCACTTAGGAGGAATTATCCACATGCATTTAACGATTCAGCGAGATGTATTCATGCAAGCCGTACAAGATGTATCAAAAGCTGTTGCTTCCCGAACGACGATTCCAATCCTCACAGGATTAAAGCTTGAAGCCCATGCCGATGGGTTGACGCTCACAGGTAGCGATACGGAAATTTCAATCGAACGCTTAATCCCGATTGAAGAAGGCGGAATCGAACTCATTCAAATTCAACGAGCAGGTAGCGTCGTGCTCAATGCACGTTTCCTCGGTGAAATCGTTAAAAAGTTGCCGACGAATGAAGTGACACTTGAAGTGTCTCCGAACTTCATGACACGAATCGAATCGGGACAGGCCGAGTTCCATTTGAACGGACTCGATCCAGATGAATACCCGCGCCTGCCTGAACTATCAAGCGAGCGTCGTTTCTACTTACCGGCCGATTTATTGAAGACGATTATCCGTCAAACGAGCTTCGCTGTTTCCGGACAAGAGACACGTCCTGTGTTGACAGGGGTCAACTTCTCTGCCGAAAAAGGATTCTTGACGTGTGTCGCCACGGATAGCCACCGTCTAGCACTTCGCCGGGCACGGTTTGAGACAGACAACGATTTGACGTTCCAAAATGTCGTCGTTCCGGGTCGCTCATTGAACGAACTCGCAAAATTGCTTGATCGGGAAGAGTTGCCAGTCGAAATCGTGTTGACGGACCAACAAATCTTGTTCCGCTTGAAAAACATCTCGTTCTTCTCACGTCTACTCGACGGGGCATACCCAGATACATCACGCTTGATTCCGGAAGAATACCGGACAGCGGTCCGCATGAACGCGAAGGACTTCCTCCAAGCTATCGATCGTGCGTCATTGCTTGCACGCGCTGATCGCAATAACGTCATCAAGTTTGTCGCTGAAGAAGCGACGACGGTCGAAGTCTCCTCTCATTCTCCAGAAGTCGGGAAAGTGTCAGAGCGCGTCAGCATCCTGTCGCTTGAAGGAGAAGAGTTAAAAATTTCATTCAACTCGAAATTTGTCATGGATGCGCTTCGTGCGCTTGATGCTTCAGAAATCGAAATCCAGTTCACGGGTTCGATGCGTCCGTTCATCTTGCGTCCGGTCGAGCAAGATAGCGTCCTACAGTTGATCTTGCCAGTCCGCACGTCTTAAGTCAGACTGAGCAGATTCGGGGATGATGAGGTGTTTCACCTTGTCATCCCCATTTTTGCCTTATTCGACGTTTTTCGATAAACTAATAAGTATGGCGATTTTTTGTACTAAGTATGAAAGAAAGGAAGTGACGACATGAAAAAAGTGTCGATTACAACCGAGTATGTAACGCTCGGACAATTTTTGAAGTTGGCTGATATCATTTCAAGCGGAGGCCAAGCGAAGTTCTTCTTAGAGGACATTCAAGTGAAAGTGAACGGTGAGATTGATCAACGTCGCGGACGCAAACTACGCGATGGGGACACGATTGAGGTCGAAGGTTTCGGAGACTTCCAAATCGAGGGTAACTAACGTGCATTTAAAGTCGATCCGATTGCAAAACTACCGCAACTACGAAACCCTCGAGCTAGATTTTTCAGAACAGACGAACGTTCTCATTGGTGAGAATGCCCAAGGGAAAACGAATCTGCTCGAATCGATTTACGTACTTGCGCTCGCAAAGTCACATCGGACGACGCAAGACCGTGAACTGATCGGCTGGGAGGCGGATGCAGCGATGGTCGAGGGACGGATTCATAAACGGACCGGGGAGACGGTCCAGTCGCTCACGTTTTCACCGAAAGGGAAGAAAGCGAAATTGAACCACCTCGAACAACGCCGCCTCAGCGATTATGTCGGCGCTTTTAACGTCGTGCTGTTCGCACCCGAAGACCTTGCCATCGTCAAAGGTAGCCCGCAAGGACGACGACGGTTTTTAGATATGGAAATCGGGCAAGTGAGTCCTGTCTATTTACATGAATTGAATCAGTATTTGAAGACACTGAAGCAACGGAACGCCTTGTTGAAGCAACTGTCCATCAAAGGCGGGGATGAGACGCTACTAGAGGTGCTCACCGATCAAATGATTGAGCTTGCCGTGAAAATCGTTTCGCGACGTCATCATTTTATCGATCAGCTTGAAAAATGGGCGGGACCCATCCATTCCGGCATCACACGTGACTTGGAGACACTGACGATTCAATACGTATCGGATACATTCCAAAAAGAACGTTACCCAAAAGAGGCGATGTTTGAAACGTATCGACAAAAGTTTGATAAAATAAGAGAGAACGAACGAAGACGAGGCGTGACGTTATTTGGTCCGCATCGAGATGACTTTGAATTGTATGTCAACAATCGCAACGTCCAAACGTTCGGTTCACAAGGCCAGCAACGTACAGCGGCTTTGTCTTTAAAGTTAGCGGAGATTGAACTGATCCACGAAGAGGTCGGAGAATATCCATTGCTTTTGTTAGATGACGTGTTATCTGAATTAGACGACCATCGCCAAACCCATCTGCTCGACACGATGGGCCAAAAAGTCCAAACCATTATCACGACGACCAACATTGATGGCATCGCTCACGAAACGATTCAACAAGCGAAGGTGTTTCACGTGAAACAAGGCGAAGTTGAAACGGAATCTGTATAACGTAAGACCAATCCATATGAACACCAATTCATGTATAGTAGGTGAACAAAACCGATGAGTAACGAAAACGAAAAACAAATGCAAGATTATGGTGCTGATCAGATTCAAGTGCTTGAAGGGTTAGAAGCCGTTCGTAAACGCCCGGGGATGTATATCGGTTCAACGAGCTCACGAGGACTCCACCACTTGGTATGGGAAATCGTCGACAACTCGATTGATGAAGCGCTCGCCGGACACTGTGACACGATCACGATGACAGTAGAACCAGGCAACTCGATTGTTGTCGAAGATAACGGACGCGGGATTCCAGTCGATGTTCAAAAGAAAACGGGCCGTCCTGCCGTCGAAGTCATCTTCACCGTCCTTCACGCCGGAGGTAAGTTTGGCGGCGGCGGATACAAAGTTTCAGGCGGTCTGCACGGTGTCGGTGCCTCGGTCGTCAACGCGTTGTCGACGAAGCTTGAAGTGTTCGTCCGTCGTAACGGCAACGTCTACTATCAGTCATTCAAACGCGGTGTCCCACAAGGCGAACTTGAAATCGTCGGTACGACCGATACGACTGGTACAACTGTCCGTTTCTTCCCGGATGGGGATATCTTCGAAGAGACGCTCGAATATGACTTTGATTTACTCGCCACACGTTTGCGCGAACTTGCCTTCCTGAATAAAGGACTCCGCATCGTCGCCAAAGACGAGCGCAGCGATGAGACGATTGAACGCAATTATCACTACGAGGGTGGAATCAAGTCATACGTTGAACATTTGAACCGCTCGAAAGCCTCAATCCACGACGAGCCTGTCTACGTACATGGCACGAAGGATGGAATTGAAGTCGAGATTGCGCTTCAGTACAACGAAGGATTTGCGAGCAACATCTATTCATTCACGAACAATATTCCGACCCATGAGGGCGGAACGCACGAGACTGGATTTAAAACGGCGCTCACACGTTCAATCAACGACTATGCAAAACGCTTCGGTCTCATGAAAGAGGCTGATGGTAGCTTGTCAGGGGATGACGTACGTGAAGGATTGACGGCGATTGTCTCGGTCAAACACCCGTCACCACAGTTCGAAGGGCAGACGAAGACGAAACTTGGTAACGCAGATGCACGTACAGCCACAGACTCGCTCTTCACAGACACGTTCGAGCAATTCTTGCTTGAAAATCCATCTGTCGGTCGATTGATCGTCGACAAAGGCTTAATGGCGGCCCGTGCCCGTCTCGCAGCGAAACGTGCTCGTGAGATGACACGCCGTAAAGGGATCCTTGAAGTCAGTTCATTGCCTGGGAAACTAGCCGACTGTTCATCGAAAGATGCATCGAAGTCTGAACTGTACATCGTTGAGGGTGACTCGGCCGGCGGTTCAGCGAAATCAGGTCGCGATCGTCACTTCCAAGCGATTTTGCCAATCCGAGGTAAAATCATCAACGTCGAAAAAGCGAGACTTGATAAGATTTTAGCCAACCAAGAAGTACGTACGATTATTACAGCGCTCGGGACAGGGATTGCGGAAGAGTTCGATCTCGGGAAGGCTCGTTATCATAAGTTAATTATCATGACCGATGCCGACGTCGATGGAGCCCACATTCGTACACTGCTCTTGACGTTCTTCTATCGCTACATGCGTCCGCTCGTCGAGAGCGGGTATGTCTATATCGCGCAACCACCACTTTACGGCTTGAAGCACGGGAAAGACGTTACTTACGTGCAGAACGACCGTGAATTGCAAGAAGCGATTAAACAGCTTCCGGAGAATGCTCGTTACAGCGTACAGCGTTACAAAGGTCTAGGTGAGATGGACCCTGAACAGCTGTGGAGCACGACGATGAATCCAGAGACACGCTCGATGCTTCGTGTCGACCTTCAAGACGCCATTGAGGCGGATGAGATCTTTGAGACGCTCATGGGTGACAATGTCGAGCCGCGACGTGATTTCATCCAATCACATGCGCATTACGTGAAAAACCTCGATATTTAAAAAGAAGGGTAGGCAATAACGAATGGCAGAACAAGAAAATATCAAGGATATAAATATTAGCCAAGAGATGCGCACCTCGTTCATGGACTATGCGATGAGCGTTATCGTGTCACGTGCCCTCCCAGACGTACGCGACGGTCTGAAACCGGTTCACCGTCGTATCCTATATGCGATGAACGAACTTGGAATTCGTGCTGACAAGCCCCATAAAAAATCGGCCCGTGTGGTCGGTGACGTTATCGGTAAGTATCACCCGCACGGTGACTCTGCCGTTTACGAGACGATGGTTCGGATGGCGCAAGATTTCAGTTATCGTTATGAACTCGTCGATGGTCACGGAAACTTCGGATCGGTCGATGGAGACTCTGCCGCAGCGATGCGTTATACAGAAGCACGTATGTCGAAAATCGCGATGGAACTCGTCCGTGATATCGGCAAAAACACGATTGATTACCAACCGAACTTTGACGGAGAAGAGAAAGAACCGGTCGTCATGCCAGCCCGGTTCCCGAACTTCTTGGTCAACGGGACGAGCGGAATCGCGGTCGGGATGGCCACGAACGTACCGCCGCATAACTTGAACGAAGTCATTGACGGTGTTCTTGCGTTGACGCATAACCCGGATATCACCATCTCCGAGTTGATGCAGCATATCCCGGGGCCTGACTTCCCGACAGCCGGCGAAATTTTAGGACGTAGCGGAATTCGCCGCGCCTATGAGACTGGTCGTGGATCAATCACGATGCGGGCCAAAGCTGAAATCGAAGTGTTGAAAAATGGTCGTGAACGGATTCTCGTTCATGAAATCCCATATCAAGTGAACAAAGCACGCCTCGTCGAAAAGATTGCCGATTTGGTACGCGACAAGAAAATCGAAGGCATCACTGATCTTCGCGACGAGTCGGATCGTAACGGGATGCGTGTCGTCATTGAAGTACGCCGCGATGCGAATGCCAGTGTCATTTTGAACAACTTGTATAAACAAACGCCAATGCAAACGACGTTTGGGGTCAACATGCTCGCCCTCGTTGGGGGACGACCGAAGACGCTAAACTTGAAGCAAGCGATTTATTACTACATCGAGCACCAAAAAGAAGTCGTCCGTCGTCGGACGCAGTTCGATCTTGACAAGGCCGAGGCCCGTGCACATATCCTCGAAGGATTGCGCGTTGCCCTCGATCACTTGGATGAAGTCATCGCCATCATCCGCAGCACGCGGACCGGTGACGAGGCCCGTGAGAAATTGATTGCCCGTTTCGGGTTATCGACCGAGCAGACGCAAGCGATTCTCGATATGCGTCTTCAACGTTTGACTGGACTTGAGCGTGAGAAAATCGAAGGCGAGTATCGCGAGATTCGCGCCTTGATTGAAGAGTTGCGTGCCATCTTAGGCGACGAAGAACTCTTGCTTCAAATCATTCGCAACGAGTTGACAGAAATCAAAGAGCGTTACGGCGATGCACGTCGGACAGTCATCCGTACGGATATCATCGAGCTTGAAGATGAAGACTTGATTCCAGTTCGCGACATGATGATCACGCTCACGAGCGAAGGTTATATCAAATCAATCCCAAGCGACTCGTATCGTACACAACGCAGAGGCGGACGAGGCAAGCAAGGGATGGGTACGAATGACGAGGACTTCGTATTACGTCTCTTGTCAGCTTCGACGCATGATACGATCCTATTCTTCACGAACTTCGGTCGCGTCTTCCGCTTGAAAGGGTATGAAATCCCAGAGATGAGCCGGACTGCGAAAGGGATGCCGATTATTAACTTGCTACAAGTCGATAAAGGCGAAAAAGTCGAGACGATGATTCCGGTCGACTTCAATAGCTACTTGGCAGACAAAGCCATCGTTGAGGATGGAAGTGAAGATTCGGAAGCTGAAGTGGCAGACGAGCAGTTGTCGCTCGTGTTTATCACGAAGCAAGGACTCGTCAAACGTTCACCGCTCTCGGCTTACGCCCGCATCAATAAAAACGGACTTCGTGCCATTAGCTTGAATGATACGGACGAATTGGTTACTGTCCGTCTTGCGAAGAGCGATGACGAAATGTTAATTGTGACGCGTGAAGGGATGTCGATTCGCTTCCCGCTTGCGAGTGAAGTACGGTCGATGGGCCGTACCGCCCGAGGTGTCCGTGCGATTCGTCTGAAGAAGGATGACGATCAAGTCGTTTCGATGGAAATCGTACGCCCGACGCAAGACGTATTGATTATCACGGAAAAAGGCTATGGCAAACGAACGCCGATGGAGCAATTCCGCACACAAGGTCGAGGTGGTTCTGGAATTATCGGAATCAAGACTGACCGCGGTACCGTCGTCGGTATGCGAGTCGTGGATGAGGACGACGATATCATGCTCATGACCGAGCTCGGTGTCGCCATTCGAATCGATTCACAGACGATTTCGCAAATGGGTCGCAGTACGCGCGGTGTGAAAGTGATGAACATCGAAGACGGCGATCGTTTGGCTACAATTGCCAAATTGAAAAAAGATGAGCTACAAGAGGAATCAGCAGATGAGATGGAGAATGGATTTGATGGTGAAGCACCAGAAACCGACCTATCGTCTGAAGTGACCGAATAAGGCGAAACAGGTCGAGCGGAGCTTCCGTTCGACCTGTTTTCATACGATTAGGAGGGATAACCATGCGACTCGCTATTTCAAACGTGCACGTAGGTATGACGCTCTTAACATCTGTTTCTTCATTAGAGGCAGGGATTAGACTGACGAACGAACATTTACGTTTGCTCCGCTTTTTGAAAGTTGAGGCGATTGAAGTCGCTCCGGTAGAACGCCGTCCCTTTACACATGAGGAAGAACGCGACTTATGCGAAAAAATTCTTCAGTATGAACGTCACTATAATCAATGGGAAGAACGGATATCACCGAACCCATATGAGGCTCTTGAATTTATTCATCAGTTATTTCGCCAAGACTACCCACTATCAGCAATCGTCACGTTTTTCACGAACCAACCGTTACGTAAAAATCATGTGATTCATCATGCGATTTATCGGGCGCTCGTCGCAAAAACGTTATCGAAATATCGGGGGGACGAACATCGGCTTCAGTTTGACTATGGAATCGCTTCTTATTTCGCTGATACCAGTTACGCTAAAATTCGCAAATGGTCACATATGCGCTATTTTACAAAAATGGAACGTGAGCTCTTGTATCAACATCCACTCGTATCGATGGCGATGTTACCTGAAGATCAGACATTGCGACAGCGTGTCGGTAAATTAGTGGCAGAGCATCATGAGCGGCTCGATGGATCGGGCTTCCCAAACCGTCTCGAAGAGCGAGCGCTTCATCCGGCCTCTCCTCTATTTATCGTGGCAGATCGTTTTTGTCAGTTGACGGCACCGCGAACATTTCGAGCTGCACTCACTCCGGAAGAAGCTTACTTCTATATGTGGCAAAATGAAGCGTACGATGGAGAGGCGCTCACACTGTTAGCTACGTTACTCGGCTTTTATGAAGTGGGTCGAACCGTTTTGTTGAGTAGTGGGGTTCGTGGGAAGATTCATCATTATACACCGAGTGTCGAACAACCGATTGTCGTATCAGAACCGACGCAAGAAACGTATGATTTAACTCGTTTAGACGAAGTGCGAATCATCGCATTTCAATAATAGAAAGTGTGTTCCTTCTATATAGTGCAAAGAAGGAGCACACTGCTTTTTTATTCTTTTAAAATATTTTATTTTTATAGTTGACGAAAGAGAATGCAGGTGCTATTATAAATGAGTCGCTAAGAGCGGCAGACGAACTTTGAAAACTGAACGATGAGGCAAAAAAGTTTTACAATGTTTGAATGAAGCGCAAGCTTCGTCATTTTTAAAGAGCTATATCAAATTCTTTGGAGAGTTTGATCCTGGCTCAGGACGAACGCTGGCGG